>JBLIOL010000314.1:0-6252 GCA_047639615.1 Planctomycetota bacterium | reverse complement strand
TGACCGAGCGCGACGCCGGCGTTCCGGCCTGGGAGGATGCCGAGCAGCGCGCTTGGCACATCGCTCGCATGCAGGTCTACGCGGCCATGATCGATAGCATGGACCAGAGCATCGGTCGCATCCTCGACCGGTTGGAAGCCCACGGGCGACTGGAGAACACGCTGGTGCTCTTCCTTGCGGACAACGGCGGCTGCGCGGAAGAGTACGGCAGCCGTGGACCGGAGAGTCCCGACCCCAGCCAGCCTGTGGTGCGCATGCCCATGGGAGCGCAGGAGCTGCAAGATCGGATGATCCCCAGCTACACCCGCAGCGGAGAGCCGGTGCGCACGGGCGAGGGAGTCATCCCCGGGCCTGAGAACACCTACATCTCCTATGGGAAGGGCTGGGCCAACGCGTCCAACACGCCCTTCCGCCGCTACAAGCACTGGGTGCATGAGGGCGGCATCTCCACGCCGTTGATCGTGCACTGGCCGGCCGGCTTACGCCGCCATGGCGAGCTCGAAGAGCAGCCCGGACATCTGATCGACATCATGGCTACCTGCATTGATGCAGCGGGGGTGGAGTATCCAAAGCAGTACGCGGGTCACACCATTCAACCCATGGAGGGACTCAGCTTACTGCCGACCTTCACCAGCCAAGAGCTGGAGCGCAAGGCACTTTTCTGGGAGCACGAGGGCAATCGCGCGGTACGCGTGGGCGATTGGAAACTGGTGGCTGCGGGCAAGAAGGGTCCCTGGGAGCTCTTCGATCTGTCGAAGGATCGCACCGAACTCCATGACCTCTCTCGCGCCCAACCCGAGCGTACCGAGAAGCTCGCTGCGCTTTGGCAAGCATGGGCGGAGCGCGCCCATGTGTTACCCCTCAATCCTCCGGCCCGTCCACGTGCCGCGCCCAATAAACAGGCCGCCCTGTTCGACTTCAGCCAATTCCCAAAGGGTGGCGTCCAGTTGGTCGGTCAAGAGTCGCACAGCATGCTTCCCGAGTCCGATGCGGAATGCCGCTGGGTGTTCGAGGGTGGCGTCCTGAGCGCCTCGCCCGCATGGGACAGTGTGGTGACGCCGGAGTCCTACCAGGACTTCCGCATGCACCTGGAGTTCAACGTCAACGATGCACCAGGCAAGGACCGCGAAGCTGACGGCAACTCCGGGGTGTACATCCAGCAACGCTACGAGATCCAGATCCTGAACTCCCACGCCACGTCGCCCGAGGACTACAAGGCCTCGGACGCCGGCAGCATCTACCGCCTAAAGAAGCCGGACCAACTGGTAAGCAAGCCCGCCGGCCAATGGCAGAGCTATGACATCCTGTTCCGTGCGGCGCGTTTCGAAGACGAGAGCAAGACCGAAAACGCCCAGATCACCGTCTACCAAAACGGCGTCTTGATTCACGATACGGTCTCGATCCAGCGCAAGACCGGCGCGGGCCAAGCAGAGAGTCCCGAAGCTCGCCCGATCAAGTTGCAAGGCCACCACAACGTGGTGCGCTTCCGCAATGTCTGGATCGAGCACCTGAGCCTCGACCGCATGCCCGCAGCGCCCACTTCCGAGGCGCGCTAAACACCCGCCCCCCCACTCCAGCGAACCATGAAGCAACCCATCTCCAGAAGGCAGTTCGGCCAACTTGCCGCCACTACCGCAGCCTTCGGCGTCATGCCGGTCCGCCCGGTCAGCGCCAACGAAAAGGTCAATGTGGCCATCATCGGTTGCGGCGGCATGGGCGGCGCCGACGGCATGGGCGCGTTCCGCACGGGTCAGGTGAACATCGTCGCCCTGTGCGATGTGGCCATCGGTACGAAACACACCCAGCACCTCGAGAAGGAATTCCCCGACGTGCCGAGGTTCAAGGACTTCCGCGTGATGTTCGACAAGATGGAGAAGGACATCGACGCCTGCACTATCGGCGTACCGGACCACGCCCACTTCCCGATCTCCATGCTGGCCATGTCCCTGGGCAAGGGCGTCTACGTGGAGAAGCCGCTGGCGCACACCTACGACGAGATCACGCGCATGATGGCGGCCGAGCGCAAGTACAAGGTCGCCTGCCAGATGGGCAACCAAGGCCACTCCGGCGAGAACTACCACCAATTCAAGGCCTGGAAGGAAGCCGGCATCATCAAGGATGTGACCAAGGTCACCGCCTTCATGAACTCCGGCCGGCGCTGGTACGGTTGGAAGTTCGACGAGTACCCCACGGGCCAGACCATGCCCGAGGGCATCGACTGGGACACGTGGATTGGCACCGCCCCCGAGGTGCCCTTCAGCGACAAGCTCCATCCCGGCAATTGGCGCAGCTGGTACGACTACGGCAACGGCGCCTTCGGCGATTGGGGTCCGCACATCCTGGACACGGTGCACCGCTTCCTCGACCTGGGCATCCCGCACAAGATCAGCGCGCTCAAGCGCGAGGGGCCCAAGAATCTCATCTTTCCTTTGGCTACCACGATCCAGTTCGACTTCCCCGCCCGGGCGGAAGAGCCCCCGTGCACGATCACCTGGCATGACGGAACCAGCAACCGTCCCGAGCATCCCGAGGAGTTGGAAGCGGAGCGCAAGCTCGGCAATGCCGGCAAGGTCATCTACGGCAAGGACCTGACCTTCATGGGCAAGTCCCACGGCAGCCCCCTGAGCATCATCCCCGAAGCCAAGGCCCAGGAGTTGGCCAGCACACTGCCCGAGTACGAGGTCGGAAGCGGCCACATGCTCAACTTCATCCGGGCGGTCAAAGGCGAAGAGCAGCCGCGCTCCACCTTCCAAGTCTCCGGACCCTTGAGTCAGATGTTCTGCCTAGGCGTCATCGCTCAACGGCTTGGGGGCGAACTCGAGTTCGATCGCAAGACCGAGCAGATCACCAACAACAAACGCGCCAATCAACTGCTCGTAGGCCCGCCCCCGCGCAAGGAGTGGGAAGAGTTCTACGAGCTCTAGAGGCGACTACTTCGAGTCAGCGGCCCGCGCTCCATCGATCAGGTACGAACCCTCCGATTGATGGGGCGTCAAAGGCCAGCGGTCCGAGCGGAAGGGGTAAGCGGGTAGTTCGCGGCCGTTGAGCAGGTTGCCACTGGGGAGGTTCGACCAGCCATAGCGCACGCTAACAGGCTCGGGGACCTCATCACACCAGACCTCGAGCTTGTCGCCCTTGAGCACCCGCGCCGACGCGTGCTGAAAGACCTGGTCGGCGCCGGCCACGTAGATGCCGTTGGCCTCATCACGATCCAGGCGTAAACCGCGGCAGGTACCAGCTTCAAAGGACACGACGAGCTTCGCGCCCGTCACCTGCGTGGACTCGTAGATCGGTCCGCGCCACTCGAGCGGCTGAGCATTGCTCGCGTTGGGCGCGCCATAGACTTCCGCCAACGCCCAACGTGCGCTGCGTTCGCCCACCGGGCGCTTGTGGCCGGGATGAATATTGCCGTTGGAGTTCGTGTCGTAGGTGACGATTAGGCCGGTATTCGGGGTGCTCCGCCAGGTGGTGAATTGAATCTCGCGCACGATGTTCGTGTGGTGATTCATGTCGTAAGTCATGCTCCTACGCGTACTCCAACCAGCGATCTGAATCAGGCCCATGGGTAGCTCGGGATCACCGAAGGCCCCGCGCCAATCGGCGATGACACTCGGGAAGGTCCGATGGAAGGGCTTCCAAGCGGTACCGAAGGAGTTGTTCTCCCCTTGGTAGAAGAGCGCACCGCGAATCGTCGCAGGCGCGATCGGCAGCAGCATCCCATTGTGCATCCCCGCCGGCTGACGCTGCTTCGCCGGGTCCTCGAATGCTCCCTTGCCAGGCTTGCGGGGTTTGGACTCGCCCGCCGTCGCGGCGGCGGCCTGCGCCTGCTCCCAGTCAGCCAGCGCCTGCTGGTAACGCTCGTCCGCACCCGCCTGGCCGCCTCCATCCGTCCAAGCCCGCCGGCGCTTCTCAAAGGCTGCAATGTCGGACTCCATCTCAGGAATTGCGCGCAGGCTCTCAGCACTAGACCAGTGCTGGGCCAAAGTTCCACCCCAAGAGATATCGATCAGCCCCACCGGAACGCGCAGGTTGCGGCTCAATCGAACGGCGAAGTAGTAGCCGACCGCCGTGCAATCCTGAACTTGACCTCGCACGCACTGCCGCCACGCACCCTCGTCCTTACGTGGAAAGTCATCCTCTGGCGTAGGGCTCGCGATCTTCGGAACTCGCAGATAGCGGATCTGCCCATGGTCTGCACCGGTCAGCTCCAAGTCCGCATCACGCGAACTGCGCAGGGTCCATTCCATGTTGCTCTGTCCGCCACAGACCCAGACCTCGCCCACCAGCACATGCAACACTTCCAGGCTCTGCCCGGCGTGCTCCACGACTATCGAGCGCTCCTCAAAACTCGTTTCCAATGGGGACAGTTCCACGGACCAGCTCTCGTCCGCGGCCACCTGCCCCGTTACGGCTTGGCCCGCAAAGCGCACGTTCACCGACTCGCCCGGCGTACCCCAGCCCCAAATGCGCACGGGCTTCTCGCGCTGCAGGACCATGTGGTCTCCAAAGACTGCCGGAAGGCGGAACTGGGCCGAGCTTCCAGTGACTAGGAAGTGAGCAAGCACCAAGAGACTAAGCATGTGTCGCATGCAGGTAGTGTCCCATGCATTTGCCCAGGCGGGTAGGCTGCGGTAACTTCCGAGCTCCGCAAGCGAGCACCCCCATTCGAACCATGGATCCGAGCCTCCCCCGAGTTACCTCACGGCAAGCTGCCCTGTCACTTAGCGTGCTCTACGTATCGCTTCTGGTAGCAGCGCTTGGCCTGCAGGAACGCGTCAGTGCGCAGGACGCACGCGCGCAGCTCGCAGCAGCAGCAAGCCAGCAGGAGGTTCGCTTCAATCGCGACGTGCGGCCGCTCCTGGCTGACCGTTGCTTCCACTGCCACGGACCGGACGCCCACGATCGCAAGGGCAAGTTGCGTTTGGATCGTGCCGACGGCCCACAGGGCGCGACCACTGCGCGCGATGGGATCCAGGCCATCCGCCCAGGGTCCCTGGAGGACAGCGAGCTTTGGTATCGACTGACCACCACGGATGAGCATGACCTCATGCCGCCGCTGGATTCGAACAAGCAGCCCCTAGACGCGCAGGAACGCGAGCTAATCAAGCGTTGGATCGAACAGGGTGCGCCCTACCAAGATCACTGGGCCTTTGTGGCACCGACGCAGCCCAGCGCCCCGCAGGTCGCGGACGAGGCCTGGCTCGAGCAACCCCTGGACGGCTTCGTCCTGCGTCAGCTCGAATCCCAAGGGCTCGCCCCAAGCCCCAAGGCGGACAAGCGCACCCTCTTGCGGCGCGCAAGCTTCGATCTAACCGGCCTGCCCCCGACCTTGGACGAGATTCAAGCCTTCCTTGAGGACGACGACGCGGGTGCCTACGAGCGTGTGTTGGATCGCCTGCTGAGTTCGCCGCGTTTCGGTGAACACCGCGCCAAGTATTGGCTCGATCTAGTGCGCTTCGCCGACACCAACGGCCTGCACCACGATCACTACCGCGACCAAAGCCCCTACCGCGACTGGGTGATTCGGTCCCTGAACGCGAACCTCCCCTACGACCGCTTCGTCACCGAACAACTGGCGGGCGATCTCATTCCGGATCCGACCGATCAGCAGTTGATCGCCTCGGGCTTCAACCGCCTGCACATGATCATCGATGGCGGCACGATGCTGCCTGAGGAGAGCCTGGCGCGCAATGTCATCGACCGAGTCAGCGCAGTGGGCACCGCGTTCATGGGCCTGACCGTGCAGTGCGCCGTGTGCCACGACCACAAGTACGATCCGATCGAGCAGAAGGACTTCTACCAGCTCTCCGCGTTCTTCAACAACTTGGATGGCGCACCAGAGACCGGCGGTCGCAGCGGCGCCGACTTCCGGCGCGGATTGCAGCCGCCCTACATCAGTTTTCCGACGGAGGACCAGAGCGCTGGACTGGAGAGTTTCGACCAAGAGCGCGCGACCCTGCAAGCACGGCACGACGAGCTGCAGGCCAGCGCCGAATCGACCGAAGAAGAGGCAGTCGCTCCCGATGAGGAGTATGCGGCTCAGCTCAAGCACCTCCAGGATGAGCTCAAGCGAGTTCAGCGTGAGCGCACGGAGCTTATGGTCAGCGTGGCAGGTGCCATGGTGATGAAGGAACGCACGGAGGTTCGCCCAGCACACATCCTCGTGCGAGGCGCCTACGACAACCCCGGTGAGTTGGTAGAGCGCAACGTGCCTGGGTTCCTACCTTCCATGGAGCCCAAGGATGGGTTGCG
>JBLIOL010000313.1:0-6277 GCA_047639615.1 Planctomycetota bacterium | reverse complement strand
ATGATCGCTAGGGAGTGACCGCGGCGGTCCGCGTACTTGAGCTGGGCGCCGAGCTTCTTAGCGTCGGGGTAGAGTTCCACACCGAGCCCCTGGGCACGCAGCTTCGCAGCTAGGGTCACGTAGTCCTGCCCGCGTGCCTTGTCGAAGTAGGTCAGTAGCACCGGCGCCGAAGCGCTACGGCCTTCCACCAAACCGAGCTCTTCCATGGCCGCCAGCAAACGGTCGACCCCAAGCGACGCGCCCACTCCGGGCAAGACTTCCTTGGTGTAGACGCTGGCCAGATCGTCGTAGCGACCACCGGAGCAACAGCTACCGATTCCCGGTAGGTCGCCCAGGAAGGTCTCGAAGATCACGCCTGTGTAGTAGTCGAGCCCGCGCGCGATGGAGAGATCCAAAGCCACGCGCTCCTCCGGAATACCTGCGGCTGCAAGCCCGGCAAGCAGCCCATTCAAGGACTCCACGCCGGCCTCGCCCGCTTCGGAGCCAGCCACCTGGGCCGGCAGTCCGTCGAGCAACTCCGCGTTGCTGCCCTTGGCCTCCGCGAGGGTCAGCACGTCCTTGGCCTGACTCTCGCTCGCGCCAGCTTCGCGCTGCATCTCCTCGGCCACCTTCGCCGGGCCGATCTTCGCCAGCTTGTCCAGGGCGCGCAGCACCGGCACCGCTTGATCCGCCAGGCCCACGCGCTCGAGTACGCCGGTCAGCACACCGCGGTGATTCACACGCAGCACAAAGCGCTCGAAACCAAGCGCCTCGAACAGTCCTTGAATGACTAGCGCCGACTCCACGTCTGCCACCGGGCTCTTGGTGCCGATGGTGTCGAAGTCGCACTGGATGAACTCGCGGTAGCGTCCGCGCTGAGTGTTCTCGCCGCGCCAGACGGGTCCCACGTGGTAACGCTTGAAGGGCATGCCCAACTGACCCGAGTGCTGCGCCACGAAGCGCGCCAGGGGAATCGTCAGGTCGAAACGCAGGGCCACATCGCGGCCGCCATGGTCCTCGAAGCGGAACATCTGCTTGTCCGATTCGGCTCCACCCTTACCCAGCAGGATCTCGGAGTACTCGAGCGCCGGCGTATCGATGGGCGCGAAACCAAAGGAGCGATAAACGCCCTTGGCGGTATCGATCAGCTGCTCGCGGGGAAGGGCAATCTCGGGCAGGTAGTCGCGAAAACCCTTGAGGGTGCGCGGCTGGATGACGGTTCGTTTGGCCATGGCAGGGAACGGTATACCGAATCAGCCCCCCGCCGGGAGCCATCCATCGATCAGTTCTGGGAGCTCTAGCTCAGCAAATACCGGCGGAGCCGTCCGCTGGATCCAGAGTTGGTCGGGTGCCGAGGGATCAGTTTGTGACTCCACATCGGTACCAGCTAGGGGCTCCAGAAAGAGGCTACGTAGGCCTGGGGCGAGCGCCGGCGGCACGCCGGCACCCAGCTGAAAAAGGCTCACAACCAGCCCGTCATAGGGATCCACCTGGTTGGCTACGCGGGAGCTGAGCAGCCGCCGAACCATCGTCCCGCGCACCACAAGCACACGCGGTTTGTCCGTGGACTGACGCTCCATGAGCGTCAGTGCCGTGGGCTCATGCTCCCCATCGAAACTCCGCAAGGTTGCCAGCACACGCACGCCACCCTCGGCTAGCCGCCCCCAGCCCGCTCCCGCTTCGCCCGCAAAGGCGCCCCGCAACTGTTCGGGTCCCTGCAGCACCACTAGCACCGTTGCCCGCAGGGCCTTTCCCTCGGGAATATCCAAGACCGCATCTCGGCCATCGGCCGAGTACTCCAGCTCCACAGGTTCCGGGCGAAGGGCGCCCAAGCGCGCATCGAGCAAGCCGAAGGCGCCGCCCACGCCGCTGCGCAGACCGTAGTCCCCCGCCGGCCGGCCGCTCTCGTCCAGGCTGACCACCACGGGCCAGCCCCGGTAGAGCTCCTCGCCGAAGACCCACTCGCTGACCAAGCGCCAATCACCCGCTCCTCCACTGGGCGCGGTCACGAATAAGGGAAAGCCCTCCTGCGGAAGCCTGCGCCCACCGGTGGATTCGCGCCGCGCGAGACGCTCCTTACCCTCACGGTCAATCCACACCAAACGCACCTCCTCCAGCCCCCCCCACTGCTTCTCGGACAGCAAGGGATAAAGCGGCCGCATGACGATTGTCAGTGGCAGTCCTTGGCCCTCTGCAGCAGCGCCCCCAGAGGGCACAACACGCATGTCGAAGGAGTCGGCGAAGCGTTGGCGCAAAGAACCGAGGCGCTCGAATTCCATGCCCGTGAGGGCCCGCGCGTAACGCGTGTAGAGCTCGGTGGAACGCGCATGCAGGCGCGGCAATTGGGGCCTACCCGAAGGATTGCAGACCCGCTCCGCGCAGGCACGGCCGGCCTCATCCGCCCGCGACCAAGCATCCTCCGCCGCTAGACGGCGCTCGGTAAAGACAGCCGCCAAGTGCGCGTCCAGGGCCGGACTTCCGGTGTACCGATACTGCTCGTTCTGCCGGGCCAAACCCGAATCCATGAGCCCCACTACCAGGGCCAGCATCAGCCATACTCGATTCCGCATGGCGCAGAGGATACCTCAGGACAGACGTCGCCAGGCCACTCGGCCCTCGGCGACCACAGCCTTCACCGGCGAACGCCCCAGCTCATACGTCAGGTGCCCGTGATGGGGCAAGTCCGTGACCACCAGATCCGCGCGCTTGCCCGACTCCAGAGTGCCACGATCCTTCCCCCGCCCCAGGCAGCAGGCCGCGTTCAAAGTGGCCGCCGTAAGCGCTTCCCCCGCCGCAAAGCCATAGCGCAAGGCGCCCCAAGAGAGCACCTCCGGCATGGACTGCACATAGCAGCTACCCGGGTTGAAATCCGTAGCCAGCGCCGGCGCCAAGCCCCCAGCCACCATGGCGCGCCCGGGTGCTTCCTGGGTCTCGCGCAGGAACAGCGGCACCATGGGACACAGCACCGGAACGACCCCCGCCGAACCCAAGGCTTCGATTCCTTCGGGGCTCACGTGCTCCAGGTGATCGGCGCTCGCCGCGCCCAGCTCCGCAGCCAACTGTGCACCGCCCAAGGGCGTGAGTTGATCCACATGCAAACGCACGCCAAGCCCGAGTTCACGGGCCGCGTTGGAAATGCGCCGCGTCGCCTCGAGGCTGAATACATGCGCCTCGGTGAACACATCGCAATACTCAGCCAAACCAGCTTCCGCCACCGCCGGCAGCATCTCAAAGACCACCAAGTCCTCGTAGGCCTGACGCCGATCGCGATACTCCGGCGGGTAGTCGTGCGCGCCAAGAAAGGTCGGCACGATGCTGACCGCATGCTGCTCGTCAGCTGCGCGCAACACGCGCAAGCACTTGAGCTCATCCTCCAGGGACAAGCCGTAACCCGACTTAGCTTCCACGGTCGTAGTGCCCAAGGCCAGGAATCGATCCAGCCGCACGAGCAACTGCGCCAGTAGCACTTCCTCAGAGCTAGCGCGCACGCCCTTTAAGCTCGAAGCGATCCCGCCACCCTCTGCTGCGATGTCCAAGTAGCTCTTGCCAGCAAGCCGTGCCTCGAATTCGTTCTCACGCGTACCCGCAAAGACCGGATGTGTGTGGGAATCCACAAAGCCCGGTATCACGCACCCACCGGCCGCGTCCAAGCACTCCCGCGGGGCATAGCGGCCACGCAAATCCGCCTCTGCCCCGACTTCCAGAATCAGGCCAGCGTCGATAGCTACAGCCGCATTCGCCTGCACCGAGAGCTCCCCTAGTTGCGTCCCACCGCGCGGCGTCGAGCCCAAGGCGGTGGCTACTTCGGAGGATCCATGGACGAGCAGATCGATAGGCTTGGGGGCTTGCTTCACCGACCCATCTTGACCCATGGCTCAGCGGATCAGTAGTTCACGGTCAGGGATCGCGCCCAATTATCGCGCTGACCCCGCTAGCAGGGACAGAGGCAGGTCGGAGCCGACGACGCCCGGCCGTCGGTCCCTAGGGCCTTTTCCCGCTCCCCTACGACACAGCCAGCAACCCGATCTCGGGCTGCGGCTTCGCGGGCTCGCCGGCCGCCATGCTCTTCAACACCGTCAGGCGAATGCGCTTGCGAGCGCGGAACATGATCATCTTCATGTTGGAGCGCCCGACCTTCAGCAGGCTGCCAGCCTCGGTGTAGCTCTTGCCATCCACCTCGACCAGGGTCAATGCCTCCCGATCCCGGGGCGAGAGCGTCTCCCAGGCAGCGGCGTAGTGCAGCAGTAGAAAGGTCCAAGCGCGAGCCAGCTCCGCCTGTTGTTCCGCGCTCTGGCAGGCCGCCGCCGGCCCCATGCGCGGATCCACGGGCTCGGCCGAGCCCTCGGGCAACTCGCTAAAGGTGGCCCGCGCCGAGCGCTGGTGTGCACGCCGCACCACATTGGCCGCGATCGTGCGTGCCCAGCCACGGAATCCACCCCCGCGGCCGTCCCGGAAGCTGCCGGCGTAGCGATAGATGTTGACGAAGGTGTCCTGCACCAGATCCAGCGGGTCCTTGCGCTGGCCGCGGCCGGAGCAGAGGTGCAGGATCCAACTGCCCATTGCCTGCTTGGTGGACTCGTAGAGGACGGTGAAGACGGCACCTGAGCGAGTCTCCCGAAAGAGCACCATGAGTGCGGTCTCGAAACGCCGCGAGAAGGCCTCCGCATTTTCCCCAGGGAGGCGCACGCAGGCACCGCCCAGCTGATCGACCAGGGCCGGGTCAAGGTCCTGAATATGGGGGGACGGGGAAGCTGAGCTGGCGGTCAGGAGTTGTAGCACGCCCGCTGGAATGCACGTAGCGTGCCGGAGCCCCATTCCTGGCCTAGCAAATCGCTATAACTCATTATATGCAAAACACTTAGGGCTTGGACCCGAACGCCTCCTGCGGCCTGCCGCGCGGGGCGTGTTCCCTCTGGGTAACGCCCCCGCACCCGCTTGCACGGGCGTTTCCGAGCGCAGGAATGTAGATTGAGGCCCCCATGACCCCCACCCAACGAGCGTGACCGATCCATCGCTCCTGGTGCCCGGCTCCGCGGCACCCTCGGAGGCCTGGCATGCCAGCCTCCAGCTCATCGCTTCCCTGCTCGCGCTTGGTGCGGCGACCACCTTTGGCACCCTGCGAGAAGCCCTGCTGCGCTCGCTTGCCGGCCGCGTATTGGCTTCCGAACCCGCAGGGCCACGCCGCGAGCAGCTGGCTGGCCTGCTGGAGCGTGCGGAGCCCCTGGCCACCAGCGCCGCCCTTGTCCAGCTCACGGCGGAGGCCGCCTTCGTGGGCCTGCTACTCAAATTCGTCTCCAGCGGAACCACCCTGGAGTGGGACCATCTTGTGGGAGTGCTGATCATCGCAGCTCCAGTCCTGCTCTTCTTTAGTAACGCCCTGCCCTTGGCCCTGGCCCGTGCCCGTGGCGACCGATTGCTGGTACGCGCCCTACCCCTCTGGTCGTACCTCCAACTGCCCATCCAGCCCCTCGGTTTCGCCGTCGACGCCACCCGGCGCGCCGTTCAGCGCGTGCTCGGCATCGCCGATGACGCTGACTCTCAGCGGCGCTTCGTGGAAGGCCTGCGCACGGTCATGGACGATGTTGGACCGGCTCCCGATATCGATGAGACGGCGCGCACCCTGATCGAGAACGTGATGGATTTCCGCGGCGCCGATGCGGCCGAGGTCATGACCCCGCGTACGGAAATCGTTGCCGTAGACGTAGAGCTCGGTCTCGAAGCCGCGTTGCAGATCTCGCTCGAGAGCGGTCACTCGCGCGTACCTGTCTTCGAGGACTCAGTCGACTCGATCATCGGCACTATGCTCATCAAAGACGCCCTGCGCGCCCTGCAACGAATAGAGGCGGATCGGGATCCTGAAACGCCGCCCTTGGCACCCGATGCCGAGCAGAAACGCCAGGAAGCAAACCTGCGAAACATCCTGCGCCCGCCCTTCCTGGTGCCCGAAACCAAACCGGTTGCGGACTTGCTCAAGGAATTCCGAGCGCGCCAGCAAAAGGTCGCTGTGATCTTGGACGAATACGGCGGGACTGCCGGATTGGTCACCCTAACGGCCGTTCTAGCGGAAATCGTCGGTGAGTTCCCCGACAAGGAAGACCCGCCGGAGGATGCCATTCGAACCCTGGACGGTGGTGTCTACGAAGTGCCCGCCGGCCTGCACGTCTCCGAAGTTAACGAGAGTCTTGAGCTCGACATTCCTGAGGAGTCGGACTTCGAGACCCTAGGTGGTTTCGTCCTGGCACAGCTCGGACATCTGCCCAAGCAGGGCGAGGGGTTCCTCCACGAAGGAACCCGCTAC
>JBLIOL010000312.1:0-6284 GCA_047639615.1 Planctomycetota bacterium | reverse complement strand
CCGTAGTACTCCTCGTTGTAGACGATGAAGAAGGAGTCGCCATCGGTCGCGATGGAGGCGTCACGTTGGTCGAGCTCGAGGTCGACGTCCTCGAGCAAGAAGCTCACGGAGTTGGCCGCGAAGGCGGTGTTGTTGGTGATGACGTTGGCATAGATGCTGCGCTGTCGGGGCGGGGTGCCGGAGACGGTGGGGAAGTCTCGCTCGTAGGCCACGATCGAGGGGCGCTCTCCGTCGGCGACCAAGTTACGGTCCATGCGTTCCGTGATCGAGGGGAAGGCGCAGTCTGAAGTTCCGGCGACGAGGAAGTTTCCAGCGCCGACGTTCGGGTCTCCACTGAAGACCACCTGGCGAGCATAGATGCTGCCGAGTCCGTCTCCGAGAGTGCCATTGTCCTCGGTCCAAGCGAGGTTCCAGTAGTCGCCGGTGAAGGCCACATTGCCCATGCCGGCCGAGAGCGTGGTGTGGATGGCATCAACGCCTGAGGTGACCGAGGTCACCGGGACCAGGAAGCCGCCGACGGAGTTGACGACGCGATACTGGGCGATGTGACTCGTGGCGTTGATCTCGAAGGACCAGGCGACGCAGAAGTACGAGGTGGTGGGGCTGTCGAAACTCATGCCAGCCACATCAGGCCAACGCTTGAGTGCGCCGAACGTGCTGATTGTGAAGGCCGTGCCGGTGACGGTGTTGGTGGCGGCATCGATGTAGCGGCCTTGGATCGTTCCGCTGCCTCCCAAGCCGCCAGCCTCGACGGTGGCGACGATCAGAAGGCGGTCGCTACCGTAGTTGTAGGCCATGCGCGGGTGGGACCAGTGATCGCCGGAGAGGTCGATACTTAAGGTCGTGCCCTGGACGCCACCAAGGGTGTAATTGGTCGCGAAGCAGTCCGAGTTCGTGGCTGACGTATAGTCCTGCCAGACAACCCACCAAAGATTGGAGCGCCCGTCGTAGGCAACGTCGGGATAGGCGTCGTCGACGGTGCCAAAGTTGTTGACCAGGGCGGTCGTCGGCGGGTCGATGGTCAAGGGCAGCTGGGCCGAAGCCACGAAGCTGGCCGGAACGCGCAAGGTGATGCCGTCGCCGGTCCAGGTGCGCTCGATCGACTCCTTGCGGCCCGAGGCGTCGCGAACGAAGGCTTGGCCGTAGGTGACTTCGCCGAACTCGGGGTGCACGAAGCGGATCAAGTCGCCGTCGGCTTGAACCGTGAGCTCCGTGTCCACGCTCAGGTTGACCACGATCTCACCGCTGCCGGGGAGTTGGTCGAAAACGAAGGTCTGCTCGACTTGGTTCAAGTCCACGTAGTAGACCTCGCGCAGGCTGCCCTGGCCGATTTCGACCACGCTGCCGTCCATGGTGGGGGCGGTGGCATTGGTCTCGAGTGCTTCTCCGCCAAGTGTGACCTGCTGCAGCTGGAAGGCCACCGGGAACTCTTGGGGGGAGCGCTTGCCGAATACGGGCCACATGGTGAAGCCCTCGGTTCCGAAGCTAGCGCGGAAGTCGTGACCGCGGGCCCAGATGTGTTGGTCCGCAGCCTGGCTCATGAGCACTTCGCTCATGAGCTTACGCATACTGAATTTGCCCTTGGCAAGGTCCGAGCCTAGGCCGTCGAGCTTGGGAATGAAGGGCCGAATGCGTGCGATCGCAGCGGGGTTCTCCAGGGCATTATCACCGGCTTGAGAGCCGCTGACGTAGTCCTGGACGGGGCTGCGGGTGATCAGGGACATGTCGTCACAGACGATTCCCTGGTACCCGGAGGGAGCGATGGGCGCTGAGGTGTCTACGTCCTGCTGTGGGAGTACCGCGAAGGACGCAATTAGGAGACTGGTGAGCATGGGAGTGTGACTTCTCTCTTGTGTTGAACGAAGAATGGGACCTGCCTACGAGCTGCAGATTGGCCCCTACTTAGACCAACGAAGGGAGGTCGCTAGTTTGCTCAACAATCTCTCGGAAATCGCGGCGTGCCTGCCGTCGAAGGCTGAGGGGCTTATTCCCTAGCGAGAACGGCCAAGAGGCTCTGGCTGATGGACTGTTCTAGGCGCGCTGCGCTGGCAGCTTCACTATTCGAGAGGACGCAGACCACCAAACCCGCATCGGGATAGGTATTTAGAATGGAGTTGAATCCAAATATGCCGCCACCGTGGCCGACGCGGCGCTCCCCGCCAAGGTCATCGATGCTGAGGCCATAGCCATAGGGCCTTTGGCTGTCGTCACTCAGTTTGGTTGGGGTGCACATGGCCTCGTAGGACTTGCTTGAGACGACCTTACCAGCTTGCAAAAGATGCGCCCAACGCACCAGGTCGGCTGCGGTAGAAAGTAGGGCGCCGGCCGCGCCTGGCTGGCTGACGCCAAACTGCTTGTCGTTCTCGAGGCCGGAGCGGCCAGCGGCGTAGCCCTGCGCACGGTGAGGGATGATCTCTGTGTTGGAGTCGTACCGAATACCAAGTCCCAGGGGCCCGCACAGCTGCTTGGAGATGAGCTCTTGGTAGGGGCTGCCGGCGACCTGCTCGAGCAGCATGCCCAAGAGGTAGTAGCCGGTGTTGTTGTAGAGGAACTGGGTGCCCGGCGCGAAGTCGAAGGGCTTGCCGGAGACCAAACCTAGCAGTTGATCATGCTCGAGTTCCAAGGGCACTGCGCGCATCCACTCGGCCCCCTGGGCGGTGTAGCTCGGGATGCCGGAGGTGTGGTTGAGCAAGTGGCAGAGCGTTACCTCCTGGCCCTGGAGCGGGAAACTGAGGTACTTGTTGATGGGCGTGTCGAGGCTCAGCTGGCTGGCTTCGATCAGGCGCATGGCGTAGGCCGCGGTGAATTGCTTGGTGATGGAGCCGATGCGGAAGACGCTCTCGGTGGTCACGGGAACTTCCAGCTCGAGGTCCGCGAGTCCGAGGCCTGTCTCGTAGACCAGCACTCCGTCGATACCCACGGCTATGCCGTAGCCGGCTGCTCGCTTGGATTCCATGGCCTGGATGCCATGCATTTGGACCAGGTCCTCCACCTCCTCGAGCTCGAGGCGCGGCTCGGGTGCTGGAGCCAAACGGTCGCCCTGGGCACTGAGGGTGGGAGCCAGGGCAAGGGTGGCCCAGGCGGCGAGAAGGGTTAGGCGGAGTTTGCGGAGGATCATGGCAGGGCTACGGTACATCGAGGGGACATTTTCGCTCAGCCACGTGCACTTTCGAGCCTGGTGAATTGTGGCAAGATGAAGCCCAGCGCGTCGTCCAATGGCGCGCCACGCTCGTTCGCCACCATTCTATTCGCACCCTATGCGCAAGCTGCTCTCGGTCCTGTGTCTGCTGGTCTTCGCAAGCTCAGCTCTCGGTCAGGAACGTACCCAAGACCCCAAGAAGCAACTCCAAAGCTACGAGCGCTACCTGGAGCGCAAGCCTTACCACGATTGGGCCTTCGAGAAGCTTGTCGCGGCCGCTGTCTCGGCGGGACAGCTGGAGCCTTTGGTGGAGCGCTGGCGCGCACGTCATGCGGAGGATCCGGCCAACAATGGCACGCGGGTTGTATTGGTGCGGCTAATGGTGGCCACGGATGAGTGGGACGAAGCCCTCGAGCTGCTGCAGGCCATGGATGCTCCCGGGGCCGAGGCACATCGCTTGGAGGGCCAGCTGCAGGAGCGGCGTGGTGAGTCAGACTCCGCAGCGGCCGCATTTGGACGTGCTGTGGAAGCCACCGAGGATCCGGCCCTACTGGAGAGCCTATACGGCGAACAGGCTGCGGCTCTGTTGGGGTCGGGCGAGCGCGAAGCGGCGGTGGCCGCCTTTCGCGCCCTGGCGCAGCTGCGTCCCGACAGCTTTCACCTGCGCGTGGAGGCGGCGTCCCTGCTAGCTGACAACGGTCTGCTGGAGGAGGCTGCCGAGGTGCTCGTGGAAGCCAAGCGCCTGGCGGATGACGACGCGGAGAAGCGCTCGCGGGTGCTCTCGGAGCTAGCGAAGGTTCACGAGCGGCGCGGGGACGCGGAGCAGGCCACGGCTTGCTACTTCGAGGCCTTCGGTCTGCTAGCGCGCGGCCATTGGCTGCGGCGTGAGCTGACCCCACGCCTGATCTCCCTGGCCCAGCGCACGGGGGGCTTGCCGGCCTTGATCGAGCGCTGCCAGTCCGATGCTGAGAGGCGCAGCGATCTGTCGGCGCGCGAGATGCTGGCCCAGGTGCTAAGCATCGCCGGGCGTCAGGAGGAGGCGCGCGCGGTGCTCGAGGCTGCCGTACTGGACTTTCCCGCCGACCTGGCACTGTCGCGCAGCCTGCTCCACATGCTGAAGCTGGCAGAGGATCACGAGGCGCGCGTGCTTGAATACCAGCGCATCCTGGCAGCCCATCCGCGAGAGTTGGAGTTGTACTTGGCCCTCGGTCAGGCCTTCGCGGATGGGGGCCAACTAGACGCGGCGCGGCGCGAATGGCAGCGCAGTCTGGAAAGGCGCGTGGACGATCCAAGTCTATGCACGCGGCTGGCGGGCTTCTTCGCTTCCCATGAGCAGGTGGACGATGCCATCGGTATGTATGAGCGCGCCATCGCGCTCGAGCCTAGAAACCTAGCGCGCTACGGAGATCTCGCGCTCTACCTGACCGGTCTGGAGCGGGTGGAGGAGGCTACGGCTGCACTCGAGCGGGCCGTCACCAGTGCAGCCGGCGACGCGCGACGGTTGGAGGAACTCTCCTCCATGTGGATCGCACAGGGCGAGCCTAAGCGCGCGCAAGAGGCCTTGGAGGCTGCGCTGGTCCTGGAGCCGGAGGCGGCGTCCATGATGTCACGCTTGGCTGAGATCTACCGTCGCGACGGCGAGCACGAGCGCGCCGGCGAGTTGCTGCGGCGCGTGGTGAACGTGGCCCGTGAGAGCAGCCTGCGCAAGGCCGCGGTGGATCGCCTGGTGCGCAGCGCGGATGAGCTAGGCCAGTTGCAGGCCCTGGTGGATCAATCCCAAGCGGCTATAGAGGCCGGGCAGGCGGGCGTCGGCGACTACCTCTTGGTGGCCAAGGGTGCTGAGCGCTTGCGCCGTCCGGCCCTCGCAGAAGCGACCCTACTCAGCCTCCTAGAGCAGCACCCCGATTTGGAGGAGGCGCACCTTTGGATGGCGCGCTTGTTGCGCCAGGACGGCGCCTTGGAGGAGGCTCTGGCGCGCTACAAGCTGCTGCTGGAGATTCGCCCTCAATCGCGGCGGCGCGTGCTCAAGGATATGGCGAGCGTGCACCTAGCTCTCTACCAGAGTGCGGAGGCATTCGCTTGTTACGAGGAGATGCTGCGCGCTTCCCCGGACAACCCCGCGGCTTGGCTCGAGGTGGCGGATGCGTACGAAAAGCTCTCGCTTTCGGATGAGGCTCTGCGCTGCGTGCGCCAGGCCGTGCGCTTGGAGCCCGAGAGCGGAACCACCCGCCTGCGGTTGGCGAACACGCTCAAGCAGAACGGCGAGTGGCAGCGCGCTGAGGCTGAAATTCTGACGGTGGCAAGTCAAGGCGACCCCGAGTCGGCCAGCCTGGCACGCTCCAAGCACTACAGCATGCTGCGTGAGGTGGGAGAGGTTCGCCGCCGCATGGAGGAGCTGCGCGTGCGGGTGCTGGACAACCCCTATGACGTGCTCGCGTCCTTGACCCTGTCGGATTTGTACAGCCGTGAGTCGGAGTATGCCTTGGCCCTGGAGACGGTCGATCGGCTGCTCAGCTATCAGCCGCGCGAGCCGCGCTTGATGGGCGAGCGTGCAAGACTACTGGAGTCCATGGAGCGTTGGGGAGAGGCCTTGGTCGTGCGCAAGGAGTTGCGCGCTTTGCCCACGGCGGATCCTACGGAGACGAGTTTCGAACTCGCTCGCGTGGCCCTCGAGCTGGGGGATATGGAGCAGGCTAGGCAGGTGCTCGCGGGAGTGCGTGACGCGCGGCGCAAGGCGGCACTCTTCCGCAAGTATAAGTTCAGCGAGCTTGCCAAGACGGTTCTGCGGGAGGGGCTTGGCGGCGGCCAAGGCGATGCGTCCTTACTGCTCTTCCTGGCGCGTATTCTCGAGGCCGACGAGGACTACGAGGGTGCGGCGGAAGCACTGGAGCAGGTGCGCGCCCTACGCGGGGAGTCTTGGCGTCTAGCCATGGACATCGGTCGCCTGTGTCATCTGAACAAGGACCAGGCCGGCGCCTTGGCGGCGGGCCGACAGCTCTTCGAACTCTACCGGACGCCGCTAGAGGAGCTGGAAAAGAAAGCGACAAGTCAGCGCCTCAGTTCGGGTTCGCGCAGTTATCAAAGCATCGAGCGCTGGTTCAAGGAGCAGGAACTTGAGGATGAGTATCTTGTGGCCTTCGCGGAT
>JBLIOL010000311.1:0-6291 GCA_047639615.1 Planctomycetota bacterium | reverse complement strand
CAACTCTCACGCGAGCAAGATTGCGAAGTGGGCCCTGCCGGAGGGCTTCTGTGAGCGCACTGTCGTACGAATCAACCTCGGTGATGAGGTCGGCGTAATCGCTCGGCCCATGCTTCGCTAAGCGCGGTCTCAGCCGCTGGCTTCCCAAGGCCGTCCGGGCGCTACACTCGCGGCGATAGGTCTAGCCACCGTGCCTGTGCCGTTCTACTTGCAGTCCTCTCCGGTTCCGCTTCTGCAGCGAGCCTGCAAAATAAAGTGGCCTACGAGTTGAGCTTTGATCGAGCCGCGCGCATTTGGGATGTGGAGGCTCGCTTCCCGGCTGCCCAGGCTGACGGCGCGGGTTTTTGGATCGCGCGCTGGACCGCCGGTGCCTATCACGTGGCTGAGTATGGTCGCTTCGCCCGCGAGTTGGTGGCGCTGGATGGCACGGGTGAGAAGCTTAGCGTGGAACGCGTGGATGACTCCCACTGGGTGATCGCGACGAACGCGAGGGAGCCCTTCGTGGTGCGCTACAAGGCTGAATCGATCTCGAGCGGGCAATTGGATGCGGGCGTTTTCGATGTGGAAGCGAACCGCATCCGCGACGACTACGCCTACCTGACGCCCGTGTCTCTCCTGGGCTTCGTTCCTGGGTTTCAGCAGTTGCCGATCTCTCTTGGTGTTGATCAGCCCGATGGTTGGCGTACGGCGACGTCCATGGTGGCTGACGAAGACGGGCGCTATACGAGTGCCACATCGCGGGTCTGGATGCGCCCGACCTCAAGCATGCGCTCGAGGTCATTGGCTACTCCTTCGAGACCGGCAAGGCTAAGGCGCTCGAGGGCATCGAAGCCGAGCAGTACAAGGCCCGCGCCGATTTCTTCTCCCCAGACGGCTCGTCTAAGTAACTACAAGCTGGTGAGGCGCCCCTGGCCATCGAAGGCTAGCAGCTCACCATCCAGGAGTGCGTGATCCGTTCCGTCCACGCGGATGTTGCGCGAGGTCCATTGCACTTCACCGCCGCTCAATGCAAAGGTCCAGGTGTCACGCTCCTTGCGGTAGGTGACTTGGTCGTCGACGGCGCCAGCCAAGAACACGACTACAGCATCCTCGACGGTAATCCAGAGGTCTTGCTCGGTCAGACGCACGGACCAATCTTCGCCATGGGAGCTGGACCCCGCGGTACCGCCGCCCGAGCCGATGACGCCCTGCCGGTGGGTGATGAATTCGGTGGGGGTTTGACAGGAGGAGAGCAGGCAGGCCAGTAGGCTGGAGCGCAGGAATTGGGCGAGGTTCATGATCGGTTGTTTGAGGGGATGCGGGGGTGCTTGCCCTTATCCGCGCAACCGGGCCGCCCAGGCTGCCAGCTTTCTTCAGATCAACGCAGGAAATCGCCGGGGCCAAGGGTGGTCAGGCTCTCGGGGGCGGGGCGTAGGCGTTGCTTGAGGGCGCCGCGGGTCTCGTTGCCGGCGTGGAGCAGCGTGGTCTCTCTGCCGATTGCGAGCGTGTCCAGGGCACGGGCGAGGCTGGCGCAGTCCGCGTAGCGGCGCGCGGGGTCACGCTCTACGGCGCGCGCGACCACTTGAGCCACCTCTGCGGGGACCTCCCGATTGCAGAGGCGCAGATCGGGGAAGCCGCGTTGTTCGGTGTCCTCTTGGATCTCGCGCAGGTGCTTGCCCTGGTTTCCATCCTCGCCGGCCAGGAGGAAGTAGAGCGTGGCGCCGAGGCCGAACACATCTGCGGCCGGGCCGGCGCGACGGCCGTCGCGCCATTGCTCGGGGGCCATGTAGCGCGGACTGCCGAGGACCGAGCGATCTAGGGTTAGGGCTACATCGCTGCCCTGCAGCTTGGCCAAGCCGAGGTCGCACACCTTTACTTCGCCGGCGGTGCCGAGCATCAGATTGGCGGGTTTGATGTCGCGGTGGATCAGGCCGCCCTGGTGGGCCGCCGCCAAGCCGCGGGCAGCGCGTTGGGTGATGCCGATGGCTTCACCCAGGCTGGATGCTCCGCGGCGCTGCACGCGCTCGCGCAGGGTCTCACCGTGTACATACTCCATCACGAGGAAGCGCACGCCGTGACTCTCGCCGCCGCGCAGGACCTGCACCACGTTCGGGTGATCCAACTGCGCACCGACCTGGGTCTCGCGCTCGAAACGCGCTCTGGCTTCCGCAGGGCGGCTGCAACCTGGGTGCAGGCACTTGATGGCTACGTCGATCTCGCCAGCTAGGTCGCGGGCGCGGTAGACCGACCCCATGCCGCCGCGGCCGAGGCTGGAGTAGATGGCGCAGCCGTCGAGCAGCTTGAACCCCGTGCGCTGCGGCAGGGCGGCAAGCTGAGGATCTTGCAGGGGGTCGGGGAGGAACCCACGCGGGAGCCTGGGGCTGTCCAGGGTGAGACTTAGGGTGTCGTGCAGCGGGGCTGACTCGGAGAGCGGCAGTCGATCCGTTCGAAGCATAGTGTCGGTGGGGCGGGGTGGGACCATCCACAAACTGGGCCCCACAGACTTAGGAGCGGAGCGAGCCTTGCGCGGATCTAAAGGCGCGCAAAATTCCTGGTCAAAATGCGAGACAGCCACTCCCCGCCGCGGCGGAGAGTGGCTGTCTCGGTTACCAGATGACCCTCTAACAGCCCGTTCAAAAAACAGCGACTTGTCGCTCGGCTCCCACGAAGCGCCTGGTTGCGTTGCCAGAACCCCCAAATGGCCACGACTATGGGGGGAACCTGTCGCCTTGCCAGACGATCCGTGGAAACCAATCGCTGGGCCGCTGTTTTTTAAGCGGCCTGCTAGGACACCGTGGGCCGTGGGGGCAGGCCGGTGGTGGTGAGGGGGTGGTACATGCGATCTTCGACGATCAGGCAGTCCAGATCCGTGCGCAGGAAGGCCGCCACCGCATCGGACTCGATGCGCGCGATAGGCGAACCACGCAGGGCGAAGGCCGAGTGTGCCAGCAGTGGCGTGCCGGTTTTGGCGGCGAAGGCATGCAGCAGGCTATGGAACTCTGGATCGCGATCCTTGTGGATCACAAGCGGCCAGGCGCTGCCGTCGGGCTGCACCATGGACGGGGCAAGCTGGCGCAGCTTGTCCGTGGCTTGCACAGCCAGCTGGCCGAAGCCGAGCGGGTACTCACCGCCTTGCGGTAGATCGAAGTACTCCGAGGCACACTCGGCAGGTACGGCTAGGCCGCAGGGCACGTAGGCCTCGAGCTGTTGCACGGCGCCGAGCAAGCGCTTGCGCGAATCCGCATCGCGGGGGTCCGCCAGGATGCTTCGGTGACCGTGACTGTGGGCCCCGAACTCGTGGGCGCCGCGGATCCAGCCCATGCGTTCGCCTGCTTCGAGGCGCGTGACCATCTCCGCTTCGGTTTGCTCCTGTCCACCCAGTTCGATCACGCCGTCTTCGGGGCGGTTCTCGACCTTCATGCCGAGGAAGGCATGGTCCAGGGTGTCGCGCGTCTCGACGCCTTCCACGGCGTGGCTGACGTAGAGTGCTGCGCCCAGGGCGGCGCCAGCATCGTGCGGAGCCGGCGGGACGTAGAGTTGTTCGAAGGGACCATCGCGAAGGATGCGCGTGCACAGGGCGCGGTTCTGGGCGAGGTGGCCGGCGAAGCACAGGGCCTTGCTGGGGACCAACTCGTGAAGTCGTTCGAGCAATGCCAGGGTGCGCTCTTCGATGACCTGCTGGAAACTGGCGGCGAGGTCGGCGTCGTAGGTGTCGTCCTCGCGGAAGCGCAGGGCGCCGCCGCTCGTGCGTGCGGTTCCGAGCAGTTCTTCCAGAGCGGGGCTGAACAGTTGCTTGTGGTCGTAGCGGAAGCGGAAGAGATCCTGATTGATAGTGTAGGCGCCATTCTCGCCCGCTTGCACCAGTTGATTGATCTTGTCCACGTGCTTCGGCGTACCGAAGCTCGCTAGGTTCTCTACCAGGTGATCCTGGGTGCCCGGCTCGAATCCCAAGTACTGGGAGAAGGCCGAGGTCAGCATGCCAAGGGAGTTCGGGAACTTGATCTCCGAGAGCATCTTGAGTTCGTTGCCGCTGCCGCTGCATAGGCTTGTGGTGGACCACTCGCCGGCGTCATCCACGGTCAGAATCGCGGCCTCCTCGTGGGGTGAGGAGTAGAACGCGCTGGCGGCGTGCGCTAACTGGTGCTCGGTGAAACAGACCTTGTCCGCATTGGGCAGCTCAAGCTCTTCCACGATGCGGTGCTTTAGCCAGAGCCGATCGCCGAGCCACAGAAACATGCTCGTAGAGAAGGCTTTGGATGACTTCGGGAAGGAAGTGATCAACGACGCCAGCTCGCGCTCGAACTTGCGCAGGGGCTTTTCGTAGAAGACGACCCTGTCCAGATCGCGCGCTTGGATACCGCCCTGGGTTAGGCAGGCACGGATGGCGCGAACGGGGAAGGATTCATCTTGGAGGCGCTTGGTGTAGCGATCCTCTTGAACGGCTGCGACGACTTTTCCATCCACGACCAGCGCTGCGGCTGCGTCTCGGTGGAAGGCCGAGATTCCTAGAACGCGCATTAGTACTGGCTGAGAATTTGAGAGGCCGAACCGGTGGTCACGTCTGTGGGCTCGGCCCAACCGTCCGGTTGCTGCTTGCCGCGGGACAGAAGTCCGAAGGGTGCCAGCAGGGTGTAGTAGAAGATGGTCAGCACGACCTTGCCGAAGCCCGAGGCGGAGCGTACGCCGAGGCGCGCCCAGTTGCCGAGGAAGCGCGAACGTTTGGCTTCCTTGATGGCCTTCTCGACCTCACGCTCACGGCCTTCAGTGCGCCAGCGCTCGAGGATCTTGCCCGTGTAGCTGATGTGATACCTCTCGTCCACGGCCACGCGGTCGAAGAGCTCTTGGGTCTTCGCGTCGTTGCGGATGGCCTTGCGGTGCATCTCAAAGGTCTCGAGGGCGCGTTGCTCGACCACGTGCACGGTGGCGACGTAGGCCACTTCGCCCATCTCGTCCATCATGCTCGCGTCATAGAAGCCGTGGCCGTCGAGATCGGTGTCGCGGGCGCGCAGCATGTCCATGTTCTTATCGCCGATGCTCTCGCGGACGGAGCCCTGGACTTGGGACTCGGCGCGCAGTTCGGCGGCGCGACGGCGGAAGAGTTCGCCGTGCAGCAGCTCCTCGCGGGCGTGGCGCTCCACGTGCTTGACGAATTCAGGGTCGGTTGCGCGCTTACCAGCTGCAAGTAGATCGCGACCGCCATCGTCCTCGGTCTGGCCGAAGCTCTCGAGGGTGCGGACCTTGCGGATCGGATCGTCCCAGAGCTTGCGATAGCGCCGGTGGTTAATGATGTCGAGCAGTTTCATTTGGGGACGGAATGTCGTGTCCGGTGCGATCGGCGACGGTGTTCCGCAAGGGAGGCAAGCGAGAGAAAGATTGTTTCCGGGCTGAATGCTATCCCAACCGGGGGGGACCGCAAGTCAAGGCTGGCGCGTTGCGGCTGCCTGAGCACGGCCAAGTGCCTGAAGTACCAGTTGGGGGCACGTCACGTCTCAGGTTGGGTCCAACTACGCGGCGAGTCTTGGCTGACCTTGACGGAATGGTGCAACCGACGGGGGGGTGGCGCGGTCCCTTGTATGTGTGGACACGGCGGCAGTGGATGGGTGCTTGCGCGGGTGGAGCCGCGGCAGCATTGGGCTTGGGCCATCTAGGCCTGCGCAGCCTCTCGCGGGGGCGTGGAGCCGTAGCGCTCTGGTTGGTGGATGCGGGCCTCGGCCGCGGGCCGGAGGGAGGCGCCCTGGTGGGGCTTGATCGGGATGGCTTTGTGGTGCGGCTCCTGCGCTTGCCCAGGCCGCGGGCGGTAGCCGTGCGAGCTGGTCGGCTGTGGGTTTCGGTCGCCCTGCAAGGATCTCGCGCCGGGGCTCTTGGGTTGCTGGAGTTGTCGCCAACGGGTGAGCTACTGGGTCAACGGCACGTGCAGCCCGGAGCACGCTTTGCCTTGGATGGGGAGGGCCTGCCCTGGGTGCTCTCGCCTGGGCCTGGCGTGCAGGAACTCCTGGATCCCGAGGGTCAGCTGGTCTTGAGCGGGGAAGCGTTGCTCGGGCCCGTGTCCCTGGGTGCGGGGGTGGCCCTGGCCAGTGGCGCCGGAGAGCTCTTCAGGGCCAGTGGCAGCGGCGTTGAGCAGCTGCATGTGGACGCGCATATCCAAGCGCTGGCGGTGGCCGAGGATGGCCCGCGTTGGTTGGGGCGCGACGCCGACGGCGTGCACAGGCTGGGCAGCTGGGGGCAGGCCACGGGGCGCTTGCCCGCTTGGCTGGGGCGGTACGTCGAAGCAACGCACAGACCTTGCCTTGCTGCCGGCCAGGGGGCGGAGCT
>JBLIOL010000310.1:0-6321 GCA_047639615.1 Planctomycetota bacterium | reverse complement strand
TCAGCAAGCACCTGCCCGGCGCCGAGCACCGGTGCCGACTCAAGGCAGAACTCCGCCAACAACTCGCCCTCCTGTGAGAGCGCCACGCGCGTGCGCAGGTCCGGCGTGGTGGAACGCTGCATGATCAGCTCCCGACCCTGAACCAGGCCGCTCACGCCCACGCCGGGCAGCGCTTTGAACTGCGCACAGTCAGGCAGGCCCGCATCCCCGTGGGCAAGCCGCAGGGCGCTGCCGATTGGGTGCTCGCTACCGTGCTCGAGTGCCGCCCCGAGCGCGAGCGCGCTGGCTTGGTCCATGTGCTTGGCATGCACCACGATCTCCGTCAGCTTCATGCGACGGTCGGTAAGGGTGCCGGTCTTGTCCAAAAGAACCCGCCGCGTGCGCGCAAGGCGCTCGAGCACATCCGCACCCTTGACCAGGACTCCACGCTTCCATGCTTGCCCCAGAGCGACCCAGAAAGCCAATGGCGTGGCGATCCCAATGGCACATGGGCATGCGATCAAGACCACCGCCAGTGCGCGCTGCCAGGCAGGCTCAAGACCGTGACTGCTGAGGGTCACGACAAAGGTCCCAACCGCCAAGACCAAGACGCAAGGCAAGAGCACACGCGCGACTCGATCCGCCAAGCGCACATGTCCGGTGCTGCCCTGAACCGCTTGCTCGAGTAGGCGCGCGACTGCGTCCTGAACCCGCTCGCCCGGCACAGCGATGACCTCCACCTCAAGGCAACCATCCAACACGGTCGAGCCGGCCAAGAGCCGCGCGCCCGGGCCAGCCGATACGGGATCAGACTCGCCAGTCAGGACCGATGAGTCCACGAACGCGCGGCCGGCAAGAACACGGCCGTCGATGCTCGCCACTTCGCCGGGCCGCATACGCACGCGATCGCCAATGCGTATGTCGCTAGGATCGACGTCTACCTCGGACTCTCCCTCGATGCGACACAGCGGCCCTTCCGCCTTATCCATCAAAGGCGAAAGCGCTTCACGCGCCTGCCCCTTGGCGCGCGCGTCAAGCCACTTACCCACACTGGTGAGCACGAGCACCATGGCCACCGTCTCGAACCAGACTGGCCCTGAGCTCACCAGGGTATTCCACACCGAGACCACGCCCGCCGCACCGACGCCCACCACGATCAACCCGTCCGCGGAGAGGAAGCGCCGGGTTCGCACCACGGTGAGAAGCAAGGGCAACCCCAACAGATGTACCACCGGCACACACAGTGCCATGGCGAGTAAGCGCTGAATCCCAGCCAAGGCTGCCGCGCCATCGCTCGCGCGCTCCGCCAGGTTTCCGCCCTCCAACCCTTCCCCGTAGCCGGCCAGGGAAAACACCATCACACCCATGCTCAAGAAGGCCGACAACATCAGGCGCGAGAGCCAACGATCTTGATTGCTGCCGTCCCCCTCGCCTTCGATGTCACTACAGAAGCTCCACGCAATGCCGCATCCGGCGCAGCAGAAAGCCTGCTCCCGTTCAACGACAGGTGGCCTGCCCCGAAGCGGCAGACCACAGTGGATACAGGCTGAGAAAACCTGCGCTTCCCGCTCCTGGCTCATTCGCTGGCAGGACCCACGTCGCTTTCGATCGCCACCGGACCATCCTTCAAGAACTCCGGTAATTGGAAGTCCATGGTGTACCAGGTGAAGAAGACGAGGAAGGACAGGTAGAGCAAGAGCAAGATGAAGGGCACACCGCCCTCCCCGAAACCGAGGTCGGCCTGCTTCGAATCGATCGCTTCCGGATCCTCACTGACGTAAGGGAATCTGGGATCAGCCATGGTTCTCACTCCCCTGGCGGCGGGCCTGAGCTTCCATTTTCTCCACTTCCGCGAAGCGCGTCAGCATCTCGTACTTAGGCGCTTCAATGTCCTTGAACTGGCCGGTCATGTAGGCCCAGGCGAGCAAGCACAAGAAGCCCGCCGTGACGAAGCCATAGATAATGATGGGATCAGCCGCGAAGTCGCTCATCTCCTCGGACTTAAGCGTCCGCAGGAAAGCGAAGAGCTTGCCGCAGAACACGAGCCCACCGAAGACGCAACCGACGAAGAAGGCCAGGTGAATCGCCTTGCCACGCTTGGAGTCTCTCGGGATACGAATGGTCATTGGGGTCGGCTCCCTTCGGAACGGGTTCCGAGCCACTGCAGGTAAGCCAACATGGCGAACCCATCGCGGTTAGGTGTCCCGTCCTCCTCAAACCAGAAGGCATAGGAAGGCATGATCGACCACGGCACAACGATCTTGGGTTCGATCATGTGGGCGATGTGCCAGTCGTTGGAGCGCAGGCCACCCTCACGGGAAAGGTCGGGACCCACGCGCCGTGTACCCCAGAGGTGCGGCAGGTTGAGTGCGTTCTGATAGTCTGAGGAAACCGTCGGCGTGCCAAACCGCTCCGTCTCTCGCGCGACCGGACGGATGAACTGGCTGTGGCAGTGCCAGCAGGATTGACCAACGTAGAGGTCGCGACCCAGCTGTAGCGCCTCGGCATAACCCGCGGCCTCTTCACCGGGGTAGTGCTCGGCCCAGGCATCCGGGAAGTCGTTGATCAACTGGCTGAACTCTGGAGTACGAACTTCAGCAAGCTGCTCGAAGTCCATGAAGTTCGTGACCTTCTGATCCAAGGTCATCCAGGGGAAGACGACCGAGAGCACAAAGGAGAGCCCGAAGCAACCGAAGCCGGCAACGAAGACGAATGTGTGAAAGCGTTCCATGGTTGGTTCCTTTGTTAGTTAGCCCCGGAGCCTGCTGCGGCTGCCGCTTCCACGGCCACGAAGTGATCTTCCTCTACGTACGGCGCGCCGCTTCGCATGGTCAACCACATGTTGGATAGCCCGCAGAGCAGGCCCGAAACCATCAAGCCACCGGCGAAGGTCCGAATCCACCAGAAGGGAATCGATGCCAACACCATGTCGCTCCATGGAGCGAGTTCACGCTGCATGAAGCCTGCCACGAGGCCCGACATGGTCAGGTCCAAGAACATGATCGAGATACCGGCCGTGCTCAACCAGAAGTGGTAGGAGCGCAATTTGTTCGAGTACCACTCGCGACGCACGACCCGCGGCCAGACCCAATCGATCACGCCGAAGAGCCAGAAGGTGAAGGTGCCGAACATGATCAGGTGGGCGTGAGCCACGACCCAATCTGTGAAGTGAATCACTTTCTGGAACATCCAAGTCACCTGGAAGGCGCACTGGAAGCAAGTGAGGAAGTACATCATCGCCCCCACGTAGAACCAGCGGATCGACATGTTGTTGCGCAGGGCGCCCTTGCAACCGTGCAAGGTCATCAGGAAGTTCGCGACGACCGTAGTCACCACCACTTCGATGGCGATAGTGGTCGAGATAGCGCCGAATTCCACGTAGTCAGGGATCGGCCCGAGCAGGAAGTGATGCACTCCGCCCAGGGGATAGAAGAAGGCCAAGGCCCAGAATCCAATCACCGAGAGTGAGTGACTCCAAATCGGTTTCTGCAGGATCAGAGGCACGAAGAAGTACATCAAGCCCCACCCCATGGGAGTCACGTAGAGCCCCACCAAGTCGTGAATGAAGAGCCCTGTCACCGCCGCGCCCGATGCTCCGGGGAGCATCCACTCCGGCATGATGTTGCCCATCAGGTACGTGAGCGGCAGCCAAATTAAGCCAGCCGTGAAGTACCAAAGGGTCACGTAGAAGCGCTGACCACGTGCGTGATAGAGCGGCGTCATGAACTGGATCACCAGCAGGATCGCACCCACCGCCACCAGCATGTCCACGGGAATCCAGTTCAGCTCAAAGGTGCCCGGACGGAAGCCCGTAGGCGTCTCGCCCCATTCGATGGCCTGGGCCTTGTTGAACAGGAAACCCACTAGGGCCGATATCAAGATTGCTTGCCAGACCCAGAAGATCAGGTGGCCTAGCTTGCGGTTGGCTACGCGGAAGCCCGTCAAGCGCGGGATCACGTAGTAGCACATGGCCGTGAAACCGTTCACCAGGAAGCCGTAGGCGGCTAGATTGGTGTGGAAGAAGCGCAGGTGACCGGGGCTGGCGATCTCGCTGCCGTGCATGGGATAGAAGCCCAGGAACTGCAGTGAGTACAGGAAGCCCGCCGTCATCGAGATCAGCAGGAAGAACCCGCCAGCGATCAAGTGGTACTTGACGAGGTCGTAGTAGACCAGCGACTCCGTCGGCTCGGATCTAAGTTGAATGTCGGTCATATCAGCGCGCGTTTGCGTCCCCATGGCTTAGGGACTGAATGAAGTGCACTAGGTGCCAGATGTCCTCACCGGAGATGGCGCCCGAGTAGGCGGGCATGCCCGAGCCACCGATGCCGTTTCCGATGGCCATCCAAAGAGCCTTGGAGCTGCCCCCGCTGCGGAAGATGCCGGTGGTCAAATCTCGCGGGGCGATCGGATAGCCCCAGCCGTCGGTCATACCCTCAGCCGCCGGGCCGCCACCCTTGCCGTCGCTGCCATGGCAGGAAAGGCAGGAAGCGCCCGACTCGGAGAGGAACAACTCGCCGCCCCGAGCGATGGAGGCTGCGTCGTTGGCGGGCTCGGCCAGGGTCGGGTAGACCTCCTGGGTTGCCTTATCGCCCCAGTTCTTGGCGACAATCTCGTAGACATCCTCGGGATCGGGGAGCTCCTCGTCGGTCCAGGCCCAGTCGAGCATGGACTGCTCAAACTCACCCTTCATGGCCATCCATGCCACGTATTCCACGATGCTCCAACGGCGTCCTTCAGGCAACATCCAGAATCCAGGCATGGAAGATCCAGCCAACCCCTTGGTGATGGTGCGGTAGAGATCGTCGCGCCGCGGCCTAGCGCCGGCGGCCGATGTGACGAACTTGTACAAGCCCTTGCGGAAGTTGCGCGGGCGCGGATTTAGGTAGCGCGCCGCCGGTCCTGATCCGTTTCCGCCGAGACCATGACAACCAGCGCACTGCAGATCGAAGTCACGGCGTCCGTTCTCCAGTCGGTCGATGCGGACAAGACCACTGTCCGCCAGGTGCTCAGAGTCCCAGGCGAAGAACCTCTCGCTCGCGGAAGCGATATGTTCCGCGAGGCTGCTCTCTAGCCCCATTTCCTCATCGAAGGCAGCGACATCGCTGCTGAAGACCCGATCGACAATGGTCTCATCGGAGTCATCGTCCGAGAGTGCTACCTTGCGCGTGGGGTCGGGTGCGTCCCAATCCACGAATTGGGTACGTCCGCGGAGGAAAGGCAACACCAGGAGGCCAAAGGCGATGCCCCAGAAGAGCATCGATATCAGAGCACTGCCCTCTCGTAAGCGCGAGGTGCGCGGCGGCCCTGTTGAGATAGATAGAAGCATGAACGGTTCGCTGCGGTCGGGGCTGGATTGGCCAGTGGGGCCTTCTCCGAATCCGGGGGGAGTGTGCGCACAATCCCCCCCGAGTGCCGTACGCCCTGCAGCGTAGGGGCATCCGACATTGGGCGTAGATGCTCGGCGGTGCCCTCGGTTGCCCCTCGCACCCTGACCTGGTGACAGGACTGACACCGCGCCGCAGAGGCTTGCCTTGCTGGCAGACCTCCCTAGGCTCCAGGCACAAATCCAAATGTCGACCCCTGAATCAACTGGTGCTAGCGAGCTCGCAGGTCAACGCTTTGGCCAACTGCGCGCCATCGTAGGCACCTGGCGCGGAACCGGCACCGGGCGCTTTCCTCTGCTACCGGAAGGCGAGGACGCCTAGCAGCTCCTCGGCGAGCTCAACGGACTGCTCGATTCGCCGGACCCGGAACTGCGCGACACCATCGGCTACGCAATACCCACCGCGTGGATCTACCGGCAGCAGCTCTTCAGCCCCGAGCAACTGCGCGAACAGGTCGCAGCCCTCAGCACCAAGCTAGCAGGTCGCTGTTTTTTAAGCGGGCTGCTCGAGCAAGGCATCGAGCAACAAGGCGGCACCTCCGTCCTTGGCCGCTCCTTCTCCGCACTCAACCTCTCGATCCTAGTAGCGCACGACCTGAAGCAGTCCTTTCTCGAGGAGGAGCACTTCACGCAGCTGGTGCAGGCGACCCAGCAATACCTGACTGCGGAGCGCGACTTGCGTGGCTGGACCAAGCAGTACGGCTGGCTGCACAGCTGCGCCCACACCGCCGACCTGATCAAGTTCCTGGGCCGCCACGAACGCATGACTCCTGGCCCCCTGCGCGCCGGCCTGCTGCAAGCCATCGGCGCGAAGTTCGCAGCCCCCGGCGGACACGTCTTCGCCCACGGTGAAGACGAACGCATGGCCTCCGCCCTGCTCTCGTACCTGCGCCGAAAAGACTTCGACATGGAGGAGTTCGATGCTCTGTACCTGGCCCTCGAAGGTGCCCGTGATCTCG
>JBLIOL010000309.1:0-6328 GCA_047639615.1 Planctomycetota bacterium | reverse complement strand
ACACTCACGGTCAGCCAAATCGAGGCCGGCGCCCTGGACCTGCCCACGGGACGCGTCCTGCGCAGCGCACTCGCTGGCGACACCAAGCGCCTCGGCCTGGGGATCAGACTCCCCGGCCTGCTAGCCCGCATCCTGCACCCGAAGTCGCGCCGACTCATGGGGGTCAACTACTCCCTAGCGCGCGAAGCCTTCATGGCGGTCAACGGCTACGACGAGCAGTGGACCATCTACGGCCGCGAAGACCTCGACATCGAACTGCGCCTGCGCCGCGCCGGCTACTCCTTCTACCCGCTGCTCAACCGCGCCATCGTCTACCACGTCTACCACCCGGAACGTGAGCGCAGCGCAGAAGCCGAAGCGCTCGTCGCCAAGCAACTGAACGCCACCCACATCCGCTGCGAGATGGGCATCGAGCGCTAGGAGCCTGCGGCCGAGTCTTGGCCGCCCTCAATCCGAGAGGCGATAGCTCGTCACCTGGCCCGCAAGCACCTCGACCTCCAGCAGGGTCGTCCCGTCCAGGCGCGGGTCGAAAGCACGACTCAGCTCTCCCATTCCGAAGCTGACAATGCGTCCGCGGTAGCTGGGTAGATGCTTCAGAGTGACTACGCCCTCAGCATTTGGAACGAGCTGGGCGAGGACTTCGCGGTTGCCGTCGTACAGGACCAAAAAGGCCCGCGTGGCTGACTGCTCGTCCGGCTGCTGCATATTCTCGATGCGCAAGCTCCCAGTGAAGTGCTCCGCATTCCAGCTGTTGGTTCCCGGCACGAGCTCGATCGTCTCGCGCAAGACCGCTCCTTCGTTGCCATCCAAGGAGAGCAGCACGTAGTAGCTTCCAGCCTCTGGCGCATGCAACCGATAGAAGCCGTCCTGGTCGGTGGTTTGGTTTTCATTACCACTACTCTGCAGCGCATCGCTAGCTGCCATGAGCTGCACCTTCGCGCCCTCCAGCGGCTGCCCGTCAACGCGCACCGTACCCTCCAGTAAGGCAGCCTCGCCTGGTGTTAAATCGAAGCGCGTCGTCGCGCCCTCGCGCACGATGCAGTCCACTGCGATCTGGGATTCATCGAAGGCGCTAGAACCACGCGTACTGGAAGAGCTGAACTCCGAGAGTTCCTCGGGCACCAGCTTGACCTGCCAAGGCCCAGGCGTCAGTCGATCGAAGTGGTAGCGCCCGTCACGGTCCACCCGTTGGCTGATGGGATGCGCATCCCCCCGAGAAATAGCCACGATCAAACCCAGCGCTGATCGACCGCTGTCCCGAGCCACCGTGCCCTCGAGCGCTCCTCCCGCGCTCATGAGGACCTCCAAGCCCGAGCGCCCAACGGCGGGTTCCAATTGGAAGGGGCCCAACTCAGCAGGCGCATGCTGTTCGCTAACCACGCGCAGGAAATACAATCCGGACTCGCGCAAGGTCAGTGAGAAGTGGCCCTCGGCATCCGACTTGCCACGCACCTCTGGGCTGACCCGCACACGCACACCGAAACCGTTATGGGTGGTTTGACGGGTCGCGGCTTCGACCAACTCGATGCTCGCATCCGCCACACCCACGCCACCCGCAAGCACTCGCCCGTTGATCCCCGGAAGAGTATCGAGGGTTACGCTCAACTCCCGTGGCGCGCTGATTCCATCAAAGGGTCCGAGGCTAATCTTCTCGTGACCCTCGGCGGAAACGTCGAGCACGAAACCCTCGGCGGGCACAGGTACGCGTGCCACCCCATCCTCAAACGCCACGTCCGAACCGCGCACCAAGAGATTGTTCCGGTCTAGGTCGTAGCCCCAGACCTCAAGGCCTTCGAACTCACCACCGCCGATCACGCGCAGCTCCAAGAACTCCAGACTGCGCAAGCGCAGGATGGTCTCGCTACCGCCGCGCACATCCTCCTGGGCGACCTCTCCGTACTTCCCCGTGCGATCGCTCGCCCGCAAGCTGCGCGGCACCCGTGGCGTATACGCCAAACGGAAGCGGCCCTCCTGATCGCAGTTGGTTGAACCGCTGCCCGAGCCTCCCATGGAGGCGTATTCAAAGCGCAGCTTCGCCCGCGGCAGCGGTTGTCCATCCGGATCCAGCACGATACCGGTGATGTAGTCCTCAGGGTTCAGAGTACCCAGGCGAAGCTCGACTCCACTGGAAATCTGCCGCCGACGAACTTCAATAGAGCCTGATAGCACGGCCTCATGCCCATCAGCCCCCGCCCACAAATGGACCTTCCCCACGGGCGCACGATCGAGCACGAAGCGGCCCTGTGCATCCGTGCGCGTGCCGTTGTGGTGCAGGTCCGAGCTGCGTCCCACGACACGCCTACGAGAGTTGTCCTGATCGCGAGATAGCTCAACCCAAGCATCCTCCAGCAGCGCTCCACTCGCATCGAACACCAGCCCCTCGATGGTGCCCGCGGCCAGCATCACGATCACCCCCAGATCGACTAGCTGGTCCGCGCGCGGCCGCGCATCGATGCTTGTCAGCATGTAGCCAGAATGCTCGCAGCGTACTTGGAAGGCGTGCCCGCTCATGGGTTGATTACCCGAGATCAGGATCTCCACCCGCCCAAGGGCGTCGCTCAGCGCCTCCGTATCCCGAGCTCCGTAAAGAGAGCAACGCGCACCCACCACCGGCATCCCATCCGTGCCCTTGAGCTCCGCCAGGAACCCCGCACGAGGAACTGCGGCAGCGGTCGGCTCGGCGCTATTGCCAACTGCTGTTCGAATGGACTGAAGCGCCGAAGCATCCAGCATCACACTAGGCTCCGCCTCCACTTCCATGGGCCGGAAGGCAACCTCGATCGGAGGCGGCAGCGGCACGTCCGGCGACAGCATCCCTAACATTGCGGAGCCCAAGGGCGTAGCCAACAAGACGACGATGGCCAGCAGGCCGCCAAGAGTGAGTTTCAGTCCAATGTTCATAGCTAGGATTCCAGTTAGCACACCCGTCCCAGACGCGGCGGCCGCAGCGAGCGCGACATCGCGCTCGGCCAAGGGCAAGAGCAAGCCCATCCAAGTGGCACGTTGGCCGTCGAACTCGCCATCGAGTCGTTCGCGCAGCTGCTCAAGCCCCTTCGACAGACGCCAACGCACGGTCCCCGCAGGAGCCTGAGTACGCCGCGCAATCTCCGCAGCACTCAGCCCCTCGAAGAAGCGCAGCAGCACCGTATCCCTGTACGGCTGCTCGAGCTCGAGCACCACAGCAGCCAAACGCCGCTGCGTCTCCACGCGCTCCGCCAAGTCCGCCCCAGAAGGCAGCTCAACGCTCCGCTCCTGCGCTAGGCGCCCTTCGTGCTCCGCTCGACGACCGGCCGCCCTACCGCGCATACGCACAGCATTGCGCACCACCGTCGCCAGCCAACCACGCACGTTCTCGCCCGTGGCAGGCGGCCGCTCAAGAGCCGCGACCCAAGTATCCTGCACAGCATCCTCAGCCACCGAAGGGTCGCTGACCAAGCTATGAGCCAGGGCCCGCAACCACCCGGAGTGGTCCAGCAGGTCCCGGAGCGCGGGGCTATGGGGGTTGGCCGTCATATCAAGACACTCAATGCCGCCCGCTCAGGAGTGTTGGCTCCTAATCCGGTCTATTCATGAGGACGCACTCCAGAGTTTGCAAGTCGTTCCCTAGCGAGGCTTTGGGTATTTGTCACCGCAGGGGTAAGCCCGGTCCGCGCAGCGGATCCAAGGGGTCCTGTGGACCTCTTGGAAGGGGCCCCCCCATCGGGTTGCCCGATTCCGCCAAATGTTCACCTCGGAGAAACAACGTCTATTGTCGCCAGGGGGCGAGAGGGCGGCGAAGCCGCCCGTTTGCGAAGTCTGGTGTGGGTCCTCATGAATAGACCGGGCTAACCGACGGAATCCTAGAACCCCATCCTAACGCCCCTCAGACCGCCGGTTGCCCCTCGATCGGAAAGCCCTGATCCTGCCACCCAAGGATGCCGCCGCCCACATTGATCGGGTTCAGAGCCACCCCCAGCCGCTGCAGGGTCTTGGCAGCCGTCATGGAGCGCACCCCTGAGCGGCAGCTGATGTAGAGCGGATCACCGCCGCGCAAGCGCTCTAAGTGGAAGCCCAACTCGGAGAGCGGGATGCTGGTCACATCCGGAATCCGGCCCGCTGCATACTCAAAGGGATCGCGCACATCGACCCACTGCTCCGGCCCGCTCAGTTCGGTGTGCACCGCTTGCGCATCGGCCGCTGCGATCTCAGGGATCGCGGCTGCGCTACCTCCCCCACCGGCTGCGCAGCAGGCCGCGGCGTTCCCCGGAGTCTCCGGCAGGCTGGGGTGACTCTGCAAGTTCAAGAGCAGGTTGGCATTGACCGCGTCGGAGTTACCCGCGCCGGCGACCACCTGCAAGCTCTGCCCATAGGCGCCGCCATCGTCGAAGCGCAAGCCAGCATTACGCTCTCGCTCGCAGCCGATCGTACTGAACAAGATGTCGTTGTAGCCGTGCCCCGGCATCACCAGCGTGTCGTCGGGCAAGCTCATCAAGCGCGTCTTGACCGACTCAAAGAGCTGCGCCGGATCGCTCCCCACAAAGTCGGCCCGCGCCAACCCATCGATAAAGAGGCTATCCCCAGTCAGCACCATCCCATGCCCAAAGAGCGCCACCGAATCCGGCGTATGCCCAGGCACCTCAAGCACCTCAAAGCGCAACTCGCCGAGCTGCACCTCCTGGCCATGCACCAAGCCCCGGTACTCGCGCTTCACCTGCGTAACGCCCGACATCCAGAGCTCCACCCCAGCCCCCATGAACTGCGTAGCCGCCGACAGATGATCCGCATGGGTGTGCGTATCGAGCACCGCCTTAAGCTCCAACCCATAGTGCCCCAGCATCTCACGATAGATGCCCTCACACCCAACCTTCGGATCCACCAAAAGTGCCGCGCGCGTCGTGGGACAACCAATCAAATACGACTGACAACCCTTGTTGGTAACGATCTTCAGAATGGGGTGCTGCATGCGGAATGGATGCCTAGTGGGGCGAGTTCGAAGCTTGGGACTACGCCCCCAGCTTACCTGAATACCGCCCAGACACTTCACTCTCCGGAGCCAGACGCACCGATGATCCCGCCCAGGCGACCGGTACCTCGACATTCAGGGTGAGCTGGCAGCAACCAACCCGTCCACGGTCGAGCCCGCGCTCGAACCAACTTGATATCACTATTCCCGCATCCTCGCCGGCCCAACCAAAACGCCCGCAGCGGCAGCCAACACCCGCCTGGGGTCATAGAGCACCGCCGCCAAGGACCCCAATGATCTCGCCTGCCCATCTATCACGACCCAGACATTCCGCAGAGCCTCCAGCGTGCCGCAGCAGGGAGCGGGCTGCGAGGTTGGGCCATCCGTGCACCCATCCTGCGCGGCCAGTATCGGGCTGCCAGGGCGATCAGCAGTACCAAGATTCGCCGCAAGCCAACAGGTTCCTGACCCGCGAGGAGCGCCGGCCCTCCCCGGCCGTTCTGCTGCTAGCTCAGTCGGATTCGCCGAAGCGCAGCACGCTCTCGTCACCCACCGTGATGGATGCCTGCCGGCGCTCCGCTCCAATGCTCACGTCGACCCGGCCTGCCGGGAGCACGATCCGCTTCTGCGTACCGGGAGACTGAACTTCGGTTGCGTACATAATGCCGTCCTGCGAGGCAATCACCTGCGCAGCCCAAGTAACGGCATATTCACCGGGTTGCATTTGGGGACCGCCGCGCCGGGTAGAGGAAGCTTGTATCAGTAGCAAGGCTCTAAATGGCAGGTATTGGTCCAGGGCACTACAAAGGGAACAAAGAAGGCGCGGCGCGCATCCTGCATACTGAACATCCACCCCAAGGAGCCTCCTATGCGCGTCATGTTTGCCTTCCTCGTATTCGCGCCTGCCATCCACGCCCAAGATTCTGATTGGATTCGGTTCACTCAGGAATCCGGGCACCTCGTTGCTCCGCCCCAGTTCCTCGAGCAAGACATCGACGAACGCGACTACGTCATCGGTGACCTGGATCAGGATGGCCGCGATGATCTGGTAATCGTCCGCAAGCGACCCTTCATGACGAAGGGACGGCGCGAGAATCTCCTGCTGATGGCCGAAGGCGACCAGCTTGTGGATCGCACCCTCGACTACGCCAGCGCATCGGACGTTCCCGGGGATCTGGGTTTCCTGACGCCCACCAATGACCGAGATGTGATCCTGGCTGATCTCGACCTCGACGGGTGGCTGGACGTGATCACATCCACGACTCTCTCTTCGGGGCAAACCAAGGCCATCTCTCATCCGCGCATCTACCGCAACCTCGGTCTCGATTCGAACGGGCAGTGGCTGGGTTTGATCCACGAGGACGCGCGCATCCCACAGTTCTTTGC
>JBLIOL010000308.1:0-6330 GCA_047639615.1 Planctomycetota bacterium | reverse complement strand
CGGCACCATTCGCATCGAGACCGACGGCAGCTGCGTAGGGCAAGTGAACGGCTTGGCGGTCATGTCCGCTGGACCGCTCACCTTCGGCTTTCCCGCGCGCATCACCGCCAGTGCCGGCGCTGGCAGCCGCGGCATCGTCAACATCGAACGCGAGTCCCAGCTATCAGGCCGCATTCACACCAAGGGCTCGCACATTCTCGGCGGACTCCTACGACAGCTGCTGCCTACCTCTCACCCGCTGGTGTTCACCATCTCCCTGGCCTTCGAACAGTCCTACGGCGGCGTCGACGGAGACTCGGCTTCGGGAGCCGAGACCTGCTGCGTGCTCTCCGCCCTAACCGGAATTCCCCTGCGACAGGACCTGGCCATGACCGGCGCCATCGATCAGTTCGGCCACATCCAGCCCATCGGCGGCGCCACGGAGAAGGTCGAAGGCTTCTTCGACGCCTGCAGCGACATGGGCCTGACCGGCACCCAGGGAGTGATCCTGCCGCGCGCCAACCGGCGCAATCTCATGCTGCGCGAAGAGGTGGTGGCGGCCTGCGCCGAGGGTCGCTTTCACATCTACTGCGTGGAGCACATCTCGGAGGCGCTGGAGCTCTTCACCGGCGTCCCCTGCGGCACCCTGGACGAGGACGGCAACTACCCCGAAGGCAGCCTCCTCGGGCGTGCGATGGAGCGCGCCGCAGGCTACTGGCGGCGCGTCTCTGGCCGCGCCATCCCCCCTGAGTTGGATCCAGAGCCGGATGAAGCGCCCAAGGAGGCCACGCAAGGGGCTCCTGAAGAGGCCTAGAAGGCTGATTGGCTACGGCCTGGAGCGTTCCTGACCCACGCTCCAGTCTCCTTTCAAGTCACGGGCAGGGAATGCCGATGCTGGAGGGATCGATTCCTATCGAACCCCTCCCCAGCCTGCCCTCCAGCTCCCTGACGCCAAATGACCGACCGCCGAACAAAACTCCTGCTCTGGTTTGACGAGGTTGGCAAAGACGACGCTGAATTGGTGGGCGGCAAAGGGGCCTCCCTGGGAGAGCTCTTCCGCGAGTTGGTACCGCGCGGTGTGCGCGTGCCGAATGGCTTCACCACCACCGCCTGCGCCTACTGGCGCTTCCTGGCAGCCCCCCTGCCGCCGCACTCCTTCAGTGGCGTGCCGATCCCCGAAGGCATGGGCGAAGTGCATGCCTCCGCTTGCCGCGCTGAGAGCCTAGAAGCAGCCCTGCGCGCATGCGCCGAGGGCGCCAACGCCGAAGACCAGCTAGAGATGTACGCGCGTACGGCCCTGGCACGCTCGCTAGTGGTCGCCGCCACCATCCCCTCAGAGGTCGAAGCCGTCCTGCGCGACGGCTACGCAGCTCTGTGCGAGGAATACGGCGCCGATGTCGACGTAGCTGTGCGCTCCTCCGCCACCGTCGAAGACTCCGCCGAGGCCTCCTTCGCAGGCCAGTGCGAGTCCTACCTAAACGTCCACGGAATCGACTCGGTCATCGAACGCTGGAAGGAGTGCTGCGCCAGCCTCTTCACCGAACGCGCCGTCTCCTACCAGATTTCCAATGGTCTAGATCCGCTGCGCAGCGCCTTGGCCGTGGTGATCATGAAGATGGTGCGCTCGGACCTGGCCACCTCCGGCGTGATGTTCACCCTGGATCCGGACTCCGGTCACACCGGGGTCGTGCACGTCTCGAGCTCCTATGGACTCGGCGAGTTGGTGGTGCAGGGTAGTGTCAGCCCCGACCATTTCACGGTCTGGAAGGAAGGCCTACGACGCGGCTATCAGGCCATCGTCCATCGCTACTTGGGCGCCAAGGATGTGGCCATGGTCTACGGCGGCCAAGGCGGTACCGACACCGAGAGCATCGACGTCACCAGCGCGCGCCGACGCGCATGGTCACTGACCCGCGAGGAGATCCTCGACCTGGCGCGCATGGCGATCTCCATCGAGGAGCACTATGGCATGCCCATGGACATCGAATGGGCGAAAGACGGCCGAAGTCAGGATCTATTCATCGTTCAGGCACGCCCCGAGACCGTGCATTCTAAGCGCGAGGAAGCTCGCATTACGCGCTACGTAATGGACTCCGACCTGGTGCGCCGCCTCGAGGAAGGCGGCCGCGTTCTGGCCAAAGGCCAGGCTGTCGGCACACGCATCGGTACCGGTCTTGTACGTATGTACAAGAGCTACGAACAGGTCATTCTCAAGAAGCGCGAACTGCGCCAGCGACTGACAGCCGGCGAGTTACTGGCCGACATTCCCGCCGAGGAACGCGTCTTCGACAAGGGCGATGTGCTTGTGACCGAGATGACCACTCCCGATTGGGAGCCGATGATGAAGGACGCTTCCTTGATCATTACGGAGAAGGGCGGACGTACCTCCCACGCGGCCATCATCGCGCGCGAATTTGGCATCCCGGCCATCGTCGGCTGCGAGGACGCCACGCGCAAGCTGAAGCCCCTGCAGGTCGTGACCGGCACCTGCGCCGAGGGCGAGGAAGCCTTGGTGTTTGAAGGCAGCCAGCCCTTCCGCATCGAGGAGGACAGCATCGACCTAACCACCCAGCTGGAGACCAAGATCAAGCTCAACGTGGGCTTCCCCGGCAAAGCCCTGGCCGACTCCATGCTGCCCGTGGACGGCGTGGGCCTGGCACGCATCGAGTTCATTCTCACAAGCGAGGTGGGCGTGCACCCGCTCGCGTTGCTCTACTATCGCGAGCTACTGGACTACCTCGATGGACGCGCGCTCGCGCCGGCGCTAATGCGCTACGAGGAGGTCATCGAAGCCCAGAGCAAGGACGACCTCAAGGCCCTGCTCGGCGCCATCGATCGGCGCACGGCCGCCTATGCGGACAAGCGCCAGTTCTTCGTGGATCGTGTCATGGAAGGCGTCGGCCAAATCTGCGCCGCCTTCCATCCGCGCCCCGTGCTCGTGCGCCTCTCGGACCTCAAGTCCAACGAGTACCGCGAGCTCCTCGGGGGACGCCTGTTCGAGCCCGTGGAAGAGAACCCCATGATCGCCTGGCGCGGAGCCAGCCGGTACCTGGACCCCTGCTTCCTGCCCGCCTTCGAAATGGAATGCGATGCCCTGCGACTTGTTGGCCGCCGCTTGGGATTGGACAACCTACAGCTCATGGTTCCCTTCTGCCGCACCCCGGAAGAGGGCGCCGAGGTGAAGCAATTGCTGGAGAACCGCGGCCTTGGATCGGAGGCCGGCGTGCCCCTATTTCTGATGATTGAGCTGCCCTCCAATGTGCTCGAGGTGGAGCGTTTCATCGATGCGATGGCGCTAACGGGCGGCTCAATTGGATCAAACGACTTGGTACAGACGGTGTATGCGGTCAGCCGCGATGACCTAGAGGGCTACCGCAATCCGGTCGACGCACGCTCCCCAGCCGTCAAGCAACTGATCCGCCGGGCGGTGAGCGCATTCCGCGCCCGAGGCCTGGAAATAGGTATCTGCGGCCAAGCACCGTCAGATTATCCGGACGAAGTGCCCCCCTTCCTAGTGGACTGCGGTATTTCCTCGATCTCCGTGACCCCGGATACGGCCTTAGTGGCCCGCCGGGCGGTCATCAAGGCCGAGGCGAATCGCCGCGAGGGCGCAGCCTAGGTCCGAAAAGAAATCGAAATAGGTCAACACGAATCAGTACAGATGCCTGTGAATAGAAGCATCGGTGGCGAGTTCCTGGCTTTTCCCGACCAGACGGAGATCCTCCTTCGTTGGTTACACCGGAAGAACCACACTCGGTTCGCCCTGCCCCATGACTCCTGGGTTTGTTCCCGTGATGTCATGTGAACATCACTGGTGAATGACAAGTGGATCAGTCCGCCTGCCCAGCACCTGCCTTTGTACCCCACTCGGTGGCCTCGGCCACCTCTGCCCCCTCTGCTCATGCGCAAGCTCCAACTTTGCTGCCTGACCCTCGCGGTCGGCGCATTCCTGGCAAACACTGCCAGTGCCCAACTTTCGGGTGTCGTAACCGAAGACGGCCTCATCTCCACCTCCACCTCCGCAATCGGTACCAACGATCCGAACGGCGGACTGCTGGACGTCATGAAGCCCAATGCGGGCTCAACGGTTCGCTCCGCGTACTTGGCTGCCGCAACCCACGGGCCCACCATCGCCGCCGGTGACATCAACCTCGCGGGCTCGCCCGTGACGTTCACCAACCACGCCACCAATAGCTTCTTCGAGAACTACTTCACCGACGTTACGGGCATCGTCCAGCCGATCATCGACGGCGCCGGCGCTGGCCTAACTCAGTTGGCCGTGACCGAAGGCCCCAACAACAACTCCATCGACGGGACCATTCTGATCGTCATCTTCGACGATCCGGCCGTGACCACCTCCGCTGGTGTGATCATCCTGTTCGGTGGCCAGAACACCACGGGCGACCAGTTCACCATCTCCTTGGCGGCTCCCCTGGACCTCACCGACCCCAACGCTACGGCGACTATGGGCCTCGGCATCTCCTTCGGCTTCCAGGGCACCTCCGGCACGAGCATGATCTCCGAGATCGACGTGAACGGCGCCCGCCTGACTTCCTCCGCCGGTGGCGAGGATGACGGTGGCCCGTTCAACGGCGGCCTGATCACCATGGGCGGCCTTGGCGACTCCACCATGAACCCGGCCAACCCCTTCGGCGGTTCCACCGGTTTCGATACCGATGATGAGCTCTACACCCTGCTGCCCTTCGTCATGACCGGCGACACGCAGATCATCGTCGACACCATCAACCCCACCAACGACGACAACATCTTCGTGGGCCTCTTCGAGACTTCGGTTCCCATCAGCATCGCTGACGAGACCCTCTTCCTCGATCCCCTCAACGCCGAACTGGCTCTGGGTTGCCCCCACACCATCACCGGCACCGTCACCGACGCCGCGACCCAGCTGCCGATTGCTGGCCGTAGCGTGAACTTCAGTGTCACCTCTGGTCCCAACACGGGCGCCACCGGCACCGACGTCACCGACGCCAACGGCGAAGCCACCTTCACCTACAACGGCACCGGCGGCGTGGGTCAAGACACCGTCGTGGCCGACATGCTGGACACCAGCGGCGCCATGGTGAACTCCAACTCCGCCTTCGCCGACTGGCTCGACCTGCTCGCCGTCTCCTACTGCGAGGGCACCGCTTGCCCCTGCGGTAACGACAACACCGCCAACGGCGGTTGCCTCAACTCTACCGGCCAGGGCGCACTGCTCACCGCGAGCGGCAGCGGCAGCATCTCCGCTGACGACTTGGTGCTCTCCTGCACCAACCTGCCCACGAACCGCTTCGGCCTCATGTACATGGGTCCCGAGACTGCCAACTTGCCCTTCGGCGATGGCATCCGCTGCGTGGGTCAGGGCGTGCCCTTCTCCCTGTTCCGCTACTCGACTTCTCTGATCGGCGCGAACGGTACCCTGGTCCTCGGCCCGGGCATCGTTGGCATCAGCCAGAACTTCTCGGCTGCTGGGCAGATTCAGCTCTGCCAGACCTGGAACTTCCAGTGCGTCTTCCGTGACGACCACGCCGCCCAGTGCAACACCGGCTGGAACACCAGCAACGCAATCGGCGTGACCTTCGGCCTGTAGTCCGAAGCCCACTAAGCAACAAGCTCCCCCGGACGCATCGCGCGCCCGGGGGAGCTTTTCCGTGCCTGCCCCGAGAGGCGCTCTTCGCTGCCCTAGAACACGTCGAGGATGCCCCGTCGATCGACCGTGTCGATCAGGGTTGCTGGGGCTTTCCACCAGTTGGCGTCCCAGCCCATGGCGTGGTTCCAGGGCACCAGGTCCTTGTCGGCGATGATGCCAATGGCTGCGATAGCGGCCGCGCGCGCGTTCTCGCTCTGCCTACGGCCGGTGAGGATCGCGTAGAGGGTCGGAATCGCCAGGCCATCCCCCACGTAAGCCAGGGAGTAGATGGTCGATACCTGATAGACCAAGAAGCGTGCCTTGGTCGCCTCCGCATAGAGTGCGCTCTGGATGGTGCGGTCGCGCAAGAGGGCAAGCGCCACCGCTCCCTCATGGGCCAACAGCGGGCGCGTGGCATCGTGAGCCACGGACCAAAGCTGATTGCGCGCCTCCTGAGCACCGAGCATGCCCAGCGCGGTCATGGCAGCGCCGCCGGCGACCTCGTCGCCACCCATGCGCTTGAGTAGCAATTCCTTGGCCTCCTGGTCGCCCGCCAATCCAAGGGCGAGGTAGAGCGCCGCCGCCGTATCCGGGTTGCGGGACTTCTCCATGAGCTTGCGCATGCTGTTCAGAGTGCCGAGGGCCGGCGGCGCACCCTGAGCCGCGCGCCCGCGTTCGAGCAAGCCGAGCCCAAGTGCCGCCCAGGGCTTCTGCATGGACTCCCC
>JBLIOL010000307.1:0-6348 GCA_047639615.1 Planctomycetota bacterium | reverse complement strand
GCCTATGGCGTCTATTACACAAGTGGCGAAAAGCGGCACATATGCAATCTCGCCATCGCCTTCGCCTTCACCTTCGCCTTCGCCTTCGCCCTTCGCTGCGCCCCCCCGGCCTGCGGCCGGCTCCGGCGCGTTCAACCCGCAGCGCCCGTGCTCCGCCCCCGCACTCCGCAGCAACCCCGACCCTCCCTTCGCCAGCTGCGCCCCCCTGGCCAGCGGCCGGCTCCGGCGCGTTCAACCCGCAGCACCCGTGCTCCGCCCCCGCACTCCGCAGCAATCCCGACCCTCCCTTCGCCAGCCTCGCCCCCCCGGCCTGCGGCCGGCTCCGGCGCGTGCAACCCGCAGCACCCGTGCTCCGCCCCCGCACTCCGCAGCAACCCCGACCCTCCCATCGCCAGCCCCCGGCCAGCGGCCGGGCGCCGTGGGGCCAAAGCTGCCCTCAACCGGCGGCTGGCCGGCGGCCAGGCGGCGGCTTCGTGATTATTGCAGGCCGCCCGCGCTGCACAGTGCTAAATTGCGCCCATGCTCCGCTTGCACGTCAACATCGACCACGTGGCGACCCTGCGCCAGGCGCGCCGGGAGACCTTCCCTGACCCTGTAGGCTGGGCCCTCGCGGCCGAGGCTGCCGGTGCCCAGGGCATCACTTGCCACCTGCGCAAGGACCGGCGCCATATCCAGGACCAGGACGTGAGGGACCTTCGCGAGCGCATCACGACCCTGCTGAACCTGGAAGTCAGCCTGGACCCGGAAATGGTGGCCATCGCCCTCGAGAGCGGCGCCGAGGCCTTCTGCCTGGTGCCTGAGAACCGCGCTGAGGTCACCACCGAAGGCGGCCTGGACGTGGTGCGCGACCTCTCACGTCTACAGGATACTGTCCCGGCCCTGGCCGAGCGTGGCGGCGAGGTGAGCCTCTTTGTGGACCCCGACCTAGTTCAACTGGACGCGAGCAAGGCCTGCGGCGCCACCTTCGTGGAGTTGCACACGGGGCGCTACGCCCTGACTACGGGTGCGGAGCAGGGGTTGGAGCTGAAGCGATTGCAGGACGCTGCTAGGCACGCATGCAACATTGGCCTGCGCGTGAACGCCGGCCATGGACTCGACTACGAGAACGTCACCCCCATAACCCGCCTGCAGGGCGTGGAAGAGCTGAACATCGGTTTCGCCATCGTCGCGCATGCGGTGTTCGTGGGGGTAGCTCCTGCCATCGGCGAGATGCGCGCTTTAATGAACGCAGGCCAGTAACGATCTAGATGCTTGGATCGAGGGCTTCAGAGTTGCAGACTCGGAAGTATGAGGGGCAAGCCTATTCAAGACGTGGTGCGCGGCAGCCTAGTTGCGTTACCGACTCCGTTCCGAAATGGCCAGGTAGATGAGCTTGTGTTCATCTCCGAAATTGAACGGCATGCGCGTTCCGGAACTCGGGGAATTGTGGTGGCAGGCACCACCGGTGAATCGGCAACGCTCTCTGAAGACGAGAAGGTGCGCCTCTTCATTACCGCTGTACGTGCCGCAGACGGTCGTTTAGCGGTGATTGCCGGCGTCGGCACCCCAGACACTCGCAGCACCTTGCGCTTGGCGATCGCCGCCGAACGCGCCGGCGCTGATGCTGTGCTCGCGGTCACGCCCTACTACAACCGCCCCTCCCCCGCCGGCTTGCGTGCGCACTACGACGCGCTCGCGGACGCCATCCCCAAGCTGCCGGTGGTGCTCTACAACGTGCCCGCGCGCACGGGCATCAACCTCTCGGTTGAGCTCGCCGCGGACCTTTCTGCGCGTCACGAGAACATCGTGGCTCTCAAAGATGCCACTACCTGCCTCGATCGCATCGACGCCCTAGCCGCGATTCCCGGCTTGGATTTGCTCTGCGGTGAGGACGCCCTGCTGTTCGAGTTCCTGGCCAGGGGAGCCGTGGGCGCCATCAGCGTGGTGGGCAATGTGGCCCCTGAAGAGACCGCCGAGCTGATCGGACTGGCCGCCCTCGACCCCCATGCGCCACGTATGCGCGAACTCGAGCGCGAATTGAGCGCCCTGATTCACGCCCTGCACCTGGAGACCAACCCGGCCCCCATCAAGGCCATGCTCAACGAGCTGGTGGGCTTCCCTGAGGAGCTGCGCCTGCCCCTGATGGGCGTCACGGCCGAATCGCGCGCCCTGATCCTGCAGGCATTGGCCACGGTCAGAGAGACCGCCCCGGCCTAGCCCCAGGTCAATGCCATTATGGCGCCAAGCGCGCCATAATGGCACCGAACCCGTCTGCAAGAGCCCTCTCAGTGCCTGAGTGGGCTCTTTTCGTCTTGGCATGGGCGTTGCATCTCCTGGCTTGCGACCACACCGCACCCAGGAGACACAACCATGCAAATGCAATTAACCACCAAGAGCCAGCAAGCTCTGACCCTCGCCCAGACCAACGCCACCCAAGCCGGCCACCCCGAAGTCACGCCCCTACACCTGGCGGCGGCCCTCGTGGCCGCGCCCGAGGGACTGACCCGCGCCATCCTCGAGAAGCTCGAGGCCGAACCCACCGCCCTGGCCGCGGAGCTCGAAAGCCAACTCGGTCAGCTACCGCAGCAGAGCGGCGGCCAACTGACCGTCGCCGCGACCCTGACGCGCACTATGCAAGTGGCCCAGGAGCAGACCCACAAGCTGGGCGATGAGTTCATTTCCACCGAGCACCTATTGCTGGCCCTGGCCACGGACGGCGGGCCCGAGGTGGCCGGCCTCCTAGCTGCGCGCAAACTCACCCCCGAGCGCCTTGAGACCGCCCTGCAGGATCTGCGCGGCCTACGCCGCGTCACCAGCGCCGACCCCGAAGCCACCTTCGAGGCTCTCTCCAAGTACGCCCGCGATCTGACCGCCGACGCCGAAGCCGGCAAGCTCGACCCGGTCATCGGCCGCGACACGGAGATCCGCCGCACGATTCAGGTGCTCTCACGCCGCCGCAAGAACAACCCCGTGCTGATCGGCGAGCCCGGCGTTGGCAAGACCGCCATCGCCGAAGGCCTGGCCGTGCGCATCGTCGCTGGCGACGTGCCCGAGGGTCTGAAGGGCCGCAAGGTCATGTCCCTCGACATCGGCTCCATGCTGGCCGGGGCTAAATTCCGTGGCGAGTTCGAGGAGCGCCTCAAGGCCGTGCTGGAAGAGATCGCCGCGGCCGAAGGCCAGGTGATCCTGTTCATCGACGAGCTCCACACCCTGGTGGGTGCCGGTGGCGCGGAAGGTGCCGTGGACGCGGCCAACATGCTCAAGCCAGCCCTAGCCCGCGGCGAGCTGCACTGCATCGGCGCCACGACCCTGGACGAGTACCGCAAGTACATCGAGAAGGACGCAGCCCTGGAGCGACGCTTCATGCCCGTGCTGATCGACGAGCCTAGCGTGGACGACACCATCGCCATCCTGCGCGGCCTGAAGGAGCGCTACGAGGTGCACCACGGCGTGCGCATCCAGGACAGCGCGCTGGTCGCCGCCGCGCGTCTGGCGGACCGCCACGTAAACGGTCGCTTTATGCCCGACAAGGCCATCGATTGCATGGACGAAGCCGGCGCGCTATTGCGTACCGCCATCGACTCCATGCCGCCCGAGCTGGACGAGGTGGAGCGCCGCCTGCGCCAGCTCGAGATCGAGCGCAGCGCCCTGGAAAAAGACGGCGAATCGAACTCCAAGACACGCATCGAAGCCATCGGCAGCGAGCTCGCCGGCCTGGGTGAGGAAGCGAGTGCCCTACGTGCGCGCTGGACGCACGAGAAGGAGCTAATCACGGCCATTCGTGCCGGCAAAGCCCTAATCGAGGAGCTGCGTGCGGAGGCCGAGCGCGAGGAGCGCGACGGCAACCTCGAGCGCGTGGGCGCGATCCGTTATGGCGAACTGCCCGAGATCGAAGCCAATGTGAAAGAGAGCAGCGAGCGACTCGAAGAGCTGCAACGGGACGGTGCCCTGCTACCAGAGGCCGTGGACGAGGAGCTGATCGCCGAAGTCGTGGCGCGCTGGACCGGCATCCCCGCCGCGCGTCTCTTGGAGACGGAACGCACCAAGCTGATCGAGATGGAGGAACGCATCGGTAAGCGCGTCATCGGTCAAGAGCACGCCGTGGCCGCCATCGCTCAGGCAGTGCGCCGCGCGCGCACGGGCTTGCAGGATCCGAACCGCCCCCAAGGCTCCTTCCTCTTGCTTGGACCCACCGGAGTCGGCAAGACCGAAGTGGCCCGCGCCCTGTCGGAGTTCCTCTTCGACGACGAGCGCTCCATGATTCGCTTGGACATGTCCGAGTACATGGAGAAGCACAGTGTCGCGCGCCTGATCGGCGCGCCCCCTGGCTACATCGGCCACGATGAGGGCGGCGCCCTGACCGAGGCCGTGCGCCGCAAGCCGCACTCCGTGCTCTTGCTCGACGAGGTCGAGAAAGCTCACCCGGACGTGTTCAACATCCTGCTGCAGCTCTTGGACGATGGTCGCTTGACCGACGGCCAGGGCCGCACGGTGGACTTTGGCCAAACCCTCGTGCTGATGACCAGCAACCTGCGCAACGATGCTCAGCTGAAGGACTTCTTCCGGCCCGAGTTCCTCAACCGCGTCGACGAAGTCCTAACCTTCGACGCCCTCAACCGCGAACAGCTGCGGCGCATCGTCGACGTGCAGCTGCGCAATGTGCAGAAGTTCCTGGTGGAGCGTGAGATCAGCCTTGAGATCACGGACGCTGCCAAGGACCAACTGGCCACGGAGGGTTTCAGCGAGGAATTCGGCGCACGTCCGCTCAAGCGCGTAATCCAACGCAACATCCAGAACCCGTTAGCCGAGGCCATCCTGGCGGGTAAGTTGGGCCAAGGCCAAACGGCCCGCGTGGACTGGTTCGAGGGCGAGGGCTACATTGTCCAGCCCCTGGAGACCAACTCCGCGGGAGCAGCCTAAGCTCCCAAGCTCCCCCATGAAGTACGTGACCCTCGCCGAGCCCTTCGAGTACGAGCCCGAGCGCATCAAGGGGTCACGCTTTCTGGCGGCCCTGGCTCCGGCCGCGGACGCGACGGCGGCGGCGGCCTTCGTACAAACGCGCCGGGATCTGTATCCCGGCGCGTCGCATACTTGCTGGGCCTGGCGCTTAGGCATGGACGGCGCAGAACATCGCAGCAGCGATGACGGCGAACCCGCTGGCTCCGCCGGGCGTCCGATCCTCAACCAAATCGAGGGACATGAGGTCACCCAGGTGGTGGCGGCCGTGACGCGCTGGTTCGGCGGCACCAAACTCGGTGTGGGCGGATTGGTTCGCGCCTACGGCGGCACGGCTGGCATGGCGCTGGATCGCGCGCCGCTGATCGAGCACGAAGTGACACAGGCACTCGTGCTGTGCTTCCCCTACGACTGCACCTCGGCCGTGCAAGCGTGCCTGCACGCGCAGTCCCTCGAGCCAACGGAATCCGACTATGGAGCGGAGGTGCGGCTCGTGCTGCAAGTACCTGTGGCAACGATCGAAAAACTGCGCCTCGAACTGGTCGAACGCACCGCCGGGCGCGTGCGTATGGACGAAGCCTGAGCTAGCGCCCGGCGCGCATGCTCCTGCCCGCCAAGAAGGCTTGCTTCATGTTTTCCATGACCTGCCGGAGGCCAGGATTGTTCCGTTCCTGCGGTCCAGCCAGGACACGCAAGGCCTGATCGATGGCCTGCCCCGCTTCACCGAATCGGCCAACGCTAGCCAAGGCGATGCCGAGAGAACGCAAGGCCAAGGAACTCTGCGACTGGGTCAAGGACACGGAATGCTGAGCCAACTCCAAAGCCCTTGGCCCATTGAAGAACGCGTCATCGGGAGCCGTCGCCAGTACATACGCCAGGCGATAGAGCGCTTCCGGATGATTGGGCATCACGCTGAGAGCCCGCTCATAAGCTTCGGCTGCGCGCCGCATGCGCTTGGCCCGGAACTGCAGATTACCGAGCGCCACCTGGTCATAAGGGCGCCGCGGTTCCACCTGCAACAGCGCTTCCAACAGAGGACCGCCCTCACCTGGGCGACCTGCACGCAACAGACCGTGGGCCAATTGAGCAGCCTGGTCGAGCACCTGCTTGATGGCCGGGTTGCTGGGGTGCAATGCCTGCGCCTCGCGCACGGCCTCCAAGCCCTGCATGCCGCGGTTGGCATTGATGCGCAGCTTGGCTTTCAGTAGCAGGCCGGTGGCTTGCACAGCCTTGATCCCATTGCCAAGCAGCAACTTCGAGCCAGGTCCCGTGAGGAAGTCCAAGTCTCCGGAGCGATAACCCTCGATGCGTTCGAGCAGGGCGTTCTCGTCCTGGTAGAGCGCCATGTTGCGTGGAGCGTTGAACTCCAGCAGCGCGTTGTCGTCCGTGTGCATGGGCGCGTCGCCGGCCAGG
>JBLIOL010000306.1:0-6354 GCA_047639615.1 Planctomycetota bacterium | reverse complement strand
GGAGGTGCGGCTCCGACCTCCGCCGGGGCCGAATCCAGCATGTCTGTTTGCGGCCCCGAGCTTATTGCGGTTGTTCGGGGCGTTCCTAGCTTTAGGGCACATCTCGTGCTGATCCTGGGGCGGCAGTCCCTATCCTCTGCGGAACCCAGCCCTGCTCCATGTACCACCGCATCCTTCTCAAACTCTCCGGCGAGGCCCTCGGCCAGCCGGATTCCGGTCACGGCATCGACCCCGCAGGGGTCCAGTCCATGGCCAAGCAAATCGCACGAGTCGTGGGGCTCGGGGTAGAGGTAGCCCTGGTCTGCGGCGGCGGCAACATCCTGCGCGGAGCAGAATTCAGCCGCCTGGGCGGGCATCGTGCCACGGCTGACTACATGGGCATGCTGGGCACGGTCATCAACGGCTTGGCGCTCTCCGATGCCATCGAACAGGAGGGCATCGAGACGCGCGTCATGACCGCCCTCGAAATCAAGCAAGTAGCCGAGCCCTTCGTGCGCCGGCGCGCCGATGCGCACCTCAAGCGTGGGCGCGTGGTGATCCTGGCTGCAGGCACGGGCAACCCCTTCTTCACCACGGACACGGCAGCGGCTCTGCGAGCCAGCGAGCTGGGCTGTGAGGTGCTGCTCAAAGCCACCAAGGTGGACGGGGTCTACTCCGCCGACCCGAAGAAGGATCCGAACGCCGAGCGTTTTGATAGCCTGACCCACCAGCAGGTGCTCGAGATGGGCCTGCGGGTGATGGACGGCACGGCTACCACCCTGTGTCAGGAGAATGACATCCCCGTGGTCGTCTTCGATCTTTTTGTGGAGGGCAATCTCGAGCGCGTAGTGCGCGGCGAGGCCCTCGGAACAACCATCCAGAACTAGCGTCAATAACGAGCAGTAAGGAGCGACCTATGAGCTACGACAGCGTCATCAAAGACACCCGCACCCGCATGGAGAAGGCCCTGAGCCACACCAACGACATGCTCCGCGGCATCCGCACCGGCCGCGCCTCCGCCAGTTTGGTGGACAGCGTGCGTGTTGATTACTACGGCAGCATGACCCCTTTGTCCCAGATCGCGCAGATCTCCGTGCCGGAGCCGCGCACTCTGGTGATCAAGCCCTTCGACGTGGGCAGCCTGAAGGACATCGAGAAGGCTGTGCTCAAGTCGGACCTGGGTATCAGCCCGGAGAACGATGGCAAGGTGGTGCGCCTCAATCTGCCGCCCCTGTCCGGCGATCAGCGCAAGAAATATGCTGGCAAGGCCAAGGAATTGGCCGAGGAAGGCCGCGTGGCCCTGCGAAATCTGCGCCGGGACGGCAACAAGGAGGCCGATGGCCTGCTCAAGTCCAAGGACATCACAGAGGACGACAACAAGGGTTTGCACGGCGAAATCCAGGACGTCCTCAAGGAGTTTGAGGGCAAGGTGACCGCGATCCACGACAAGAAGCACCACGAGATCATGGAGCTATAGAATTTCGGCTTGCCTCCGGGCTCCGAAACCTTATTCTCCTGCGCATCTGCCACCGGCAGAGACCAGCACAAGTACAAGGGAGGGCGCGTAGCTCAGTTGGTAGAGCAACTGGCTTTTAACCAGTAGGTCCCAGGTTCGATCCCTGGCGCGCTCACCACCCTCCCAAGTTCCCCGCCAGGCCAGTAGGCCTAGCGGGGAGCTTTTTTTTTTGGCGTTCCAGGCCAGCAGGCCTAGCGGGGAGCTTCTCTTGGCGTTCCAGGCCAGCAGGCCTAGCGGGGAGCTTCTCTTGGCGTTCCAGGCCAGCAGGCCTAGTAGCGGGGAGCTTCTCTTGGCGTTCCAGGCCAGCAGGCCTAGCGGGGAGCTTCTCTTGGCGTTCCAGGCCAGCAGGCCTAGCGGGGAGCTTCTCTTGGCGTTCCAGGCCAGCAGGCCTAGTAGCGGGGAGCTTCTCTTGGCGTTCCAGGCCAGCAGGTCTAGCGGGGAGCTTCTCTTGGCGTTCCAGGCCAGCAGGCCTAGCGGGGAGCTTCTTTTGGCGTTCCAGGCCAGCAGGTCTAGCGGGGAGCTTCTCTTGGCGTTCCAGGCCAGCAGGCCTCGTGTCGAGCTCCTACTTGTGGGCGTGCGAGGCCAGTAGGCCTGCGGGGGGGGCTTTGTTTGTGGGAGCTATTCGGGGGCCGTGCTCAAGCCGCCAAATTCCTCGTACACGCGGCTCCAGTACAGGCAGCGAATACAGCCGGTGCAGGCGTAGATCATGGCCTGGCATAGGAAGCTGGCCAGGCTGAGCGGCGGGATCAGGCCGCCTAAGAAACCTACGGTCACCAGGCCTAGGGAGGCCACCAGTTGCAGGACCGCATCCATGGTGGCCGCGCGGATCGCAGCACCCGGATCGTTGCGCACTAGGCGCCAAGCGTGCAGCAGTGCCGAGCCCACGCCGCGACGATTGCGCACCATGCTGTGCAGGGCTAGCTGGAACAGGATTCCGAGTAGGAATCCGTAGAAGGAGGTCAGGGCCACGGCTAGGCCCGTCACAACGGCGGACAGCGGGCTCCAGCCGCTGAAGCCCATGGTGGAGAGTACGGCCCAGGCAGGCAGCACCAGGGCGGCTGTGGCGAGGCCCATCATCAGTAGCACCTGCAGCCAGAGCAGGCCGGCTGCGCGGGTGGTGCCCTTGCCTTCGCGCATGATGCGGCGCATGCGCGGATGGTCGCGGCCGGATTCCTGGGCGGCGGTTTGCCAGCGCTCCAGGGGCGCCAAACGTGCGAGTCCGCCGGCGGCACGGAACATGGCGATGGCCAGGGGCAGGATCATGATCCAGCCGGCCTGGCCGCCGAGGGCTACGTGGCTCAGTAGGCTGCCACCGGTTAGCTCGGCGACTCGGCCCCAAGGCATGTCGGGCGCGAACTGGTCGACCATGGGCATGGCCAACACCACGCCGAAGGCCCAGCCGAAGGAGAGGAAGTGGTAAGCGATGCCCGCCATCCAGAATCCTCCGGGACGGCCCGCCCGGCGGCCGGCTTGGCCCAAGGTTTGGGCCAGCCATGCCAGATCGGCCCGCCGCGGGGCACCGGGCCTGGCATTGTCCTCGCGTTCTTCCACGCCCGCACTGCGTCCTTGTTCCAAGTGTATTTTGGCCCTTCCTGGGGCCCTAGGCGTGCACGGGGGGGGCGCAGGCGGCTTCCACCTCAGCCACGCTCTTAGGGATGGCTGCCGTCAGAACCTCGTGGCCGCCAGCGGTGACCAGCACATCGTCCTCGATGCGGATCCCCATGCCCCAGAAGCGCTCGGGGGCTTCCGAGTCGGATTCGATGTACAGACCTGGCTCGACCGTCAGGACCATGCCGGGCTCCAGCAGGCGTGACTCGCCCTCTGGGGTGGTATTGGATCCGCAGTCGTGCACATCCAGTCCCAGCCAGTGGCTCGTGCCGTGCATGTAGTAGGGCTGGTAGGCGCCGGACTCGAGCACCTCCTCAAGACTGCCTGTGAGGATGCCTAGGTCGAGCATTCCCTGGCATAGGCAGGCTAGGGCGGTTTCGTGAACCTCGCGGAAGGGAGCGCCCGGGCGCACGGCTTCGACCGCGGCCTCCTGGGCTGCGAGCACCACCTCGTAGAGGGCTTTCTGGTCCTCGCTGAAAGTGCCGTTGACCGGGAAGGTGCGCGTCACGTCGGAGGCGTAGTGCTGCCACTCGGCGCCCGCGTCGATCAGGAGCAGCTCGCCGTCCACCAGCGGCTGGTTGTTCTCCACGTAGTGCAGGATGCAGGCGTTTTCGCCGCCGGCCACGATGTTCGTATAGGCGCAGCCCTCACCGCCGCGGCGGCGGAAGGTGTATTCGAGCAGGGCGTCGATTTCGTGCTCACTCACGCCGGGTGCGCAGTCGCGCATGGCTTGCATGTGCGCTTCGGCGGTGATCGCCGCGGCCTTGCGCATGCACTCGATCTCGGTCGCGTCCTTGCGTAGGCGCAGTTCGTGCACCAGGCCACGCGGGTCGAGGATCTCCGTGGGGGGGAGAACCTTGCCCCGGGCGCGATTGCGCAGGTTCTGGACGATGTCGAGGAAGCGCCGGTCGCGCTCGGGTTCGGGCCCTACGCTCCAAACCAGGCTGCCGTAGCCGCGCAGTAGGTCGGGCAGGCTTGTCCAGAAGTCGCTCTCGTCCCAGGCCTCGTCGATGCCCAGCTCATCGGGGGCAGCATCGATGCCGAGCCGACGGCCGTGCCAAGTCTCGAGCAGCGGGTCGCGGGCGCGCAGGAAGAGGATCGTGCGATCCTCTTGATCGGGCTCCCGGGCGGGCAGCATGACCAGGTAGGACTCGGGCTCGGCAAAGCCCGTGAGGTACCAGAAGTCGCTGCCCGGGCGGAAGCGGAACTCCGTGTCGTTGCTGCGCGTCTTGGCCGTGTGGGTCGGGATGACGGCGGCGGCTCCGCGCTGGCGCAGCAGATCGAAGTAGCTGGCGCGGTGGGCGGCTTGGAGGGCGTACTTGTGCGTTGTCATTCGAGCTAGAGCTTAGCGAACGGGTCGGTGCAGGACGTGGGCTTCGAGGGCGGAGGCAAGGTAGCGACCGAAGGCGGCGCGCTGGTCGGCTTCCTTGAGGTCGAAGGGTTCGGGGGGCACGGGCAATTCGACGCCGGTGCGGCTCGTTCCGGGGCTGACTGGCTCGCGTGTGCCGGCAGGCACGCCGAGCAGCTTGCCGATGGCTACGGCGGTGGCCTGCCAGAGCCCGTGCTCGGGATCATCGCTGGCGATCACCAGCCATAGGCCGTCCTGTAGCAGGCGCGCTGAGAGGGCGCCCGGGCGCGGCGTGGGCCAGGCCGTGGGCGCGGCGGCCACGCGGCCGTAGACCGTGTGCGGCTCCTCCTCGCCCGGGATCAGGCGCACGCCGTGGGCTTCGCGCGGGTTGGGCACGCGCTCCCAGTCCACGTACTCGTAGCGGATGGCGAATTCGGCCGGCGCAGGTAGGCGCGCGGCGAGCTCGATCGTGGGGCCGCTCTGGTGTTCTAGCTCGAGCTCCACCCCCGAGGATTCCACCGCCAGGCTTAGGCGCACCTGGGCCTCGCCGATGCGTAGGCCGAGCACTTCGGCCTTGCGCCAAGTCAGATCGGCGGCGGGGCTATCGGCGGGGTACTCGGGCAGGATCGGGTAGAGGCTGGCGCCGTCGGGCAAGCCCTGGGGCACGCCGCCGGGGCCGATCTTGGTTTCCAGGGGCACGCCGGGGATCAGCAGCGGGGCGACTCGGGCGGCCAGCCCTGGGTCGTCGGTCAGGCGTGCGAAGTGGGCCCAGGCGTCGGCGCCGCGGCCCTGGGCGGCGGCTAGCAGGCAGAGCTCGGCGCGGGCGCTGGCGGAGGACTGGTCGCGGCCCATGCCGGGCTGCTGGTCCTGGGCTAGGCGATCTCCTAGGCCGGACAGGCGCTCGGCCCATAGCTGCCAGGTCTCGGCCTGCTCCCAGAGGGGCACGCCCGGTTCCAAGAGGGCCAGCAGCTCGGCAGAGAGCGGTGCCGCGGGCGTGCTCGGCCCAACCCCGGCCCAGGCCCGGGCGGCGGGCCCCGGGGGCAGCTGGAGCTTGTAGGTCTCCGCTTCCGAATGCACCTGGGGGGGCATGCAGGCGAGGGCGAGCAGGGCGAGGGTGGGGATTTGAATCACAGGCGCTGGGCGGTCGGGGTCTCGGATTCGGCTGGAACGCACAGCAAGCTGTACGGTTCGCACGACCTTGTTGCACTATAGGCCGCTCCGAGCCCCTACGCCCCAACCGCCCCGACACCATGAGCGCTATCGACAAGGACCTGCTGGAACTGCTGGCCTGCCCCGAGACCCACCAAAGCCTGAAGGAGGCCGATCAGGCACTCCTCGACGGCATCAACGCCCGCATCAGCGCCGGCGGCTGCACGAACGTGGGTGAGAGCGAGGTTACGGACTTCTTGCAGGCTGGTCTGGTGCGCGAGGACGGCCAGATCGTCTATCCGATCCGCGACACGATTCCCGTGCTGCTGGTGCCCGAAGGCATCGCCGTCGGCGGTCAGTAGCTCCCATGGAATTCGGCCATCCCGCCCACGGGGGCCGACGTGTGCGCCTGGCGTACTGCCAGAATCTGCATGCGGGTGAGGACCTGGAGGGAGTCTGCGCGGGGATCGATGAGATCACCGTGCCGCTTAAGCGACGACTCTCGCCCGAGCGGCCCTTCGGTGTGGGTATGTACTTGCCGGGGCCCTTGGCTGGACGCTTGGCGTCCGAGGAGGGTGCTGAGGATCTGGCCAAGCTGCGCGGCTTCCTCGGGGAGCGCGAGCTGGTGCCGTTCACCTACAACGCCTTTCCCCATGGCGGCTTTCATCGCGATGGGTTGAAGGAGCAGGTCTATCACCCGGCCTGGGACGATCCCGAGCGCGTGCAGTTCAGCATCGATGTGTCGCGCGTAGCC
>JBLIOL010000305.1:0-6375 GCA_047639615.1 Planctomycetota bacterium | reverse complement strand
GCGCCAGTCGCTTCGCCGACGCGCGCCCGCTGCAACCCATCCTCGATCTCCTGCGCGCCTGGCTGCAAGCCCCCGGCGGCCGCCCCCTCGGCAACACGGCCAAGGAGCGCCTCGCGCGTCTCATTCCACAGGCCTCCGCCAGGGCCCTGATCCTAGCCCTCGATTCCGATGGCACCCAGCGCATCGTGCCCGAGCACCTCACACGCTGGCTCAGCGCTCTGGGGCGCGAACGGCGCTTGATCGTCTTCTTGGACGATGCCGACCTGGCTGGCGGCGGAAGCCTCGACCTGCTCGAGCAAGTGGCGCGTGGCTTGGCCAACAGTCGCATGCTGTTGATCCTCGGCCGGCAAACCGCTCGCCGCGCACAAAACGAACGCGCCCTACGCCGGCTCGAGGAACGCCTGATACGCATCGGCCGCTCGCACACCATCGACCTGCGGCCCTACGACATCAGCGCCATCACTCGGCTGGTCGAGAGCACCTTTGCAGCCGACGCGCCCGTACGCAGCGTCGCCCGCGCACTGCTCGAACGCTCCGGCGGGCTGCCCAGCGAGCTGACCGAACTCACCGCCGCCCTCGAGACCTGCGGCGCCATCGCCGCCGGGCCCGCAGGCTGGACCCTGCTCACAGCGCCCGAGAATTGGCCCCGCTCCGACTCCGCCGCGCACCTGCTCGAGGCGCGCTTCGCCGCACTTCCCCTCCAACAACGCCTCTGGCTGCAGCGTTTCGCCGTCGCCGGCCAGAGGCTCGAGCCCAGCTTCCTGGCCAAGGCCTTCGGTCATACCACCGCCCAAGAGGTCGGGCGCTGGCTCGAGGATTTTACCCGCGCTGGTTGGCTTGAACGCAACGGTCCGCGCTACCACTTCGCCCGCGGCTCTCTGCGCGCCGCCGTCTGGCGCTGCACCCGCAAGGAACGCCGCGCGCGCCTACACCAACGGATGGCGACAGCCCTCGAGAGCCAGGGCCTCGGTCAACAGGAGCCCCTCGAACGCGCCTTCCACCTGCGCAATGCCGGCGCCTACGCCGCCCTGCTCGAACACCTAGAGCCGCACCTCCCAAGCCTCGCCACCGACCAACCCCCACGGCATGTATTGACTCTAACCCTCTGGGGCCTAGAAGCTCTGGGCGAGGTAGGCCCCGATACCGAGCTGGAAGCCGAGTTGCTCACGCGCGGCGCCGATGCCGCCAAAAACCTCGGCAGGCGCACCCAACAACGGCAACTACTCGAGCGCCTGACCGAGCTCGACCTAAACGACAAGCAAGCCCCTGACCTGGTCGCACGCGTCTACTTGCAACACGGACGCTTCGCCGCCGAGCGCGGTTCCTTCGGCCTAGCCCGCGGCCTGCTGCGCAACGCGCGCATTATCGCCGAACGCGCGGACAACCCAGACCTCGTACACGCCACCCGTCTGGCCCGCGGCGAAGTCAACCTGGAGTGCGGCGCGCACCAAGAAGCCTGCGAGGACTTCTACAGCATCCTGAGCGCAGATCCGAAGCCACCCCCCACCCTGCTAGCCCGCGCCCGCTTGGCCATGGGCCTAGTTGACCTGCTCGACGACCATTTTGAGCTAGCACTCGACGCCGCCAAGAAGGCGCAGCGCGATCTCGGCGAGGACACGCGCCCTACCGCCCAGGGCTTGCGCGTCCGAGCCTTGCTGCTGCGCTCCCGTGCAGACCGCATCCTCGGCCGCAGTGAGCATGCTTGGAAGAGTTTGAACGAAGCCCAACGCCTAGCCACGCGCGCCGGCGAGCGCGCCCTAGAGATCGAGATCGGCTCACGCCGCGGCCGACTTCTACTGGAGCATGGCCACGAGCACGACGCGGAATTGGAACTGCGCGAAGCCAGCTGGCAGGCGCGCGAAATGGATGATGCCCGCGGCCGCACCACCGCCGAACTCTTCCTCGGCATCCTGCTCGCAGAGCGCGGTGATCCCGAGGGCGGCTTGATGCTGGAGCGCGTGCGCTACGACCTGGGTCAACAGGGTCTGACCCGACTCCAAGCCCTAGCCGAAGCCCTCACCGCCCGGGCCGCCCTGCAAGCTGGCCAGATCGAGCAAGCCCAAGCCCGCGCCGATCTAGCCCTCAAGCAGCTCGAGCTCTACGGCGCCGAGCTGCAGGACCGCATCGTGATCGAAGGCACCGCCGGCCTTGTGGCCCAGGCCCAAGGGCTGAGCAGCCAGCGGCGCATCCACCAAAAAAATGCCCTGGCGCGCATCCAACGTGAGGTGGACCAGGTGCGCGACCCCCAGCTCGCCAGCAGCCTACGCCGGGCTGCTGCCACCTACGTTCGCGCCGCATTCACCCTGGAAGGACCGGTCTACCCCAGGCGCTCGGCAGAGCTCCTACGCCCTAGGGCTTATTGAGACTGATTCGCAACTTCCCGAGGTTCACAATCGCTATTGAGATGCATTCTCAGTACAAGGTCCTGCGTGAGCCCCGCAACTTCGATCCCCCGCAAGAGCCGGCTAGCTCTCGGCGTTCTGTGCGCCCTGCCCGCCTGCGTCGGACCCCAGGCGCCTAGGGTCACGGTCGAGCGCGTGGCTCTGGTCATGGGTACCAGCCTCAGCATGCAGGTCAGCGGTCCCGACCGGGCCTCGGCCCTGGCCGCCAGCGAACTCGCCCTGCGCGCGGTCGAAGCCACCGAAGCACGCCTATCCACCTGGCGCACGGACTCCGAGCTCTCGCGCATTTTCGCCCAGGCCCCAGGGACCTTCCACCCCTGCTCCTCAGTCCTGGCCTCCGAGCTCGGCCAGGCCGCAAGGCTCGCCGCACGCACCGCTGGCGCGTTCGACCCCACCATCGCCCCCTTGGTCGCGGCATGGGACCTGCGAGGTACAGGCCGCCGCCCGCACACAGTCAATCGCCTACGAGCCCTCCGCTTCGTGGACTTCCGGCGCCTGCGCGTGCAAGCAGCAAGCGTCAGCTTCGAGCCCGGCACACGTATCGAAGAGGGCGGCTTTGGAAAGGGCGCGGCCCTCGACGCCGCACAAATGGCCCTAGCCGAGCTCCATGGGATCGAAGCCCAGCTCGACCTAGGCGGTCAGATTTCACTCAGCGCGGGAGCCGAGCCCCGTGCGATACCCCTCGCCCACCCCGACCAACGCGATGTGGCCCATCTGCAGCTCGAGCTGCACGCCGGCGAGTCTATGGCCACCTCCGCCAACACGGTCAAGGCCAAGCCCCACCCCGACGGGATTATCGGCCACCTACTCAACCCGCGCAGCGGCTGGCCCGCATCCGACTTCGGCAGCGTGACCGTGATCTGCCCCAAGGCCCTGGATGCCGACGCCCTCTCCACCGCCCTCTTTGTACTGGGGCCAGACACGGGCCTGAACTTCGCGGAGAGCGAAGCTGGCGTAGAGGCGATCTTCCTGATCCGCGCTCCCAGCGGCATCCAAGTCACCTACACCTCCGGCCTTGAAGGCCGAATTCACCCAGCCCCCGGCTCCCCCATGGAGCCACTCGTGAGCACGCCATGACGCCCCTCCTACCCGTATACGTCCTCGCCCTGATGGGATCCTCTGTCCTCAAGAGCGTCCCCCAGAACCAGGATCCGGATCGTATTCAGCAACTCGAAATCCGTCTCGATGCCCTCGCGGCCGAGCTCGAGCGCGCGAACATCGGTGTCCCCGCCGAAGTCCTAGGTGACGGCATTGGCGGCCTAGCCCCCGGTGCCAGCCAGATCTATCGCAGCGACGAGGGCGAAGTCTCCCTGGGCGGATACGGCGAGACCCTGATGCAATTCAAGCCCGGCGCCACGGATGTCTTCGACGCTCTGCGCACGGTCATCTACATGGGCTACAAGTTCGACGATAAGTGGCTGCTCAACACCGAGATCGAGTTCGAGCATGGAACCACCTCGTCCAGCTCTGGCACCTCCAGCGGCGGCGGAAGCGCCTCCGCTGAGTTCGTCTACCTCGACTACCAGTACAGCGAGCAGCATGCCGCTCGCGTTGGCTTGGTGCTGGTGCCCATGGGCCTGGTCAACGAGATGCACGAGCCCACCACCTACATGACCGCCCGCCGCTCGCGCACGGAGACAAACATCCTGCCGAGCACCTGGCGCGAAATGGGCGTTGGCCTCACCGGCGACAACGGCGAGTGGGCCTACCGAGCCTATGTGCTCAACGGCTTGAACGGCTCTGAGTTCGATGACGGCGGCCTGCGTAGCGGGCGCCAAAAAGGTAACCGCGCCGCAGCCGAGAGCCTGGCAGTCGTCGCGCGCCTGGACTACATCGGCAGCCCTGGTCTGATGCTCGGCGGCAGTGTCTACAGCGGTGACTCGGGCCAAGAGTCAGCCCCCGGTGACGTGGACCTAGACACCACAATCGTGGAGCTCCACGCCGAGTACAAGCGCGGCCCCTTCACCATGCGCGCCCTCTACGCCATGGCCGACATCGGCGATGCGGACGATTTCAACACGGCCGTGATCGGCGCGGGCGATCCCAACCCAAGCCTCGCCAACGAATTGAACGGCGGCTACTTGGAGCTTGGCTACAACCTCTTCGCCAGCCGCGATACCGCGCAATCCCTGACGCCCTTCGTGCGCTACGAGACCGTCGATACCCAGGCCGATTTGCCCAACTCGGCCGTGGCCGGCCGCGGTCTGGATGACGACATCTTGACCTTCGGCCTGGCCTGGAACCCCACCGAGCAGGTCATCATCAAGGTCGACTACGAGGATTGGGATGACAGCGACGACGTTTGGAACATCCAGATCGGCTACGTGTTCTAGTCAAGCCCCATGCTGCCCCACGCCTCACCCCTAAGAATCCTCTGGGTCCTCTTATGCGCTAGCTGCTTGGCCCTTGGCGGCACAGCCCAGGCCCAGGACCCGCCCAAGAAGAAGCCGCCCGGCGTCTTCCTGACGGTCCAGGAAGCACTCGACCTAGCCTTCCCCAAGGCGGAGCTCGTGCGCGAGACGGTCTACCTCAGCAAGCAGGAGCTCAAGCGCTTCAGCAAGCTAGCGGGTGAGAGTGTGGAGCAGCGCATCCTGCATCCCTACCGGGCCTATGCACCGCCCGCCAAACCCGGCGGCAAACGCGGAGCCCTACTCGCTACCGCTTGGTTCGACACCCACAAGGTGCGCACCGTGCGCGAGACACTGATGGTTGTGGTCAACGCCGATGGCAAGGTCGCGCGCCTCGAGATCCTGGCCTTCGCCGAGCCCAAGAAGTACCTGCCGCGAGCCAAGTGGTATGCGCAGTTCCTGGGTAAGAGCCTCGGCCCGGAGCTCGACACCAAGCGCGACATCCGCGGCATCGCGGGTGCCAGCATGTCCTGCCGCGCCGCGACCCACGCGGTGCGCCGCATGCTCGCCGGCCACCAGATAGCGCAGGAGCAAGCCCAACGCGCGCGCGAGAAAGCCGCTCAGAACAAGACCAAGAACAAGACCAAGAAGAAGACCGACAAGGACACAGACAAATGAGCCGGCTCGTCGCCTGGATGGTGCACATCTCCGTACTCGCCGTCGGTCTCACCGGCGTTGTCTACGGGGTCATGCGCTATGTGCTCGAACCCGCCGATGAGTTCGCTCTGGTGAACCATCCGGCCGAACCCAACTGGAAGGCCGCGCACATCCTGCTCGCACCCCTGCTGCTCTTTGCCTGCGGGCTAGTATGGCGCGGGCATGTGTGGCTCAAGATCAGCATGCGCATGCCCGAGCGTCGGCTCACCGGCATTCTGCTCGCCCTATTACTGTTGCCCATGGCCGCATCCGGCTACCTGCTGCAGGTCTCCGAGCAGGACTCCTGGCGCGAGATTTGGATCTGGACCCATGGCATCAGCGGCTCCCTCTGGGTGCTGACCTACATCGCCCACCGCTTGGGCAGCGACGACTAGGGCCTACTGGCTGCGCGGATCGCGGGCCAAGCGCCGGCGTCCGTCGAGCCAGTGCCCAACCTGGTGCAGGATCGCGCGCCGGCCACGGCTGGACTCCAGCTGCGATCCCAAATGCCGCCAGCGCAGAGCATCGTAAGCCCGCAGGAAGCGCGCCTTATCCGCCCGCGACAGGGCCGCCCCGAGCGAGCGCTCGCGGCGTTCCACGTTGCGCCACAGCCGCCCTAGATTGGTCAATCGCTCCTGCTCCGAAAGCGGATGGGCCCAACTCGAGAGGTCCAAGTCCAAGAGCCACAGTCGCATGGGCTCATGCTTGCCCTGCCAGGCCTCGGCCAGAATGTTCGCCGGCTGCAGATCAGCGTGCAAGAAGCCAACCCCGTGCATGCGTGCCACCAGCTCGCCCGCTGCGGAGAGGAGCGCGCGCCGTTCGCCCGCGGGCAAGCGCCCAGCGCGGGCCTCGGAGAGAGCAAAGCCCAGATCGCGAGCACCCTCCACCCGTTCGGTCAGCAGCTCCAGCTCCCAACCGAAGCCGCTCAA
>JBLIOL010000304.1:0-6417 GCA_047639615.1 Planctomycetota bacterium | reverse complement strand
GAGAAGGCCCGCCTGTCGGGCAAGATGTCCGAGAGCTTGGGCCTGGTGAAGTGCGACATCTACTCCGAGGCCGCGCGCGCCGAGAAGGACCCGCCGCGCCGCCGCGAGCTCTTCACGCAGGCGCTCGACAGCTACACCCTGCTGATCGAAAACAACCCCAACTCGGAGCTGCGCGGCGACGCCGAGACCAAGTTCATCGCGAGCTCCTTCTTGTTCGGGCGCTACCTCGAGCGCGACCTGGAAGTCTCCGTCGGTGAAGAGCGCGGCACTTTGAACACCCTGCTGGTGGACGTGCTCACCTCCGCCGTCAACCGCACCGGCGACCTGATCCAGGGCCTCAAGCAGCTGGACGAGGAGCGCACCCAAGCCCAGAACCTGCAGCTCTACACCCTGATCCTGTATCGCGGTCAGATGCTTGGCACCATCGCCCGCAACGGCGACGACAACGAGTACTTCTTCGGCGAGGCCATCGACGCCCTGCAGGAGATGGACTTCATCGCTGGCGAAGGCACCCCCCCCGCTCTGCAGGCCTACGTGGCCATCGGCAATATTTACAGCTACCAGGAAAAGCACGAAGACGCCGCGGCCTACTTCGAAGCCGTCGTCCTGCAGACCATCCCGCCCGACCCGGCGGAATGGGCCCAGATCAAGAGTGACCGCGGCCTGTCCCCCGCCGACGTCGCCATCTTCTTCACCTTCATGGAGATGGCCTCCAAAGGCACCATCGAGTCGTACCTAGCCCTCGGCGACACCGAGACGGCCATGATGTACGGCATGCACTTCCTCAACACCCTGCGCCGGGAAGGCATGACCCTTGAGAACCCGGGCTATGAGTCCCTGCTCACCGTGGGCCGCGCCCTGGTCAGCGTCGGTGGATTCATCGGCGGCGACCTAACCAAGGGCAATGCCCGCTGGTTCGCCACCCAGGAAGAGCTGGAAGCGGCCAAGTACCCGCGCCGTCAGCGCAAGGACGCGATCTCCGTGGCCATGAGTATCGCCAACCAGGTCAACGAGGAACGCGCCAACAGCTACCTCAAGCCCCGCGCCCAGAAGCTGATGGCCAAGATTGCGGAGCGCCCCGGCGTGACCGTCTCGGCCCAGGACCAGCTCGAAGGTATCCGTGGCCTGTACAACTCCGGCGAGTACCAGGACGCCGTGACCAAACTGCGCGGCCTGCTCGGCACCCTGCAAGCTTCCGACCAAGCGACCCAGCTCGAGTTCGGCGCCCAGGTCATGAACACCCTCGGCAACAGCTATCGCAAGCTCGACCGCGACCTAGAGTCGGCCCTGGCCTTCCGCGAAGCAGTCACCACCTACAAAGCAGCTGACCCGGAGCTCAACGCGACCAACGCCAAGAGCTTCAACACCATGATGCGTGCCGTGGTGCGCGCCTCCGGCGACTCCGAAGGCCCCCTCAACGACCTGGCTACCGAGGCCGAGGCCGCTGTTGTGGAGATGGGTTCGAGCGGCGTAGAGGCCATCCTCTGGCGCTCCGGCATGTCCCTCATGACCAAGCGGGACTACGAGGGTGCCATCGAGAAGTTTGAGCAGATCGCGCTCGACACGGACTACGGCGAGAGAGCCTACGTGCAGATCGGTGTGGCCGAATTCACCCTGAAGAACCGCGACGAGGCCCTGGTGATCTTTGAGCGCTATCTGGATGAGATCATGACCGATCCCCAGTACGCCACCGAGAGCCCCAGCCGCTTGGGCAAGCGTCACGAGGCCCAGGCCGCCGCGGAATACCACCGCGCCCGGATCAAGTACGGCCAGAAGAAGTACGACGAGGTGATCGAACTCGCCGCCAAGTTCCACCTGGACTTCGCCGAGCAGGTTGAGCTGGCCAACACCACCCTCGACATGCTCATGCGCAGCAACCTGCGCCTCGGCGATCGTGTGGCCGCGCGCAACGCCCTGGCCACCATGCTCGAGCTGTATCCTGATACCAAGCGCAGCGGCGACGCCGGCAAGGTCTTCTACAACGAGCTGGCCGAGCAACTGAAGGCCCTCGCTGCGGACGAGAGCCCCGCAGAGATCCTGCTCGAGATGGCCAACCACCTCGAGCGCTCGCGTCTTGCGGGTGACAAGGACTTCGCCATCCTCTGGAACCTGGCTCTGCACTGGAGCGAGCTCGGCGACATCCTGGATGCCGAGGCCGACAAAGCTGGTAGCGGTCGAGACCCCATGGCCGAAGAGCGCTTCGGTCGCGCCGAGATCGTGCTCAACGTGATTCACGGCCTGTACGCCGACGACGAAGAACGCCGCGAGGATGTGATCAAGCGCGTGGACCCCAAGTTGGGCGAAGTGCTCCTGCGCCTCAAGCGCGTGGAGGACGCCCACGCGGTGCTCGCTCCGCTGGTCATGGTTGAAGGCTCCACGCCTGCCAAGCAAACCGTTCTCGGTTGGGCGCGCTCCATCTCGGGCTGGCTCGAAGGCGGCGGCTCCCTGGGCCCCATCGTCGAGATCGCTGGTGCCGGTGGCGTCCCGACCGAGGAGTTCGAGAAGGCTATCAAGAACCTGAACGCCATCAGCAAGAGCCGCACCCTGGACGCCTACACCAGCTGCGCCTGGTACGAGGTCAAGTTCAGCCTGGCTTACGTCTACTACGGCTGGAGCAAGTCAGACAGCTCCAAGAAAGCCAGCATCGGAAACAATCTCAACGCCATCTCCTCGCAGCTCTCCAGCAGCGACTGGAGCGACGTGGACAAGTGGTGCATGGACGAGGAAGGCACCGACGAGGCCACCCGCAAGCGCTTTGGCAACTTCGTCCTCCGCGACCGTTTCCGCTGGCTCCAACGCAAGTCCAACTAGTCCTAGAAGGCCGTCAGGGCCCAGATCCTCCCTAGATGCTCCCCCCACAGCCCTGACAGCCTGATTCCCGCCGCTTGTCCCTCCCAATCATCCCGTTATAGTGTTGCGCTCCCTCCCCGAGAGCGCCTCCCCAGGCCTACCCCAACGGCCTCCCTCCCCCCGACGCATGGTGTCTTCGATTTCCGCCCGAGTTTTGCTCTTCGGCCTCTTGGCCAGCTCCGCCCTGGCTAGCTCTCCGCTAGCTGCGCCCGCACCCCTCTGCGTTCCGCAGGGCGGCCGTGCTGATCAGGTCTATCGCGAGAACCCCCGCAACGGGCGCATCACGACTCTCAATGGCAAGGTCATCGAGAACACCCTGACCACGGTGCGCATGGAAGTGCGCGGCAAAGTCGAGTCGCACCCCGCGTCAGAAATCCTGCGCATCGAGTGGGGCATGCTGCCCCCCTCCTTCCGGGACGCCGAGACCCTGCTCGAGCGCGGCGACTTCGAAAATGCTGTGGCCCAGTTCCGCATCGCCGCCGGCGACGCCAGCGCACGCCCTGTGGTCCAGGCCGACGCACGCCTGCGTGCTGCCAAAGCCCTGCTCAGCTGGGGCGCCAAGGATTCCACCCAGTTCGCCCAGGCCGCCAGCGAAGCCGAGCGCTTCCTGTCCGATCACACCGACAACCGCGCCGTGCCCGCCGCCGCCATGCTGCGCGCCCGTGCCCAGCACATGGCTGGCTCCGGCGCCCAAGCCGCCGCCAACTACGAGGCCCTCTACCAGAAGGGTGTCGCCGCCACCCAGGGCTACGACATCGGTCTCTGCCTGAGCGCCGCTCTGGCCAGTGCCCAGGCCTATCTCGGCGTTGGAAACACTCTCAAGGCCCGTGAACTCTTCACGGCCGCCGACACCGGCATCGCGAGCCACCTGAACTCCCTCACCGACGCTAGCGAATCTACCTTGGCCCACCTAGCTGGCCAGCGCGGCACCGCCGCCGCGGGCGAAGGCTTCTGCCTGCTAGCCGGTGGCGATGCCAACGGCGCACAGAACTTCTTCGAAGGTCGCCTACGCAAGGCCGACGCCACCCCCGCTGAGCGCCACGCCAGCGAGCTTGGCCTGGCCAAAGTACACCTTGCCGCTGGCAAGAATCGCGAAGCTCTCGTGCTCTTTGCCACGGTTTCTGCCCTCGAGGCCAGCGACCGGGACCGCGTCGCCGCGGCCCTCCTGGGTCTGGCCGAAAGCACCCTAGCCGTCGGCTCCAGCAGCGCTCAAGCTGATGCCAAACGTGCCCTCACCCAAGTGGTTGAGTCCTATGGCGATACGCTCAGTGCGGCCGAGGCCGCACTACGTCTCTCCAAGCTGTAGAACAGGTTCTTCCTTAACTACGGTCCCGACCCAACCGCTCCTCCCCCCGAACCCTTCCCCCGCGGAGAGCTGGCCAAGCGCTAGCCCTCCCCGAATCCCCCCCAGTCCCCCGCGCAGTCCTGCGACCCGCCCCTAGGCCATGAACGTCAAGCTGATTCCCGCCCAGATCGCCACCAAGGTAGCCTCCAAGGCCTCCCCGATCTTCGCCCTCGCGGCCTCCGCGACCCTTGCCACCACCAACGTCTTCGCCCAGGACGCTGCCGCTGTCCCGGACGCCCGTGACAAGAGCATCGGTGACATCATCGGTGACTCCGGCGTCATCGGTATGCTCATCATCGTGCTCTCCGTGGTCGCCCTCGCGGTGATCATCGAGAACTTCATCTCGCTCAAGCGCGACAAGCTGGCACCGCCCGACTTGATCGACGAGATCCAGGCCCTCTTCGACGAAGAGCAGTTCCAGGAGGCCATGGAGCTTTGCGAGAACGAGCCCAACTACTTCACCCGCATCTGCGGTGCAGGCATCTCCAAGATCGGTCACCACTTCGGCACCATCGAGAAGTCCATCGAAGAGATGGGCGACGAAGAGTCTGTCAAGCTTCACCAGAAGATCGGCTGGCTGGCACTGATCGCCAACGTGGCGCCCATGATGGGTCTGCTCGGTACGGTGGGCGGAATGGTCACGGCCTTCAACGAGATCGCCGCTTCCGGTGGTCAAGCCTCCCCCGCTGAGCTTGCCTCCGGTATCTCCGTCGCACTGCTGACCACCATGTTCGGCCTGATCGTCGCCATCCCGGTGACGGCCTCCTTCGCTTTCCTGCGAAACCGCATGGTCAAGACCATCATCGAGGTCGGCGCAATCGTCGAGGACCTCTTCGAGCGTTTCCGCAGCGAAAACGCCTAGGTAACTGCGTTTCCCGCGCTGGCTGCACGGCCAGCGCGGGAGACACAACGAAACTGGGCCCCTCCAGGGCCCTATAGAGTTCATAGAGCCCGCCCCCCACGGCGCCTGACGGCCCTGGGCAGCCCCCACAAGCCGGTCGCTACCCGCGACTGCACCTAGCATGAACCTGGCCAAGCACGACGCTGAGACAGATATGGAGATGGATATGACGCCGATGATCGACGTCGTTTTCCTCCTCATCATCTTCTTCATGATCATCAGTGACATGTCGCAGAAGGACCTTGAGGAGCTAACCCTCCCCGTGGCGACCACCGCGACCGAGGACAAGCCGGATCCCAAAGAGATCCGTCCGGTCGTCAACATCCCGCACAGCGGAGCGATCATCACCAAGCGCAAGACGTACTACTTGCCCGAGACCCACGACAAGCTTGCGGATCCCTATCACGAGGTGAAGCGACTGTTGTCCCTGGCGGCTAGCTCCATGCCCACCAAGGGCCTCAACGAAGACGGATCGGGGCCTCAGGTCCCGGACAATCCCCTGCTGATCCGCGCTGACTCCTCCACTCCCTTCAAGCACCTCCAGAAGGTCATGGAAGTCTGCGGACTCCAGGGCATCCAGATCTGGAAGATCCAACTAGCTGCTTCCGTCCCGGAAGCCGACAAGTAGGCCGACGCCATGAGTAACATCCAAGAACTGCAGGACGAAGTCTGCGAACTGGAGATGACGCCGATGATCGACGTCACCTTCCTGCTGCTGATCTTTTTCATCGTCACGCTTAAATTCAAAGTGCTCGAGGGCAAGCTCACCGCGTACCTACCCAAGGACGTGGGGGTCAATTCCTCCGACGCTGAGCCCATCGAGAAGGTGGCCATCCTGCTGCGCCCGCGCGTGGAAGGCACCAAAATGAGCGCCGACGGCAAGAGCGTCTACAACGACCCCACCGGCCAAAAGCGTTTCATCTGGGGCCCCGACCGCGTGCTCGAGTACTCGGTTGGATCCACCAAGACCACCAACCTCGATGAGATCACCAAGCGCTTGACCAAGATCTACAAGGACCGCGACGACGAGGCTCCGGCCACTATCGACGCACGCCCCGGCACCTGCTACGGCGATGTGGTTCCCCTCCTCGACGCGGCAATCAACGCTGGCTTCACCGACATCACCTTCGTCGGCGCATATCCCGAGAACATCAAGTAAGCAGCTGCCCCACGCGGGCGGTTAGCACGATCAGCAGGCTGCACGCCTGCCCCACGCGAGTGGCGTCCGGGCCCCCGGACGCCACTCGCTTTTTCGTAGCCACAAAACGGGGCCATTCCGCTGCTTCAGTACTCCCTCGGCACTTCCGCAACCATCGCCGCA
>JBLIOL010000303.1:0-6425 GCA_047639615.1 Planctomycetota bacterium | reverse complement strand
TTTCTAGCATCCGGCGGCCCGCTTGGGCCACCACGCTAACTTAGGCCTTTTGAGGGCCTAGTTGCAGAAGGTGACGTTGATGCCAGCGGTGGTGTTGGAGGTTTGGTTCGGGTTGTTGTCCCGGAACCACATCTGGAAGTTCCAGCTGTCACCGGCCATGAAGACCGCGTTGTTGGGCAGGCTGTTGCTGTCCACAGCGAACTGAACGAAGCCGAAGGGGCCACTGTCCAGGATGCTGGTGTTGAAGCGCAGGATCGGTGAACCGAGGCAGAGGTTGCCCTGGCTGCCGCTGAAGTTCTGAACGAAGCCCTGGCTCTGGCTCATCAGGAAGTAGCCAACCTGGTTGAACGGCATCGCGGTGACCTGGAACGAGAGGTCGTTCGCGTTGACGTTGGGGGTACCGTTCGCAGAGATGACAGCGCCACCAGCAGAGGCGGAGTTGCCGTTTGCGGTGCAGTAGTTGCTGATGCTGCCGCCGGAGCAGCAGTCGCTGCCGGGTACAAGCACGTCGACGTTGTTGCTAGCGCCGTTCTTGAACATGCCCACGGTGGCGGTGCCGGCGACCGGCGCTGCGTTGGTGGTGAAGCTGAAGGTGCGGGCGAAGGACCAGCGGACAGCGTTAGCGTTCTGGTTCTGGGCGAAGGTCTCGGTGTCCCAGCTCAGGCTGTTGCTGTTGTTGGAGAAGCTCCAGGGATCGTTGCCCCACGGGCTACCGGAGTGGTGATCAACGCCACGGCTGGTGGCGCCTGAAACATCACAGCCGGAGGTGAGCGCGAAGGAACCGACGCTCAGGTCCGAGTTGAAGTTGTGAACCACGTAGTCGTAGCGGTAGACACCGCCGCCAAGAGCCGTTGCCTTGGAGCCGACCAGCACGTAGCCGTGCACGCCAGCGCCACCTTCGTCGGTGATCACGATCTCTTCGATCTGCACGTCGGGGTGCTCGGCCTGCCATGCGTAGATGGCCGGGTCCTGCTGCTGGGTCATGCCAACGTTTTGCGGGTTGTTTTGGCTCGGGAAGCGCACTTCACGCCAGGAGGCGTTGTTGCGCGCGTTGCCGTTCATGTGGTCGTCTTCGGAGATGTAGTGGATCTCGCTAATGAAGGTCGAAGCGGCGTCGGCGATCTCGGCGGTGGGCACCTGCAGGCGGCCGCGCAGGGGCAGCGGGCCAGAGGGGCCGGCCCAGCTCGGCGGCCATGCGCCGGTGGTGGGCTGGAGCTGCCAGCGGGCAACGCCGCCAGCGCCGTCGTTCAGGCCGGCACCGTACGTGTCAGCGCAGCCGAGACCGAGGGTGTCGCAGTTGGTGCTTTGGCAGTTGCCACAGCTGTTCTCGTTAATCGCGCAGAAGCCGACTTTGAGCCAGGAGTAGCCCAGCTGGTGGAAGCTACCTTCCGGCGTGATGCGGAACATGCTCTGGGCGATCATCGGAGCCTGACGGGCCGAGTCGTTCCAGAGGATGGTCTGGTTGCCCACGTTGCAGGAGGTGCCTGCCATGGAGTAGGCGGCGATGCCGCCTGACTGGCCGTAGTAGTTGAAGTCACCGTTGGTAGCAACGATGGAGACAGCTAGGTCCTGGGCCGGGGCGGAGGAGGCGAACAGACAAGCTGCCAGCAGTGCAGTGAGAGATCGTTTCATCGGTAGCTAAGAGGCGACTGGCACGGGGCAGGAAGCGCCCTATGCTGGGAGTTTGGGTAGGAGCGGCGTGAGAGATGAGAGGGTGTGCGGCTACGCACTCCCCTTCATTGTGCGGCAAGCGCGCCGATTGTGCGGCCGACCCCTCGTTTTCGACAGGTTCTTCCCGGTCGGAGTGTCATTGCGGGACGCGAGCCTTACATCCCCAATTGCCCAAGCTGCCCAAGCTGCCAACCAGGGGTGGACTACTGCACGTATTGCTTTGCCCAAGCCGACAAGGCCGCATTGTCGGGCAGGAGGGATAGTGCCTGCTTGGCTGCCTGATGGGCCGCTGATGGTTGGCCTGCGGCAGCTTGGGCTCCGGCTTCCGCCTGCCAGAGCTGAACCAGTTTGCCGCGTACCTGAGTGTTCTCGGGCAGTAGCTCGAGCGCATGCGCAAGATCGCGGCGCGCGCCGAGGGCGTCCCCGGTGGCCAGGCGCAGGGTCCCGATCTGGTCCCAGAGCGGGCCGTCCCACTTGCGCTTGTCAGAGATACCGAGCAGCGCCTCCAGGGCCGGGGCGGGATCTCGCCGCTCCACGGCCACGTCGATCAGGTAGCGGCGGATGTCCATATTCGCGGGGAAGGCGAGCAGGCCGCTGACGTAGTTGTCGAAGGCTCCGTCCAAGTCGCCGGTGCTGCGCGCCAGATGACCGAGCTCGATAGAGAGGTTGGAGATGCGCGGTGCCACCCGCCGTGCGGAACGCAGGTCGGCGCGTCCCTCTTCGTCCTGTCCGAGCATGACGCGCGCCCAGCCGCGTTGTTCATAGCGTCGTGCGTCTTCCAAGAGCCCCCAGGAGAGGGCTTGCGTAGTTAGCTCTTGGACGCGATTGGCAGCTGCGATCTGGTCCTGGGTCAGGGCCGTGCGCTGGAACATGAACCAGTTGGCGCGCGCTTCGCGCAGGGTATCGAAAGCACTTGTGGAGCGGTAGCCGATGACCTGCACGGCCACGCAGTGCAGCAGTAGCGCGCTACCCAGGATGCTCAGCCCGGCGAACAGTTTTCCCCTGCCGGTGAGCTTGCCAGCCTGCTTTAGATCCCAACCCACGAGCCGCAGCTTGGGCTTCGTGATCAGCTGCAGACTGCGCAAGACCAAGAATCCGGAGCTGGTTGCGAGCGCCAGGGCCAGCAGGAAAGGCACACGACCGTAGAGGCCGCGGAAAGCAAAGAAGCTCAGGATGGCCAAGCCCGCCAGCAGCACTTCCTCAAGCCAGGGCATGCGCGGCCGTTTGCGCTTGAATGGGGCGCGCGGCTTGGCACCCAAAGCCGGGCGACCGAGACCGAAGTAGAGCGCATCGGTGGGGCAGACGCTGACGCAGTCCATGCACTTCATGCAGCCCGGATCCACGACCATGCCGAACTCATGCACCTCGCGGCCGACGTCCACGTTGGAGGTGCAAGCTTGGGTGCAGTGATGGCAGCCTTCGCACGCATCGGTGACGCGGATGCGTCCCGGCGAGAGCTTGTCCGCTACTCCGAACAGTGCGCCGTAGGGGCAGGCGTAGGTGCAGAAGCCCTTGGAGCCCAGGAAGAAGACCATCACGAAGCCTGCCACGAAGAGTGTGAGCAAGGCGGTGACGAGGGTCGGGAAGGTGGCCCAAAAGCTGTCGGTCTGCAGCTGTGTGTGCACGCTGAGGTCGTCGGCGTGGGTCCACCAACGCACGATCAACGGGTAGAAAAACATGTAGCCCGCGGCCAAGAAGGGCACCAGCGCTAGGGCGCGCGAACGCAGCGGGCGCGGCCGGATGCCGAGCTTGAGCAAGATGCCGCGGCACAGATCCTGAAGTGCTACTAGGTGGCATGCCCAGCCGCAGAAGAATCGGCCCAGTACAAGGGTCGAAGCGGTGGCTAGGGCGAAGAGCACGAAGCCGGCGTTGATGGCGGAGCGCTTGGCGAACTCCATGGCCTCGGAAGGTTCGAGGGGCGAGACCGTGCGCCCTGTGGTCATGTAGTGCGCCAGGTGAATAGCGAACAGCACATGCACGAGGATCAACACCCCGATGCGCCAGCGCGTTGCGCGCGAGCGCGCCGGGACCTGCGCGCGCTTCATTCCTTCCATGGTCTTCGCCATGAGCGGCATCCTATCCGCGGTAGCGCGTCGATCCTTGGCCCGCCGCTGACTTCGAGGGCTTTGGCCGGTTCTTGAACAGCTGGCACGGCTCCCCGGATTGGTGCAGGACTACCTGGCAGGGGGCCACCTTGGACCGGAAACCGTAGACCTTGCAGCCATGGGGGGTATCGGGCTGCCAGGTGATGAAATGGTGTACGCAGCCGATACAGCTGACGTTCTTGGGTGGGCGGGGCACTGCTGGGGGGTCTCCTACCGGCCCTATCGGCCGGCTCGGGCCGGAAGTCGTAGGGTTGGATTGCGAAGAAAGCCGTTTAGGGCCCAGGCTGTCCTAGGATTGAGCTACCTCTCGGGCGCCCTAGCTGGGATGATCCCGCCCCGCCCCCGCCCCTGCCAGCCAAGCCCCACACTGCCCCTTGAGTCGTAGAGAAGAGATCACCTGGCTACGGCAGGCTGCCCAGGGGGGCGATGTCGACGCTCAGTTCGACCTAGCCTGTGCCTACGCCGACGGCGATGGGGTGCCTCAGAACACGCGTACCGCCTATCGCTGGTTCCTGAAAGCGGCCCTCAAGAAGGACCGCGAGGCCATGACCGCTGTGGGCTACTGCTTGCTCAATGGCGACGGCGTGGATCCGGATCACGAAGCTGCCGTGCGTTGGTTCCGTGAAGCGTCGGACCTCGGTGACGATGACGCGCCGTTGTACCTATCCAGCTGCTTGCTCTATGGCGAGGGCGTGGAGCAGGACATTACCGCCGGCCTGGCCATGGCGCGCGCCGCTTGGGAGGTCGACGAGGATCCCCAGTTCGCCTACCTCTTGGCCACAGCCTACGAGGACTTGCTCGGTGATGACGAGGGTGCTCGCGCCTGGCATCGTCGCGCCGCGGACAAGGGTGACGAGGAAGCGATGATGTCCCTTGGCGATCTCTACCGATTCGGTCGCGGCGTCAAGCGCAACCTCAAGGCAGCCTTCCGCTGGTACGAGGCTGCTGCGGAGGCGGGCAACCTCGAAGGCCTCGCGACCATGGCCTATTGCTATGCGGCCGGCGAAGGCGTGCGGCGCAACGAGGCCAAAGCCGTAGAGATCTACGAACGTGCCGCCAAACTTGGCCACGACGATAGCCGCTTATCCTTGGTGGCCTGCTATCTGCATGGCACCGGTGTCGACAAGAACGTAGAGAAGGGCATGGCACTCCTGCGCGAGTTGGCGGAGGAGGGCCCGGCCGGCGCCATGATGTTGGCTGAGACCTTATACGAAGGTGAGCTCGCGCCCCAGGACCTGGATGCCGTCGTGCTTTGGCTGAACAAGGCAGCGGAGGCCGACGTTCCGGAGGCCGTGACCTTCCTGGGAGTGCTGCATTGGAATGGCGAGGGCGTTCCTCAGAATCGCGCGCTGGCGCGCAAGCTCTACCGTCGCGCCGCGGGCTTGGGTGAGGCGCATTCGCTCTACAATCTGGGCCTAGCCGGTGGGGATGACGGCCCGAACGAGCTCGCTGAGGGCGAGGACCCCCCCGTGGATTGGGCCCTGATCGAAGAGTCCAGCAACCTGGGCCACGGCCCTTCGGCTGTGCTGCTCGCCGAACACTACATCGAAGGCAATGGTGTGGAGGTGGATGCGGAGCGCGGCTTTGCTTGCTTGCAGGCCGCCGTTTCGGTGGAGGATCCGGACGCGCTCTTCTTTGCTGCCGAGTGCTTGCGGGACGGCGTTGGTGTGGAAGTCGACCCTGGCCAAGCCATGGAGTTCTTTGAGCTTGCGCAGCTGCTGGGTGTGGACACCCGAGTGGAGCGCGGAATCCTGCGGCGCAAGCTGCGCGGCCTGGACGATCCGGGATCCCAATGATCGAAATGACCACTCTGGGGAGCGTGCTCTTGGGCGCGCTGCTCTTCGACCGTGCCCTGCAGACCTTGGCCGAATTCCTGAACCTGCGCGGTGTTGCGCAGCGGGTTCCCGAGGCCTTCAAGCATGAGGTGGACGACGAGCGCTGGGAGCGCGCCAAGGAATACTTGGGCGTGCGCACGCGCTTGGCTTGGGTGCGTGGTGCGGTGGACTTCGCCGTGCTACTGGCCTTTTGGTTTGCCGGCGGATTCGGCTGGCTGGATGGGCTGGTGCAGGGCCTGGGCTTCAGCGAGTTGCCCACGGGGCTGCTCTACCTGGGCGCGCTCGGCTTCGGCAGCAACCTGATCTCGCTACCCTTCCAGTGGTGGAACGACTTCGGCGTGGAGGCGCGCTTTGGCTTTCACCGTCAGACCCCGGCCAGCTGGTGGGCGGACCGTGCCAAGGGCGCGCTGGTAGGAGTCTTGGTGGGCGGTCCCTTGCTCGCCGTTTTGCTCTGGGCTTTCGGTGCACTCGGCGACCGCGCCTGGCTGGTTGCCTGGGCGATCGTGACCATCTGGACTGTGTTGCTGCAGTACTTGGCTCCGTCCTTCATTCTGCCCCTGTTCATGAAGTTCTCGTCGCTTGAGGACGAGGAGCTACGCGTGGAGTTGGACGGGCTGGCGGGCAAGACCGGCTTCCCGCTCACCGAGGTCTCGGTGGTGGATGCTTCCAACCGTTCCAGCCACGCCAATGCCTTCTTCACTGGCTTCGGCAAGCGCAAGCGCATCGCGCTCTTCGACACGCTGCTCGAGCGCCACTCGCACGACGAAGTGACAGCCATCTTGGCCCACGAGATCGGTCATTGGAGCTTGGGTCA
>JBLIOL010000302.1:0-6484 GCA_047639615.1 Planctomycetota bacterium | reverse complement strand
CAAGATCAAATCAGACGCCGACCTGAAGCCCACGACCCTGCTCCTCATGACCCCCCTCGGTCAGCGAGTGAACATTGAGGCCTGCCGTGTCACGGGCTTCGCAGATGTCTTCACCAAGCCGGTGCGTGCAGCAGATCTGCTGGAGATGCTGCTGTGCTGTGCTGCAGATGCGGAGCACCCTGTGGAAGTTCCGGCGCCGCTTCCGACCAGGCAAGCTCCCGAGTGGGTAGGCCAGCCGCGCATCCTCCTAGTAGAGAACAATCCGGTCAACCAGCGTGTAGCCCTTGGCATCCTCACACTACTAGGTCTGCAAACACACGTGGCGGACAACGGTGCGGATGCCCTGACCGCCCTCGCTCGAGAGCCGTACGACTTGGTCCTGATGGATTGCCAGATGCCGTTGGTGGATGGCTACACCGCCACGACCACCGTGAGGGATCCTGGGTCCAACGTGCTCGATCACGCAATTCCGATCATCGCGCTGACCGCGAACGCCATGGACGGTGACGGGGAGCGTTGCTTGCAGGCAGGCATGGATGACTTCCTCACGGAGCCCGTCGGCTGTGCAGAGATGGAAGCCATGCTCAGGCGCTGGCTCCCACGCCAGGCCGCCTAAGCGCCCGGGTTTGCCGGCCCCCGGGGCGCTGTGCGTGCCGCCGCTGGGAATCGCCCTCGTGACCGTCCCAGGGATGGGGATCACGCCGCTCTGCAGGTGCGCAACAAGCACGTGCCTGTCAGCATCGTAAGGCTGCGTCCAGGGAGGGGCCTGACGCATGCGCTCGATGGACTGCCCCTAAACTTGCTCATGAGTCAGGTCGTTACCGCAATCCGCCGTGTTCTGAATCCGCGCTTGCCCCTCTTGGCCGTGCTGCTAGTCGCAGCCGGCTGCAGCAGCGGAGGTAGCGACGCTCTCGTGACTCCGACGGATGATCTGCGCACTCCAGGCATCTTGGTCGATGCCCAAGGTTCAGCCGAGGCGCTGCAGACCGACCTACCCGGTCGCCTATCGGTGCTCGTCCAGGTCATGACCAAGGACGAGCGGCCCGTGGCCGACTTGACCGCCGACAACTTCCGACTCTACGAGGAAGGAGTGCTCGTCTCTCCGAGCGAGAGTCAGCAGCGCTTGCTACCGCGGCCGCGCACCTTCCGTTCCTTCAGTCACCTGCTGCTCGACATCTCCGGATCCGTAGCGCAGACCCAGACCGGGCTAGAGCTCGAGCTGCAAGCCGCCCACCGCTTCGTCGATGAGGCCACCTCCGCCAGCGAGAACTACATTTCGATTTCCTGGTTCTTCGGAGCACCGAACATCGCGCCCGCACTACTCGACGACCTTACGCAGCTCGGTTTCACCAACGATGCCGACCTGCTGCACGAGGCCATCGACAACGTAGGCCTGATTCAGGTCACGTCCACATCCACCAACCTGCACGGCGCCATCATCCAAGGTCTCGACTCCCTGGACGAAGCCCAGATCGACAGCGACCTCAACGAGGACATCGAGTTCACCAGCTTGAGCCTGGTGACCTTCACCGATGGCTCGGACCAAGCCGGCATCGTCGATCTTCAGGACGCGCTCGACCGCTTTCATTCCACGGAGAACGAGTACAACGCCCTGACGATCGGCCTCGGCAGCGAGATCGACGTGCAAACCCTGACCCTGCTGGGGCCCTCAGGCTTCACCTTCGTCGGGAATGAGAGCTCACTGATCTCGACCTTCGCCTCCGTAGGTGCCGAGGTGCGCAATCTCGCCAACAGCTTCTACCTGGTGGGCTACGTTTCACCGAAGGTCGACGGGGCCGCCAGCTTCACCCTCACCGTCGAAGCCTTCAACTCCCTGGGCAGTGCCTCCAAGCCGTACGACGCAAACCCTGGCTACTTCTCCGGCGGCGGCGGATTCCTCGACGTACACGAGTTGGACGCGGCCGGCAGTATTACCGGAAGCAGCCAACTAGCAGCCATGGACGATGGCCGCATGCTACTCGCCTGGTCCGCCGACACCCAGGGCAGCGGCGACGTGGGTAAGCTCTCCATTTCGCGCCGACACGCAGATGGCCACCCGGATGCGACCTTCGGCCCGGGTATTGCCGGAGTGGTTGAGCTCGCCAGCATCGGCGCCTTCGACCGACTGATTCCGGTAGGCCTCGTAGTCCAGCCCGAGGGCTCTGGCTGGGTCCTGGTGGAAGCCAGTGACTTCGCCGGCAGCCTGGATCCGCGTGCGGCCATGGTGCGCTTCGGCGTCACGGGCAGCATTCAAGCAGCGCTCGTTCTCGCGCCGATCACTAGCGAGGCCGAACGTCCGCGCGATCTTACGCGCAACCCCATCGGCAGAATCCTGGTGCTCTCCGAAGTGGGCGAGTTCCCCATCTCCCGCACACTCGTACGCCAGCTGGACTCCACCACCCTCAGCCCCGACCCGAGCTTCGGCGGCGGCGGTTCGGTGCTCTTCGCCGCGGACTCGGTCGAGCTACGCGAGACACCCGCCTGCTTCACCGTGGACACAGCCGGCAGGATCTTCATCGCCGGCGGCTCCTACAACACTCTGGTCCAAGAGACGGATCTGGCCGTCACCTGCCTCGAAGAGAATGGCAGCGTAGACAGCAACTTCGGCAACCAGGGCCGCGTCTTCCATCACGCCAGCTTCGAGGGCTTCACCGAAGGGCTCGTGCACGATGTAGTTGTAGACGACCTGGGCCGCGTGGTCGTGGCCGGAGAACTCCTCGGCCAAGTGAACCACCCCGGCCCCATGGCTGCCTGGTGGCGCCTTACTGCTGAAGGCCTTCCCGACACCACCTTCACCGGCAACGCCGGCAACCCCTTCCTCTTCACGGGTCTGGTGACCTTTGCGGACGCGTTGGTGAGCTCGCCCTCCATCCTCTTCGGCGACACATCCAAGGTCCTCTCCCTGGCCCCGCGCCCGGGCGGCGAGTTGCTCAGCGCCGGTCTGCGCATGAATGCGCGCTCGGATATGGACCTGTGCTTCTGGTCCTTCTCAGACGCGGGCATCTTCCGTCAGGGTTACAACGCCACCGGCTTCCTGATCGAAGACGGTACCGTCGGCCAGGGTAGCGACGAGAGCATGGGCTCCATGCTGATTCACCCTTCCGGGCAGGTATTCGTCCTCGGCGGCTCGAACGTCAAGATGGCTCCAGAGAACGAACGCAAGGTCATCCTCTGGCAAGACAGCGAGATCGATCGCGTCTTCGGCCCCTACGGTTCCAACTAGAACGCCGGAACGAAGAGGCCCATTCTCAGCAGGGTGCGCCCCATGGCATTGCCTAGGTCCAACTGGCCTAGGCCGTTGAAGTGGTGATTGTCGGGTGCGTACTCAAAGAGCACTTCGCCACTGGAGAGCGTGCGGTTGTTGGTGGAGTACCAATTGCAGCGCGCTGTACTATCCGCAACGGTCACCTGGGCAGCCCGCACGTAGTTGATGAAGGGATAGTTCGGGTCCGTGTAGTTCTCACTGCGCCCAACGGAGATCGCCACGTTCGGAACGGTCACGGCGCGGAAGGCGGCCAATAGATCGCGCAGGTTCTGCTCGTACTCGAGGTGCGGATCGTTGAATAGGCCTCGGGAGTCAGCGGCGCCCTGGAACCAGTTGAGCCCCAAGTAGTAGACGTTCTCAGCACCGTGCATCTGCGCCAGCTGCTGCATGGCGGGACGGTGGTAGTACTCACGCCAGAGATCAAACATCTCCCCCACGCTGTTCGCGTTCCAATCAACTTCGCTCGCACGGTCAGCCAGGAGCGTCTGGCCGCGGCAGCACTTGATCACGTACACCGGACGCTGCAGCTTGTTGTAGACCTTCTGCGCGAGCACCATCTCCGGCCCGAAACTCTGCGGCCCACTGCGTCCAAAGCCGACGGTCAAGGGTGTCCAAGCCCCGTCGTCCACGTGCGTGAGAGCAGTGATGCCACCGATTTTGTCCCAGATGTAGCTGTCCCCCACGTCGTCGATGACGCCCATGGGCACATCACTGAGAAAGCTCTGTGTGCCCCAGGAATTCGACTGGCCCATGATCTCAACAACCACGACCGCGCCCGGAGGCAAGGCTGCCTTCGGATCGGCATTCCGAAGAAGCGGGACCGACTGCTGTGGTTGCTGGGCGCGCTCAGGCGCTGTGGTGCTACCAGCAGATAGGTGAGGCAGCGCTAGCAGGGCCGTAAGGACGAGCCCAATAGGCGCGATGAATCGAAGCATGGCTTGGTTCGGATGGAACGATCGAGACGCTAGGATACCCCACTGGCGTGCTTCGCGCCCACCACATGCAGTCCAAGGTCCACCTCCTCCACAGTCCCACTCCGGGACAGGACCCTTCTACGCCCGTCAGAGAGCGGGTTCGCTCGCAGTCGTCGGGAGCGAGAGTCGTACTGGAACAGGCGAGGCACGCCGCCGAGGCGCCCGACAGTGCGAACTGGACCTTCGACAAACTGCCCTCAGGCGCCCCGGCCCCCCACGGCGATTGGTATTGGTCCATCAGCCATGACGCCGTGCGGGTAGCGGCGGCCGTCTATCAGGGCCCCATAGGCGTGGATCTCGAGCGCATCGTACTGCGTCGTCAGGCCCTGGTGGAACGTGTGCTCAAGCCGGAGGAGTGGGACTTGTTCGTAGGCGACGAAGCGCTCGCCTTCACGCGTGCCTGGACTGCTAAGGAAGCGGTACTCAAAGCCGCCGGCGTAGGCCTCGCCGAATTGCGCAAGTGCCGCGTCACCCGCGTGCTCGACGAACACCGGCTCCTCCTCAGCCACCGCGAGCAGAAGTTGCTGGTGCAGCAGACACGCTTCGAAAATCACGTACTCGCGGTGCACGTTCCCGGTCACGACTGGGAAGTAGAGTGGCGCGCAGTGCCGGCCCCCACCGACCTCGACCCGAGTTAGCCCTGAGCTTTGAGGGCTGAGGATCGATGACCTGAGCCCAGATGTACTTTCGCCTGCGAACGCGAGTGCTTGCCGGGGGATTGGTCGCCTACCAGAGCCCCGTGGCGCCTCCGCAACCGCTTCCTCTGCGAGCGCCACAACTGGAATCAGCGCCCGTCACTCGGTCGGCAACCTGCTCAGCGCGGACCAGTGGGCTGCCCCGCAGCCCGAAACCCTGCAGCAGTTGCGCGAACGCCTGCGCGCGCGCGAGACTGAGGGCCTGCGCAGCTTGGCAGCAGCCCTAGCCCGTGCTCAGTATCTAGCGTGTCAAGAGCAAGCGGCAGCGAGCGAGTCCGAGGCGGGCTTGGATGAGCTGCTAGGAGCGTGTCGCACATAGCCAACTTCGCGAGCCACGCGCCCTAATCCGCGATGCTGCGTTGCACCAAACCCCGAGTAGCTACGGTTACGAGGGTCTTGGCGCGCCTTGCCTCGCGAAAAATGGCACATGCCTCGCAAACTCGGCTATGCGCGACACGCTCCTAGAGGGGATGCACCCCGGCGCCGAGCGCCGGATAGACCGTCACGGGCGAGGATGCGCGTGATTGAATGCATGACTTAGAAAGAGATGCAGGGACGATCGGCCGGAGTGTAGTAGGTTCGGTGCTATGCGCAGCCTCCCCTGGTACTCCTCCCTTGGATTCTTGTTCCTCGTGTTTGGGCCACAGGCATCAGCACGTGCACAGACCATGCGCCAAGCAGCACCCAACGTGCTCTTTGTCATGGCTGATGATTTGGGTTGGGGCGAACTGGGCAGCTTCGGCCAGCGCCATATCCCGACTCCGAACCTCGACCGTCTGGCGGCTGAGGGTATGAGCCTCACCTCGCACTATTCCGGTAGCCCGGTGTGTGCGCCGAGCCGCTGCGTGCTGCTCACCGGTAAACACACGGGACATGCATGGGTCCGCGACAACTGGGAGAACGGTGGCTGGGGCGAGCATGAACCCGAAGGCCAGTACCCCCTACCGCGCGGAATCCCGAGCTTGCCGCGTGCGCTGCAGAGCGCGGGCTTCAGCACCTGCGCCATCGGCAAGTGGGGCCTAGGCGGTCCCGTCACAAGCGGGGCGCCCAACCTCCAGGGCTTCGATCACTTCTACGGCTACAACTGCCAGCGCAAGGCTCACAACTACTACCCGGTCCACCTGTGGCGCAATGATGAGCGCGTGCCCCTGGAAGGCAACCGCTGGTTCAAGGCCCACCAAAAGGTGTCCGAAGCGCTCGAGCCCGGGCAATACAAGGAGCGCTACACCGGTGGCACCTACGCGCCGGACGCCATGCTTAAGGAGGCCCTCGGCTGGCTCGACGAGAACGGCAACGAACCCTTCTTCCTCTACTACCCAAGCCCGATCCCGCACGTCTCCCTGCAGGTCCCCGAAGAGGACCTAGCTGCCTTCCCCGGCGAGTGGGACGACGAACACTACCTAGGGCAACGGGCCTATCTACCGCACCCGCGCCCACGCGCAGCCTACGCCGCCATGGTGGCGCACCTGGATCGCGAGGTCGGTGCGCTGCTCAGCAAGCTTGAGGAACTAGGCGTCGCCGACAACACCGTCGTGGTCTTCACCAGCGAC
>JBLIOL010000301.1:0-6505 GCA_047639615.1 Planctomycetota bacterium | reverse complement strand
CCGCGCGTTCAAGCGCTCAGCAAGCCCAGCATCATGGCTAACCCACAGGGCCCCATGACCTGCGTCCACGTACTCCCCCACGCGCGCCTCGCAGGCCAAGGCCGCCTCCTCATCCAGGGCGCTGGTGGCCTCATCCAAGAGCAATACATCCGGCTCGCACAGGAACGCGCGCTCCAGTGCGAGCCGTTGCAGCTCGCCGCCGGAGAGTCGCTCCGTAGCCGCGTCATCCGCCAGCCCAGGCACGGACCGAGACTGCAGCCCATGCATATCGGCAATCAACTGCATGTCCTCCGCCACCGTACCCGACAGGGCCGGAGCACCCTGCTGCAGGTACAGCACACGTCGCCTCCAATCCGCCGGCGTGTAGGACTCCGAGGGCTTGTCATGCAGCAGCAGCTGCCCCTCCTGCAAGGGATCCAAATCGGCCAATGCCCGTAGCAGGAGGCTCTTCCCGCCACCGGATGGCCCACGAACCACGAGCACCTCACCCGCACCAAGTTCCACGTTCAGATCCCACCAAAGGGGCCTACGGGCCAAGCTGCGGGCAACGAACAACATGCCTAGAAGGTACGGTTCTTGATCCCTCGAAGGCAGTACCGTGCAGGCTAGATTCCATGAACTCCCCCCAGCAAGATCCCTCGCAGCCGAGCTTCTCTGGCGTCCGAGCACCACAGCTGGCGCAGGCCTTCGAGCAAGCCCTGCGTAGCAACCGTCCCAGCAGCGTACTCGACGTCGGCTGCGGAGCCGGCGCCCTGGTCAAAGCCCTCTGCGCGGATGACATCCCCGCTCTCGGCATCGAACGAGAGCCCTCCGAACCCGCCCTCGCCACGGGCCGTACCCTCGCCGCCAGCGCCGAGCTACTACCCTTCGCAGACGGCAGCTTCGACTGGGTCGTGATGCGCCACGTACCCCATCACCTCGAACACCCCGCAGCCGCCTTCGCGGAAGCCTGGCGCGTGTGCAAGAGCGGCGTGCAACTGGCCGAACCCTGGTACGACACAGAAGTTCCCTCCCAACGCCAGGCCCTAGAAATCGACCGCTGGCTCAAGCACAAAGATCGCCGCCGCGGCATGTTCCACGCGGATATCCTCAGCGCGAAAGACCTGATCGCCTTGCTCCCGAGCGACGCCCGCTGCCAAGTCCAAACCCTCGCGCCCCTGCTTCCCTACCCGGAAGCCACCCTAGAACAGGAACTCAGCGCCGCCGCCGGCGACCTGCCGCTGAGTACGGTAGAGCAAGAGCAACGGGAGCGCTTCCTAGCAGCCGCCCGCGCCGACCAAGTGAGCATGAACGGCACGCTTATACTCACGGCACGTAAGCCGAACTAGAGCAGCTCGGTCGTGTGCACGAGCTCGAAAGTGCCGCTAAGGAGGGCTCCTGCGTCGAGCTCCATCTCATCCTCAGAGAAGGCCGCGCCGGCCTCCATACTGAACTCAATCGTGGCCTTGACCTCGGTAAGCTGATGCAGCGTTAGGTCGAAGCTGCCTGCCGCCTCGATGCTGAGTTGCACCGAGAAATTCGAGTTCACGCCGGCGGGGATTTCACCGATCTCCTCGGGATCGGCAATCGCCAGCAGGATTTCAGTCAGATCGTCGACGATCATTTCGGCGGTAATCGACCATTCGATCTGAGCTACCTTGCCCTCCACATCCACGAGAGTGCCGGTAGCTTCCAGGCTCGAATTGCTCAAGAGAATGTCCACGACGGCCGCGATGTCAGCCGAATTCGCGTCACCCTCAGCGCCCTCCATGACGCCTTCCCGGAAGACAGCAAACATTTCATCCTTGTCGGTCGCTATGTCCCAGCTATCACCAATCTCGACCGGCTCATCGGGGAGCGTCTCCTGCCCCCCCATCCCCTCGAGGTCATGCTCCGCCAAGGCGTCCGAATCGGCCGGCTCCAGATCGCCGTCGGTCACATCGAGCACGCTCACCTCACCGTCCTCGTCCACGCTGATCTCGAGGGTGCGCCCAACCAACGCGCCCGACTCCGAGCCCTCGTCCGAATTCGACTCGCCCATGACGTCGAATTCGACCGCGTACTCGAAATCCTCCGCATCGATGGTACGGCGTAACTTGCTCACCTTGCCATCACGCAGCTCGAGCACTTCCTCGGTCTGCGTATTCTCGAAACCAAAGCTGCCATCCAGAGCAGCGCCGCCCTCGAGCATGTCGAAGCCATTCATCAACACGGAGGCCTCATCCAACTCGTAGGTGCCTGCGATGGTCGTGTTCGTGAGATAGGACTGACCTTCTTCAAAACGCGGGGTCAAGTCGTAGCTATCCTCCGGGCGAACGGCGGACAACAGCGGGAGGGCGAGTAGTGCGAGTACAAAGGTGCGTTGCATGAGGATTTCGGTTTGCTTGTAAATCAATCAGCCCCGCGCATGCGCCGGGCGAGCAGGAAGGCGAGTTCCAGGGACTGCTGGTAGTTTAGACGCGGATCGCAGAGGCTGGCGTAATTCGCAAGTAGGCCCTCTTCCGAGAGGCCTGCGGCACCGCCGAGACATTCGGTTACGTCCTCGCCAGTCAATTCAAAGTGCACGCCACCGAGCCAGGTTCCAGCCTTGGAGTGCATGTCCTGGGTGCGCTCCAGATCCTCGAGAATGGCATCGAAGGAGCGCGTCTTGACCCCGTTCGGAGTCGTGTGTGCATTGCCGTGCATGGGGTCACAAACCCAAAGCACAGGTCGCTTGCCCACCGCGCTAAGCAAGCGCGGCAGATTCTCCAGCACCTCGTTTGCACCCATGCGCGTGATAAAGGTCAGGCGCCCAGGCTCGTCGCCCGGGTTGAGCACATCCATGAGATCCTGCACATCCTTAGCGCTAGTCTTCGGACCCAGCTTGACGCCGATCGGATTGCGCAGGCCACGGAAGAACTCCACATGCGCCCCCTCCAAGGCGCGTGTGCGCTCACCGATCCACGGCAAGTGCGTTGAGAGGTCGTACCAACCCGGGCGCCGCGGCACCTGACGCGTAAGCGCACCCTCATACAAGAGGTTCAGCCCCTCGTGACTCGTGAAGAACTCCACCCGCGTGAGTTCCTCAATCCGCGCCTCCCCGAGCGACTCCATCAGATGCATGCCATCCGACAGGTTCTGGGACATGCGCTCGTATTCCCCGCGCACCTGTGCCGAGAGCTTCGCCTCCCGGGTGAAAGCCATGTCCCACTGCTTCGGGTGATGCAGGTCAGCAAAGCCGCCGTCCACCAGGGCGCGAATGAAGTTCAAGGTCAGGGCCGCGTGCATGTAGCCCGAGACCATGTTGTCCGGATTGGGTTCGCGCTCCGCCGCGGTGAACCCGATGCGATTGACCAAGTCACCGAAGTAGCTCGGCAGGGTGACCGGCTTGCCGTCCACCTCGCGCGTCTCCGTAGCGGAGGAGCGCGGCTTGGCATACTGCCCAGCGAAACGCCCGATGCGCACCACCGGCCGACGCAGGCCGTGCACCAACACCAATGACATCTGCAGCAGAATCTTGAGCTTGGCCGCGATAGCGTCCGGCCGGCAATCGGCCACGGTCTCCGCGCAATCGCCGCCCTGCAGCACGAAGCGCTTGCCCTCCTGCGCCTCCGCCAGCAGCGATTTCAGACGCTCGATTTCCCAGCTGGTAACTAGCGGCGGCAGACACGCCAGATGCTCGGAAGCCTTGGCCAAGGCGCCGCCGTCCGCATAAGGCGGGGTTTGCGACACGGGGCAGGCGCGCCAGGATTCAGGCGACCAGTTGCTGGCGATCATGGGGTCTCAGTTGGTCTGCAAGGCGTCAACGGGGCACAAGCCAGCACCATAAGCTCACCCTCCCAAGCTGCAACCGCCGTCGAGCTAACCTTCCAGTTCGATGGCGTTCTCGGCCGTCGGGACGAGGAAAAAGCGCGCCACCTCGGCATCGAAGGTCTCCCCATCATCCCCCAAGAAGGTCAAAGCACCTTCCATGGTGCCCCAGGCCGTGCGCAGGGGGCAGTAGCTCTGGTATTCGAAGGACTCGCCCTGGACCAGATGCGGCTGCTTACCCACGACCCCGTCGCCAACCACCTCTTCCGAGTGGTTGTTGGCATCCAGGATCAACCAGCGACGCGAGATCAGCTTGGCAGCATGCTCACCTTCATTCGTGATGCGCACCTTGTAGGCGTAGAAGTAACGCCCACGATCGGGCTCGGACTCGGCCGGGAGCAACTGGGCTCTGGCTTCGATCCGGATGCTGCGAGTGATTGCGGTGGAGTTCGGGTTCTGGCTCAAATCAAAGAGGCCCGGGTGCGGCCCGGGGTTCAAGGCGAATCAATGGCTAGGAGAAGGGTAGAGTAGCGGCCGGCATGCGCCCGCACGCCTGTTCCAAGTCGAATCCATGCGCCCTGTCCCGTTCGCTCCATTCCTGCTCCTCGGAAGCACCCTCATCTGGACCGCCTGTGGTGGCCTTCCGGGCCCCGGCGCGCCCCGTCGCGAGCTGGAATTGGGTGCCGCGCCGCGCTGTGAGCAGATGCTGGCAGAGCTGCATTTGGGAAGATTGGACCGCAGCCCCGTGCTCCGCGCCCAGCAAAACCCCACGGCGGGTGCTCCCTACTGGCAGCTTGTGAACGAGGACGGGCGCGAGCGCCGGCGCTATCTGCTCGAGCAAGAAGCTGTGCGCCTGCAAGACTTTGATCTGCGCGGCCTGAGTTCCGACCTACGTCTGACCCACGAGGCAGCCCTGCGCATGGTGGCGCGCGAGCTCGAAGCCTTGGAGTGGCAGGACCACGAGCCCCTGCTCTCACGCGCGGGCGGCCTGCACATGTCGGGGCCCCAGAGCATGCTCGACTTGCCCTGGCCGAGGAACGAAGCCGAACTGGCCGACCAACTCGCACGCCTCTCCGCCCTAGGTCCCGCCCTGCGCGACCTAAGCGGCGAACTCGAGCGCCGCCAAGAGCTCGGCACCCTGCCGCCACGACGCGTGCTCGGCCAGGCGCGAGAAGACATCGCCACGCTGCTCTTGGGTGCGCCCTTCGACCAAACCCCCGACGCCAGCCCGGATCCCATGACCCCCACCGATGGGGTCTTGCTGGCCGAGGTCCGCAAGCGCGTCGAAGCGATGTCCGGCATCGACGCCGCCGCCCGCCGCGCCAGGATGCGCGAGGCTTCACGTATCCTGCTCGAGGACGTGGGCCCCGCCTATCGCGAGCTCAGTCTGCGCATCGAAGAGTTAGCCCCCCGCGCCCAGAATGAGGTCGGAGCCTGGGCGCGCCCCAACGGCCGCGCCTGGTACTCGAGCCGCACGGTGCGCGCTACGGACATGGACCTGGTCCCCGCCGACCTGCATGCCTTCGGTCTGCGCGAAGTGGCACGCCGTCGCGCCATCCTACGCGCCCTGCAAACCCAACTTTCCTCCGACTCCAGCCCCGAGGTTTTCCTGCGCGTATTGCGCGAAGACGAGCGCTGGTACCTCCCCACGGACGGCGCCGGACGCGCGGCCCTGCTCGAGGACGTCACACGCTGGACCGGCATCTTCCGTGACAACCTTGCGCAACTGGTTGCTGAGGCCCCTGAGCTCGAGCTAGGTATCAAGCTCCTGCCCGCGCCCCTGCTCGCCACCCACGTCCCGGTGCGTTTCCTGCAGGCGCCCTCGCGCACCACGCGCGCACCCATACTCGGTGTGGAGACCGCCGGCTGGGAACGCATCCCGCGCTGGCTGGCCCCGGCCTGGACCAGCGCCGCCGGCATCCCTGGCGAAGCCCTGCGCCAGCACTACCTGCGTGCCGGCGGCGACGTACCCGACCTGCTGCGCCTAGCCGAAGCACCCGCCCTCGAAGCCGGCTGGCGACTCTACGCCGCGCGCCGAACCGACCTTCTCGACCTGCTCGAATCCCCCCAAGCCCGGGTCGGCCGTGTGATGCTCGAACTCTGGCACGGCTTGCTCCTAGTCGCCGACACGGGCCTGCACGACCAACGCTGGACGCGCACCTACGCGGTCGACTACCTCTTCAAAGGTAGCGCCTATCCGCTCATCACTTGCATCGATGCGGTCGAACGCATAATCGAGGAACCGGGCGCCGCCTGCTCCGGCATGGCCGGCCTCAGCGGCCTGATCCACATGGAGTTGGACGCCCGCGAGGCCCTAGGCGATGACTTCTCCCAGCCCGCGTTCAATCACGCGGTGCTCTCCCAGGGCCCGCTGCCCTTGGACCTACTGCAGGTTGCCCTCAAGCTCTGGACTAGCGAGCAGTAGACGTGCAACCCGCCGCGGAAACCCGGAACGACGCGTCACTATCGCAGCCTTCCCCGCGACCTGTTGCCCTTGCCTGCGGCTTGCTCCTAGCGGGCCTACTGGCCATGACCTGGCGCGGCTGGGCCTCGCCCATCGTCGACTACGGTCGCGAACTCTACGCCGCCTGGCGCCTCAACCAGGGCGATGTGCTCTACCGCGACATAGCCTGGTTCAACGGTCCCTTCTCCGCCTGGTGGAACAGCTTCTGGTTCGGGCTGCTCGGCGAAACAGGCGCTGCCCTAGTGAGCGTCAACCTACTGCTGATCGTGCTAG
>JBLIOL010000300.1:0-6577 GCA_047639615.1 Planctomycetota bacterium | reverse complement strand
CCTCGTGGATGAGGATCAAGGGCTTATCGAAGACGCACTCCATGGTGTTGGCGTCGGTCACGAAGTGCGGCGACAGGAAGCCGCGGTCGAACTGCATGCCTTCGACTACGTCCACTTCCGTGGTCATGGACTTGCCGTCTTCAACGGTGATGACACCGTCGCGACCGACCCGGTCGAAGGCTTCCGTGATCAGCTTGCCCACATCGGGATCGTTGTTGGCCGAGATCGTCGCGATCTGACGAATCTCTGCCTTGCCAGCCACCGGCTTGGACATCTTGTCCAGTTGCGCGACGATGGCCTGGGTGCCATCGGCCATGGCGGCGTTGATGCGCGCGGGAGCGGCCCCGGCGGTTAGAGCCTTCATGCCCTCGCTGAAGAGGCGCTGGGTTAGCAGTGTCGCGGTGGTGGTGCCGTCGCCGGCCACATCACTGGTCTTGCTGGCGACCTCTTTGACGAGGCTGGCGCCCATTTGCTCAAAGGGATCCGAAAGCTGGATCTCCTCAGCGACGGAGACGCCGTCCTTGGTGATGGTGGGGGCGCCCCAGCCCTTGTCGAGCACGGCGTTGCGGCCGCGGGGGCCGAGGGTGGTGGTGACCGCTTTGGCGAGCTTTTCAACGCCGCGCCGGATGGCGTCGCGGGCGTCGCTCTGGAAGACCATTTGCTTGGCCATAGGAGTGCTTTTCGTGCCTGGAGGATTGATGTGGAATGCGGGCGGCCTTCCCCTGGGCGTATTGCCAGATAGAAGGGGGGACCGCGGATGCTGCCGGTAATGCAAGAAGGGTGCCGTTTGAGCGCGGATACGGAAGTTGCTCTAAGGCAAGGGTTTAGGGCCTCTTGGCGGGGCTCTGTGGGCGCTGCCTGTTTGGCAGGTGGACTAAGGGCCGCCGGGCGGGGCGGCCATAGTGGCAGGCGGCTTCCTGGGCCTCAGAGCACCCACTGCGGGACTCCTGGCAGGCTAGGCGTTCCGCCGGAGGCCTCAGGTCGCCACCATGCACGGGTGCAGCCCCAGGAAGCCGACTCCAACCAAGCCCCTGCGGGGGATCTATCCGCCGCGGCCCAAGAGAAATTGCCCCACGCCGCCGAGCATCTGGAGGCCAACCAGAGCATGGCCCACCTGGTGCCCTATTACGAGTGGGTCTTCGACCTGGCGCGCGGCCGCTTGGGGCGTTGCGTGCTGGATGCCGGTTGCGGGATCGGTAACTTCGTCGAGGTGGCCCGCCGGCGGGTGGAGCGCGTGTTGGCCGTGGACCTGGCTCCGGACAACGTTGCCACCCTGCGCGCGCGCTTCGATCAGGACCCCGGTGTGGAGGTGCTGCAGATCGACTTGGATCAACAGCGCGGAGTCTTGGCCGAGAAGGGCGTCGACTCGATCGTCTGCTTGGATGTGCTCGAGCACATCGAGGATGACTCCGCCCTGTTGCGTACCTTCCTAGACATCGCGCCCCCTGGTGGGGTGCTCTATATCAAGGTGCCGGCCTTGAGCTGGCTCTTTGGCAGCATCGACGTGGCCTCCGATCACTATCGCCGCTACAACCGGCGCGATCTCGTGCGCCGTGTGCAAGCCGCCGGTTGGATCGTCGAGCGGGCGCGCTACATGAACCTTGCGGGGGTGCCGACCTACTTCCTTAAGAGTCGTGTACTGCGCCGTACGCAACCGCTCTCCACGACCTATGGTCCGAGGCAGCTGCGTATGATCGCACGCAGTATGACTCTCTTCCGCTGGATCGATCGTCTGACCGGACCCTTCCTGGGCCAGTCACTGGTACTCATCGCGCGCAAGCCCGATGCACCCACTTCTTGACTCTCCTGTGATATTCAAAGCCAAGCGTCTTGTGGCCTGCCTGGGTCTGTTGTTTGCACCCATGCTGTGGGCCTTTCAGGATGCGCCCAGCGCGCCGGTCATTCAGGCCGTGCTGGAGGATCTCGACGGGATCTCGCGTCAGGTATCCCTGGGCGAGCTACGTGGGAAAGGCCTTGGGGATGCGGTATTTCTACGTTTCGAGGGGGTCGCAGGTTTGGCTCTGGAGCCCGGCGCTGAGCTTTGTGAGGTGGAACTCGCGGGTGGCGACCGGATCGCGGGTACGGTCGCGGGCCTCGACGAGGAGCATCTGGGACTGAGCATGGTTGCGGACGTGAAGGCGCGCATCTCGATCGATCACTTGCTCGCCTTGCGCTTTCCGGAGCGGCTTGCGCGCGCCGATCAGGAATTCACTGCCCCGGAAGAGGGCGACCGGCTCTACCGGGTGCTGCCCCGCGGCATCGACAAGGTCGAGGGCTTGCTGGTGGGCTTCTCTCCGGAGGGCGTGCTCTTCGAGAGCCGACTGGGGGAGCGCACCTACCCGTGGGAGGATGTGGCGGCGCTCTTTGTGGAACCGCTTGGTGATGAGCCTGGTGATGAGCCTGGTGATGCCGACGGCAAAGCCGTGCAGCCCGTGCAGCCCGTGGTGCTCGACCTGGTGGGGGGCAATCGCATCAGCGTGAATCTGGAGGGCTTCAGCGCCGACAGTGTGCGCGTCGGTGGCCGCCTGGGGAAACTGAACGTGCCCTTCGGTGCCGTGCGCGAGCTGCTGGTAGACAACGGACGCTACGCCTTTTTGGGCTGGTTGCCGGTGGCGGATACGGGGCCGGTGGCCTCGCCCTTCGATCCTCCCGGGGCCGAGCCTCTGGGCATGGTCTGGCGACACCGCATCGGTAGCAGTGTCGGCGGCGGACCCCTGCGCGCGGAGGGTCGTGATTGGACCCGAGGCATCGGCGTGCACGCGCCCAGTCGCTTGACCTGGGAGCTGGCCGGCGAGTTCGCCAGCCTGCGCATCCTGGCTGCGGTGGAGGATCCTGCGCGACGTGGACAGGTGGCTGGTTCCGTACGCTTCCGCGTAATCGCCGACGGCAAGCAGCTCTTTGAGAGCGGGGTCGTGCGTGCCGGCGAAGCGGTCCTGCGCCTGCCTAGCCTATCGCTCGCGGGCGTTCAGCAGCTGGTGCTGGAAGTGGATGACGCGGGCGATGGCCCGGTCATGGACCGAGCCAACTGGCTACGTCCGATCCTCGTGCGACCGTAAGGGCGTCGTCGGCAAGATGACGCTCGGCTGCCAGTGTTCCGGCGGCTGCAGGGCCGGGCCTTCAGTATCCAGGGATTCGGCCGCTGTCTGAGCTGCGGCTCCTCCGTGTGATTCGAGGCTGCGGTAGTAGACGGCGCGATTGCCGCCTTGGAGTTTGGCGTGGCGCAGGGCGATCTCCGCGTGTCGGCGCAGCATGCTGACGCTCTCCAAATCGGAGCCGTCGTAGGTCTCGAAACCGATGCTGGCAGCCACGCGTAGGCTTCCGCCACCGGGTAAGGGGCCGGAGAGTGATTCCACCTGATCGCGGATTCGACCCACCACGCGGGCGGCATCCACTTTTTGGGTGTAGGGCAACACCATGGCGAATTCGTCGCCGCCGATGCGCCCGGCTACATCCTCCGTGCGCAGGAAGTCGGCGATGACTTGACCTACTTGGCTGATGACCTTGTCGCCGACTGTGTGGTCGAAGTCCTTGTTGATGGCGCCGAAGCGGTCCAGGTCGACGATCACCAGAGCGAGGTTTAGGTGGTGACGTTGGGCGGCGGAGAAGTGTTCGGAGAGGCGCTCGCCGAAGGGGCCGATGCGCAGCAGGCCGGTCAGGTCGTCGTGGGTGGCGGCGTAGCGCACGACCTCGAGCTCTTCCACGCGGCCTACCTGGGCCATGAGCTGCTCCACGCGTAGCAGCAGCTCCTCCATGGGTGCGCCGCGGTAGGCCAGATCGAAGGGCAGGTCGCCGAGGGCGCGGGCGGCCAGGACACTCGGTAGGGGATCCGTGGGGTCCGCGATCAGCATGACCGGGACGCCCGTGCGCGGCAGGGCGGCGCGCAGGCGCTCGAGCTCGGCGGTGCCGCCGCGGGAGAGCGGATCCAGCACCAGCAGGTTGGGTGCCCCGCGGCCTAGCAGACGTAGGGTTTCACCAAGACCGGAGCTAAAAGTCAGCTCAAACCCCATGGCCGCTAGGGGACGCAGGAGGTTTTGGGTGCCCTCGCCGCGGTGGTCGCAGACAAGGATACGGTGCGGTTGGTTGGGGACCATGGGGGGTGGGGCCCGCCAGGGGCGAGCCGTTGGCGGAAGATACTCCCGGAGAATACTCTGCCGGCGGCTGCTGGCAGCGGCCCGAAGGCCTGGAAGGGCAATCCTTTCTTAGAACGTGCCAGGGGGGGACTCCAGGGGGACCGTGTCCCTGAAGCTGGCCCGATATCAGGCTCCCTGATTGACACCACGGGGCTGCCAGCTATTCTCCTTGGCTCGTTTCGCGGAGACCGAATTGTCGGCTGCCCTCCGCTCCCTCTCGGACGCGCCCCTTATTTAGGGGGATGGCCGGCAAGGGGGAGCCAAGTGTTGGGGCTTCAGACCAGGACGGGTTTCTGCGACGCGCCAAACTCTCCGGGCTCCCTGCCCCCCAGCTTTTCTGGGCGGCACTAAGGGCACCCAAAAAAACACCCCAGTCCCCACCTCGCGCCCCCCAAATCCGGGGCGCACACCATGGACAAACTTACTGTCCCCCAGCTCATCGAAGCTGGTGTCCACTTCGGCTGCCGTCACTCTCGCTGGAACCCGAAGATGGCGCCCTTTATTCACGGGCGTCGTGGCGCGATCCACGTGATCGACCTGCGCGAGACCATGCGCGGCTTGATCCGTGCACGCAACCTGCTGTTCAACATCGCCTCCGAAGGCCAGACCGTTCTCTGGGTCGGCACCAAGCGCCAGGTGAAAGGCGTGGTCCTGGACGCCGGCGAGCGCACGGGCATGCCCGTTGTGACCGAGCGTTGGATCGGCGGCACGCTGACCAACTTCTCCGTTATCCGCAGTCGCCTGCGTCGTCTCGAGCAACTCGAGGCCATCGACGAGAAGGCCGCTGCCGAGCAGAAGCTGACCAAGAAAGAGCTGGCCTCCATCGGCCGCGAGAAGCGCAAGATCACCCGTAACCTGGGCGGCATCCGCGAGATGTCCGGCATGCCCGGCGCCATGGTCGTGATCGACCCCTCGCGCGAGGGCAACGCCGTGCGCGAGGCCCGCAAGATGGGCATCGTCGTCATCGGCCTGCTGGATACGGACTGCGACCCCTCCCACGTGGACATCGTGATCCCCGGTAACGACGACGCACTCAAGTCCGTGCGCCTGCTGGTCGAGCAGCTGATCACCTCCGTCGAAGACGGTTGGCACCAGCACTCCGACCGCGTGCAGACCATGGGCGTCTCCGAGAAGGCTCCCGAGCCCGGCCCGGGTGGCGAGCCCCGTCCTTCCCGTCCGGCACGTCCGCTGCCCTCCAAGAAGGAAGGCGAGGCTGCTGAAGCTGCTGAGGCTGCTCCGGTTGCTGAGGCTGCTCCGGTTGCTGAAGCTGCTCCGGTTGCTGAAGCTGCTCCGGCCGCTCCCGCTGCTGAAGCTGCTCCGGCCGCTCCGGCCGCTCCTGCTGCTGGCGCCACTCCCCCGGCGCCCACCGCTGGCGAGTAAGGCTTTGCTTGCGGAGGTGGCCCACTGAGGCTGCTTCCGCAAGTCCATCTTCCGTTGTTTACTTGCTCGGTCCGCTGGACCGGGCTCCCTGTCTAGACCCCTCGATACCCCAGGGCAGTGAGCCGCGTTCCGCGCGGTAGTCCTGCCACCAAGAATCATGGCTGACATCACAGCTGCTCTCGTCCGCGAACTCCGTGAGAAATCCGGCGCCGGCATGATGGAGTGCAAGAAGGCACTCGTCGCCACCGAAGGCGACCTGGAAAAGGCCTTCGACGAGCTCCGCAAGTCCGGTCTCAAGACCGCCGCCAAGAAAGCCGGCCGCGACACCGGCGAGGGCCGCGTGTGCACCTCGATCTCCGAGGATGGCAAGCGCGGCGCTATGGTGTCGATCTCCTGCGAGACCGACTTCGTGGCCAAGACTCCCGACTTCGAAGGCTTCATGGCCGACCTGGCCGCTCACGTGCTCGAGAACGAGCCCGCCGATCTGGAGGCCTGCTTGGCCCAGACCTGGAAGGGTGAGGGCACCGTGGCTGACGCCATCAAACTGCTGATCGGCCGCCTGGGTGAGAACATCCAGATCGCCGACGTGGGCTTCTACTCGAATCCTGGCGGCGCCGTGGCCAGCTACGTGCACCACGACCAGATGCAGGGCGGCTTCGTCAACGTCACCACCGGAAGCCCCGATGCTGGCGCTCTCAAGGACCTCTGCATGCACATCGTGGTCTACAAGCCCGGTGCTCTGAACCGCGACACGATCAGTGCCGAATCTATCGAGCGCGAGAAGGAGATCATCAAGGAAGGCCTCAAGGGCAAGCCCGAGAACATCCAAGAGAAGATCATGGCCGGTCAGCTCGAGAAGTTCTTCGCCCAGCAGGTCATCACCGAGCAGCCCTGGGTCAAGGACGACAAGACCACCGTCCAGAAGGCCCTCGAGGCCGCCATGGGCGCAGGCACTACGCTCGACGGTTTCCGCCGCTTCGCGGTGGGCGCCGGAGCCTGATCGAGCCTGCAATCGGAGCTTCGGCTCCGACCTCCGCCGGGGCCGCCTCCAGCCAGTCTGGATGCGG
>JBLIOL010000299.1:0-6667 GCA_047639615.1 Planctomycetota bacterium | reverse complement strand
GAGGGCCTCCGCAGCGGCCCAGCCTTCAGCTTCCTTGCGCGTGCGACCCCAGGCGCTGGGGAACACTTGCTCACCAACCTTGGCTTGGATCAGGAACGCGCGCGCGTGCGCTTGGCCGCGACTCTCCATCAGCTCATAGATCGGCGGCCTGCCCCAGCGCTCCTGGGTGATTTGCTGGAGGGCCTGCTTCGGCGGGGGAGCGGTGCGCTGCTCGCGGACTTCCTGCAGGGCGTCGGCGAGGACCAGACACACGCTGTCGCGTACGGCCTCGAGGCCGGCGTCCAGGTAGATGGCGCCCAACACAGCTTCCACCAAATTGGCCAGCACCGCCCGCGAGAGGATCTTGCCCGCGAGGCCGGGGCCGAACTTCGCGTGGCTACCGATCTCTTGCAGACGGCCCACCTCGGCCAGGGAGGCGCGCGAGACCACGCGTGCCTTGAGGCGCGTCAGCTCGCCCTCCTGCAGGTCCGCATGGTGTCGGTAGAGCTCCTCAGCCACCACCAGGTCCAGAGCCGCATCCCCCAGGAACTCCATGCGCTCATTGTCCACGGGCCCCTCGGTGGAGGCGTGGGTCAATGCCAGGGCCAGTAGGCTCGGGTCGCTGAAGTGGTGGCCGAAGAGGGACATGGGAGCAGAAAGACCAAGTTGGACTGAAGGGTTTGGCCTCTGGAGTGCACAAGAGGATACGCGCAAGGGCTCCGGCTCTGGTCCTCCCTCCTCCCACCATGAATGAATCAGCCATCTTCGTGCGCGGTCTCGTGCGCTCCTTCGGGGAGCGCCGGGCCGTGGACGAACTCGACATCGACGTAGCCAAGCACGAGTTCCTGGGGCTCTTAGGCCCCAATGGCGCCGGCAAGACCACCACGATTCAGGTGCTAGCCACCTTGCTCGCACCCACCCAGGGCCAGGTGCGGGTGCTGGGTTTGGATCCGGCCACGCAGGGCTCCGAGCTGCGCCAGCGCATCGGACTGGTGCCCCAAGAGATCGCCTTGTACGACGAGCTCAGCGCGGCCGAGAACCTGGAGTTTCTGGGCAAGATCTATGGCTTGCGGGGCACGCGCCTCGGCGAGCGGGTGAATTGGGCACTGCAGGCCGCGGGCCTGGAGGATCGCCGGCGCAGTCGCGTGGGGGAGTTTTCTGGAGGCATGAAACGCCGCTTGAACCTCGTCTCCGCACTGCTGCACGAGCCGGAGCTGGTCTTCCTAGACGAGCCGACCGCGGGGGTTGACCCGCAGTCGCGCAACCATCTCTTCGAGATGATCGAGGGCCTGCGCGGCCAGGTGACGCTGGTCTACACAACGCACCTGATGGGCGAAGTGGAGCGACTCTGTGATCGTATCGTCGTCATGGACGAAGGCCGCCTGGTGGCGGCGGGCACTCTAGCCGAGTTACACGCGGCACAGGCGGCCAAGGCCGGCGAGTCGCGCACCTTGGAGTTAGCACAGAACACAGACATGCAGGCGGCAACGGCCCTCTTGCGCGAACACGGTTTCGAGGTTGAGTGTGGCAGCGAAACACCTGACCTCGAGTCGATTTTCCTAGCCCTGACCGGCAAAGACCTGCGGGACGGGAGCGAGTAATGCTGAACACCATACTGACGTTGATAGGCAAGGATCTGCGCTTGTTCTTCCGGGACAAGGTAGCGGTCATGCTGACTGTTCTGCTGCCGGTGCTGCTGGCGACAGTCATGGGCTCGGCCATGAGCTCCATGATGGGCGGCGGCGGTGGGGGCGGTGGCGCCTTGCCGAAGGTGCGGCTGCTGATCCAAGACGACGACCATAGCGAGGCTTCTGCCAAGCTGATCGAAGCCTTGCAGGGCGGCGATGGCCTGCGCATCACGCTCATGGAAGAGGCCCGCGGAGCGGTGCGCAACGGCGATGCGCCGGCGGCGCTGGTGATCCCGGAGGGCTTCGGTGCAGAGCTTCTATCGGGCAGCATTCCCGAGACGCGGCTGCTGCAGGACCAGGCCTCCTACATCTCACAGCAGGTCATCTCGGGCAACCTGATGTTCGCTCTGGCGCAGGTTAACTTGGAGCTGGGCGGCCCGGCGCTGATGCGCTCCGTGGTGGGCATGCTGGGAGTTCCGGACGCGGGCCTGAAACGCGCTGAGCAGCTGATGGAATCCACCTGGGGGAGCTTCGACCAGTTGTTCTCGAGCATGCCGGCGGATGCGGACAGCGCCCAGAACCCTGAGGCCGGTGGTGGGCTCGGAGGCTTCGATTTCCTCGGCGAGGGACCGGGCTTGCTCGGCGTCGTAGCGGAGGATGTGGTCAGCGCCGGTGCTGAAGCGGATGACGGCCCGCCGCCTTCGGCTGGTTCGAGCCATGCCTTTGCGGCCATGGCGGTGATGATGCTGATGTTCAACCTGGTGGCCGCCGGTGGCGGGCTGCTGGATGAGGAAGCCTCGGGTGCACTGCTGCGCTTGCGCCTCTCACCGGCGGGCGGGCTGGCCCTGCTCTTCGCCAAGTACGGATTCATGGTGGTGGTGGGCAGCTTTCAATTGCTGTCGCTCTTCCTCTTTGGCTGGATCGCCTTCGATGTACCCGTCGGGCAGCATCTCGTGCCTCTGGTCGTGACCTCCCTGGCCCTGTGCCTAGCGGTGGGCGCCATGGGCATGGTCTTCGCTACCGCTTGCCGCACGCGCAAGCAGTTGGAGGGTATCTCCACGGTCATCATCCTGTTGATGAGTGCAGTCGGCGGAGCTTGGTTCCCGCGCGAGGTCACGCCGGATTGGTTCCAGTTCCTGGGCAACTTCACTGTCACGGCCTGGGCTATGGACGCCTATCACGGCGCGCTCTGGTACGGGAAGGGGCTCTTCGCCACGGGCGAATTGGATGGCATTCTGCCCAAGATCGTTGTCTTGCTAGGCTATGCCAGCGCCTTCATTCTGATCAGCGTGGTCCTCTTCCGACGCCGCTACAACTCGACCTGATGAGCAGCCCCGAATGGAAACCGCGGCCTGACGACGATCACGTGGAGCCGCTCTTCGGTGGCCTGCGTGGCGAGGGGCATGAGCCTGCAACGAAGCCTATATCCGGGCCTATATCCGGGCCTATATCCGGGCCCGTACCGGAGCCTGCACAGGCTTACCGTAACCGCGCTGTACGCTGGCTATTGGTCAGCGCGGGGCTTGCTTGGATCGCGGTGAAGCTAGCGCAGAAATCCTCTGGGTAGCTCGCCTACGAGGCGTGCGAATTCGTCCTGTGCGAAGCGGTCGGTCATGCCGGCCACGTAGTCGCATACGGCGCGCTCGAGACCAACTTGCTCGGACCATTGCAGGTACCAGGGTGCGAGTTCCTCGGGCTTGGCGCGGTAGGCTTGCACTAGGCCCTCGAGCACATTGTGCGCGTAGACCAGGAAGCGCTGGAGGTGTTCGTGGCGGTAGAAGCGGCGGTGCAGGAAGCGCGCTAGCTCCGCGACTTGCGGGCCGAATAGCTCGCTGTGCCGGATGAGCATACGCGGGCATTCTTGGGCGGCGACGGGGTCTGTGGGGGCGGCGAGGGCTAGGGCTTTGCTGCTGGTTTGGAGCAGGTCGTCGATGCACAGACCCATGAGCTGGTTTGTGACGCGCACCACGCGCAGGTTGGTGTCGTCCGTTCCGGCCAGGAAGCCGGGGTGGGAATCTTCCACGACTGCGCAAGCGGAGCGCCAGAGCTCGACCTCGTCGTGCAGTTCGTCCCAGCTGAACATGCCCGCGCGCAGGCCGTCCTCCAGGTCGTGCTTGTTGTAAGCGGTGGAGTCGGCTAGATCGACGGCCTGGGCTTCGAGGATCGGGTGAGCGGGGCGCGGCAGGAAGTCCCGGGGCCAGTCCTGATCGGTCTCGTGCTTGAGCAGCGACTCGCGTACTTCGCGCGTGAGGTTGAGGCCCGGGTAGGCGGGCGAGCGGCGTTCCAGTTGGTCGACCACGCGCAGCACCTGGGCGTTGTGGCGGAAGCCGCCGGCGTCCTTTAACAGTTCGTCGAGGGCGACCTCGCCGCGGTGGCCGAAGGGCGGGTGGCCGAGGTCGTGGGAGAGTGCGAGCACCTCGCACAGGTGCTCGTTGAGGCCCAGGCTCGAGCCCAGGCTGCGCGCCACCTGGCTGACCTCCAGGCTGTGGGAGAGGCGCGTGCGGTTGTGGTCGCCCTCTTCGTTGAGGAAGACCTGGGTCTTGTACATCAGGCGCCGGAAGGCGGTGCTGTGCAGGATGCGGTCGCGGTCGCGCTCGAACTCCGTGCGCAGGCGGTCCTTCGGCTCGGTAAAGGCGCGCCCAGCGGAATTGGCGCTGGGGAAGCCGTAGGGGGCGAGCTGACGGGCTTCGCGGTCTTCCTTAGCCGCGCGATCGATCCAGGTTTGTGATCCCATAGGTTCCCAGGAAACCGGCCCAGAGTTGCGGCGGTGTCGTGGTTCGATCTCTATCCTGCGCCGCAGACCTACCTATTGGTCCAGCCCCCATGAAAAACATCGAACCCTGGTACGTGACAGCCTTCAAGGCTGACTATCGCGAGGTCTATCCCCATCGAGACCTGGCATCGGCCCGTGCGGAGGTGAACTGGCTCGTGGAGCAGGGGCTGCAGGGGCGCACCCTGGATCTGTGCTGCGGGTTCGGGCGGCACAGCTTGGCAATGGCTCAGGCAGGCTTGGATGTGTTCGGGCTAGATCTCTCTGAGGAGCTCTTGGTGCAGGCCAGCGGGTTGCCCGAGGGCGAGCGCCTGGACGGGCGGCTCTTGCGCGGAGATGCCCGCAAGCTGCCCTATGGGGCGGACTCCTTCGATTCCTTGGCTAACCTCTTCAGCTCCTTTGGCTACTTCGGAGAGGCTGGCGACGGCGAGGTATTGGACGGCATTGCGCGTGTCTTGCGGCCCGGCGGATTCCTCGTGATGGACCTGATGAACCCCGCGCGCATTCGCGCCGGCCTGGTGCCGGAGTCGGAACGCGAGCAGGGCGGGGCGCGCCTGATCGAGCGGCGTGCGCTGGAGGAGGGGGGCCGTCGGGTGACCAAGGAGGTGCGCTTGGAGCACCCCGATGGGCGCGTCCATAGTTGGCGCGAAGATGTGCGTATGTATGAGCCCGCGGAGATGGCGGAACTGCTGGGGAGCCGCGGTATTTCCGTGCTGAGCACCTTTGGGAGCTTTGCGGGTGCTGCCTTTGATTCCGAAGCGGAGCGTCAACTGCTCCTCGCCCGCGCCGAGTAGACCGGTTCGGAGTGCCCGAATTGGGGCATTGGGCTCAGCACGGGGCTTTGCGGTGAAAATTCGCCCAACGCAGGGGCTGTGTTGCTACAACCCGTGCATCTCCGGCCAAGGGAAGTATGGTGCAAATCCATCACGGTCCCGCCGCTGTGAGCGACAACTCGATCGCCAGTAACCACTGTTCCTTCACGGGTGCGGGAAGGGGCGCCTCGGGGTTTGAGTCGCGAGTCAGAAGACCTGACCGGAGCCTAGCGCACGAGTCCTCGCGATAAGGATCCTCGTAGCCGCCGGAGGCATGCCCAGAGGGCTGCATCCGCGTCGGTGGAGGCCTGTCCGTGGATTTCATTCCTAAAGGCCGCCTTCCGACGCGCGCGAACGTCGAGGGCAACCACCCTATCGAGTTTCATGCGAAAGCTACTTCTGCCCATCCTGGGCACCCTCTCTCTCTCCATCTCTGCTTCAGCCCAAGTGGAGTACGCCACCAGCGTGGTGTCCTTCAACCAAGGCGGTGGCAGCGGCCTCTTTGACCCGGCCCTGATCCTGGGCGGCCCCCGCGGCGGAGCCGGCACCCACGTGCTGACCCTCGGCACAGGCGGCGACGTGACCTTGGACTTCGACGTCACCCTGACCGACGGTCCGGGCGCTGACTTCATCGTCTACGAGAACGGCTTCGAGTTTGGTGGCCTGATCTTTCCCGAGATGGCCATGGTCGACGTCTCCTCCAACGGTGTGGACTTCGCCCGTTTCCCTATGCGTTACGACGGCCCGCAAGGCCCGTTCGCGAGCTCCTTCGAGCTGCTGCCCTGGGGCTCCTACTCCGGTCTCACCGGTATGGTTCCGCCCGTGGCGAACGTGGACACGAACAGCATCGACCCTTTGAACCCGGTGTTGGCCGGCGGCGAGGCCTTCGACCTGGCTGACCTCCACGATCATCCCCTGGTTTCCATGGGCTTGGTCGACCTGAACGCCATTGAGTTCGTGCGTCTCGTGGACCTGATCGCGGGCAACGAAGTGGACACGCGCTTCGTGACCATCTGGGATAGCGGTGGCGTGGACGGTAACGCGGACATCGACTCCGTGGCCGTCATCAATCACACGGGTAACCAGAACGTGCACGGCCCGACGATCGACCTGCGTCGCGATCCCCTCGGCTACATCTGGCTTGAGATCTCCGACCCGGACGGCTTCAGCGACATCAACCTGGGCACCCTGCAGCTCTCCGTGAACCTGCAGCCCCTGAGCTTCAGCCGCTTGCGCGACTTTTTCATTCTGGATCACGCTGGCCCCGCCGGCCTGGTTCTGCGCACCCCGTTGCCGGTGATTCTCGAAGACTTCCAGGCTGTCCTGGCAGTCTCCGTTGAGGACACCAGCGGTCTGTTCAGCACCGACCAGATCTCGCTGAACCGCTAGCAGCCCGCTTAAAAACAGCGACTTGTCGCTCGGCTCCCACGAAGCGCCTGGCTGCGTTGCCAGAATCCCCAAATAGCCACCACTATGGG
>JBLIOL010000298.1:0-6703 GCA_047639615.1 Planctomycetota bacterium | reverse complement strand
GGGCGAGCTGCTGACCACCCGAAACCGGCTGCTGGAAGGCCGCCTTGTGGGGGAGGTCTGTCTCGAGAGAAGCCGCATACAGCATCTTCGGCCTCGATGGGTTGGCAGTGGCTCCGTAACGCAGCAGAATCGCCTGCCTGGCTGCCCGGACCGGTTCAGGAGCGCCTCCTCGAGGGGGGCCGCGCCACTGAGTCGGGCAAAAAATGGCACCTTGAAATTCCTATCCTCTCCTCTAGATTGCCAAACTGGAGGTGCGGGCAAGCCAGTGGCGACAGAGCTGCTCGCTCCACCAACTTCGTTCAAGCCCTCGAGGTTGGACGTACCAGGGAGGGCCCACGACAATCGACCCTTTCCACGCCTCGCCGGGGTGGTCAACCCGGGATGGCGGGGCAGGCACGATCATGTCTCGCCCTGAGGAAGCGGGGGCTAACACTCCGTGATAAGTGACCAAGTGCACGCCAGGACGCGGAACGAGAAGCCGTTCTGATTGGCGCATAGGCTGCCGGCTCCCGCGTCGAAGCGGTCAGCGTCCATGGGCTCTTCGCCAGCGCGTTCGATTTGTTTGCCGGCGTCGGAGCCAAGGGCGACACGGCCTTGAATGGACGCGGCGGTCAGTAAAGGGAGGAGAGAGTCGGGCTCGACCTCGTCTTCGACATGCTCCTTGCCTGGCTTGGGCCAAAGCTCGCGATTGCGCAAGAGACGCATGATGCTCGCCTGAACGGTATCGAGGAGGCGGGTGATGTCCTGCTGATCGATCGCGGGCACTTGGTGAAAGACCGGCGAAGCGAAGGGGCTAGCTGTGGTGTATACGCCATCCAGAACGAGAGCGTGAAAGTGAACATTGAGATTGAGAGCAGCCCCAAACCGCTGCTCGACATTCACCGCTCCGGTGCGGCCCTCTGCAATGCCCTCGGGCTCGAGAAGGGATCGGTAGAAGGCGAATACTGCGCGCAGGAAGGAGCGGCGGACTACCTGGCAAAGCTCCGGATCCGAGGCGAGCAGAAAGCGCAGGCGCCACGGCATGGAGAGGACCCACTGTCGCACCGGCACTTCAGGGATCAGCGCGCGGAGCAGGGACCCTTGTGGCCGAGTAAGTCCAATTGTATCAAATGGGCACGATCAGCCCGCTGTGTGCACCCCGGGGGGAAACCTAAGGACATCGAGGGCTGCGGGAGGGAACGCCAGGGATTGGAGAGAGTCCGTCGGTGGAGACATGCTTTAGACTCGCATACTTGAACTCGCTCTCTACCTCCAGAATCAACTGCATGCACCAGACAACGGCTACCTTCACGCTGGCGGTCCTTCTCCTCGGAACCACTTCAGCACAGGACTTAGACACCAAAATTCGCGGCGACTTGGCCCAGGTCATGAAGGCAGCCCGCGCGGACCGGCTCATCCCCGTGACGATAGTGTTGCGCGAGCACGCTTCCTACGCGGAACTGCAAGCCATTGGCGCAGCCCTGCCCAAGCAACAGCGGCGAGAGCAGGTGACGGCGCAGCTCAAGGAGATTGCGCGATCGACCCAAGCTGAATTGATCGAGTTCTTGGAGCTGCGCGCCGCCGAAGCGCTTCGCTCTCTGTGGATTCACAATGTTGTGGGGGCTGAGGTAACTTCTTCCGTCGTACTCGAGATCGCGGCACGCGAAGATGTCGCCTATGTCCATCGCAATGTTCACGCACCCACTGAGGAGGTGCTCACCTCCGCCCCGGCTCTGGGAGGCAACCCAACCTGTGGCCTCGATTTGATCAACGCGCCTGACGTATGGTCACAGCGCGGCATCAACGGCACGGGAGTCGTGGTCGCAGTGATTGACACTGGGCTGTGTGTGAGCCATCGGGACATCCAGAACCGGATCTGGACCAACCCGAACGAGATCCCAAACAACGGCATCGATGACGACAACAACGGGTACGTTGACGATACGCGCGGGTGGAACTTCGATGGCAACTCCAACAATCTCACAGACACCTTAGGGCACGGCTCTCACGTGACTGGGACTGTCGCTGGTGACGGTACTTCCGGCTCCGCTTGTGGTGTCGCCCCCGGAGCGCGAGTGATGATCCTCCGCTACGATAACAGCGTATTTACCGGGGAGCAGTCGGTATGGGAGGCCATGCAGTACGCAGTCGACAATGGAGCCGACATCTCGACTGCCAGCCTCGGGTGGCAGCACAACTGGAATCCCGACCGTGCGACTTGGCGCGCGGTATGCGAGAACAGCATCGCTACTGGCATGACTGTGATCTACTCGGCTGGCAATGAAGGCGGTAACGTCAACGATCCTGATAACGTGCGAACGCCGGGCGATGTCCCCGATGTGATAACGGTCGGTGCGGTCAACTGCAGCGATCAACTCGCCTCCTTCTCAAGCCGTGGTCCGGTGACATGGCAGAACGTTGCTCCGTACAACGATCACCCATTCCGTCCCGGCTACAAGAAACCCGATGTAGTTGCTGAGGGCAATGCCACCTTGTCACACAACCTCTGCTTGGGCTACACGGTCCTCCCTGGCACGTCCATGTCGACTCCACACGTCGCCGGGGCCGCGGCCTTGATCCTGCAAGCCGACCCCTCACTGGATCACGCCTCGGTGAAGTCGATTCTTGAGCTCACCGCCTTGGACCTTGGTCCGAACGGCAATGACAACCGCTACGGATGGGGCCGCATCGATGCGCTTGCTGCAGTGGACATGGCCCTCGCGGCGGGTAACCACTGCCCAGCGAAGCCGAACTCATGCGGCACATTGCCCACCATTTGGACCGAGGGCGATGCGCGAGTCAGTGCGAATTCGGGTTTCGTCGTCCGAGCCGCCGGCATGATCCCGGGCGAGGCGGCCATCCTGGTGTATACGAACCAAGGGGCAGGCAACACACCGATCTTGGGCGGCAACTTGTGTGTTGCATCCATCTCACGCGCCGTTCCAGTACAAGCCACAGGCACTCCCGGACAGTGCGACGGCCAGGCATTCTTCGACATGAACACCTTCGCTAGCGGCGGACTTGGCGGCCACCCTGCGGGCTACCTCTCGATACCGGGCACGACGATCCATGCTCAATTCTGGGGTCGCGATGCTCAGAACACATTCGGCAGTCTGCTTACAGGAGCGGTCCGCTACACGATCGCTCCCTAGGCTCCCCGCTCCGACACCTTCAACAATACCGAGCCGCCCAGCTTGTTGTCCTTCGACGACAACAAGTTGGGCGGCTCGCTACTTTATGGGAGGAGCTCGCGAGCCCGCCGGAGCTCCGGATTGGAGGTGCGCTCTCTAGGCCGGGGAAGCTCGGTGGAGCTTTGGCTGCGTCTCAGGGCCTATCCAACTTTATTGCGCCGAGATTGTTGCTCCGGGCACTCTGCCGCGAGAGGTGGGTCGTCCATCGGAGCCAGTCAGGCACCAGGCTTTAGTTAGCTTGCCTCGGGGATTGCAGGGCTAGGTTGTGAAGTGAATAGGGGTTGGTGTCCGTGAGGAGGGGCTGTGGAGGCCGAAGGCCGGAGCTGCCCCTCCTCGCAGGTGATCACGCGGCCTGCGCCTCGTGCTGCCTGGTCCATATGGACCAGGGCGTCTCGTAACCGTGCGCCTGATGAGGCCGCTCGTGATTGTAGAAATCGATCCACCTGTCGACCCCGACCTCAAGTTGGGCGATGTCGATGTACTCGCGCAGGTAGATGTCCTCGTACTTGATGCTCCACCAGAAACGCTCGACCATCACGTTGTCGATCCAGCGCCGCTTGCCGTCCATGCTTATCTGAACTCCCGCGTCGATGAGCACCTCTGTCCAGACTTTGCTCGTGTATTGGCAACCTTGATCCGTGTTCATGATCTCTGGCCATGTTCCCGCGACTGCGCGTGCCTCCAAGAGAGCGTCAACGCAGAACGCTGTGTCTAACGTATTCGAGATGCGCCTGCTCAGCACGGCTCGGCTGTGCCAGTCCATGATCACGACGAGGTAGGCGAAGCCGCGCCTCATTGGGATGTAGGTTATGTCGGAACACCACACCTGGTCCGGCCTTTCGATCACCAGGTCCCGAAGCAAATACGGGTAGATCTTGTGATTCTGTGCCTTGAGCGATGTTCTCGGCTTCGGATAGGAAGCGACTATACCCAGCAATCGCATCAGGCGCCGTGTACGGCCTCGCCCGATTGTGATGCTCATCCGGCGGAGCTCAACAGTCATTCTGCGCGAACCGTAGTAAGGACGCGACAGGTGAATGATGTCGATCTCAGCGCAGACTTTCAGGTCGTCCTCGCTTATGTGTGGGGTCTTCGCTGACAGTCGATTCCTCTTGATGCCCAACAGTTCCGATTGGCATCGAATACAGAGGTGAAGGTGACCCCGATCGATGAAGTTCTTCCTCATCAGTCGATCCCCCAACTCCTTGGACTTTTTTACGAGCCAGTCGCGTTCAACGACAAGCTGACCGACCTTGCGCTCAAGGCGCTCGATCTGCTTCTGCTCCTCATCCGTTTCTGAGAGCGAGCGTTCTTCCGCTCGAAGATCTCGGACATGTTCTCCTGGAGTTCCGTCTTCCACTGGGAGACCTGCACCGGATGTATCTCGTTGTCTGCCGCGATCTCGTGAATTGGCTTGATGCCCTTCAGAGCCTCAAGTGCTACACGCGCCTTGAACTCCGGACTGTGGTTGCGTCGTTTCCGTCTGGTCATGATGGGTCGCCTGCGCCGCCCTCAGGATAACCAATTCAAACGCAGTGCCTGGCTCCGTTGTGTGGGACCACCTCTGAGAAGGCCAACTTCCCGGCGGCGAGGCGGTCAACTTTTCTCGAGAAAGCCCGCCCGAATCCGCACTCTAGAGCGTTAGGGGAGTTGGCTATGAAGAGTTTTTGATGAAAGGGAGCTTAGGCACATGGGCTTCAGGTACTTCCTCTCAACTGGATCATTCAACTAGGAATTGACTTATGACTACACTTCTGAGTGTATTTCTTGCTGCCTTGGCGTTCATCCCCGCGATGAATGAGTGTTCGTACACCTGCGCTGCCATCGAGGACGCGCCTGAAGAGACAGGTACATTCCCCGCAGGTGTGACCCTCACCGTAATCCCCGGCAACTCCAAGCCGGGAGGATCCGACACACTCGACCCCTGCGACAAGTGCAAGGCTTGCTATCAAACTTATGCGGTCAACTACAACACCATTGGGACTAGCTGGATTATTGCGATAGAGAACAATCGTGGGGCGACAGACCTTCATGTGGGGGCTGGGACATCCAACCAGACGCTGGACCCTCATTGTGGCAGGGGTCAAGACCTGCTCGTCGCGATCCTCGGGGATGCCGGGCCACCGATTGATATTGAATACTTGATCACTTTTTACTTAGATTGTGAGTGCCCCAACTAGAATGAGTATGAGATCCGCGTACCTCACTCTTATCGCTCTTGTCATTGCGATCTTCTTCGTGACCCGATCTGATATCGAGCAGGATGTAGACTCCTCTATCCAGGCGAAAAGCGCAGTTTCGGAGGCAGGTCACAGAAAGGTTGAGGCCAATGCACCGATCATGATTCCGCAACTTGGTCCCGGGGCTATCAGGACTGCTCTGAACAGTACTGAGGCCAATACGGCCGCTCCACCCGCCAACAAGCCAGCCGAATTGCCTTCAAGTGCAGCAGCCGGTCCGCTAGCGGCAGTTCTTGCCGACTGGAACGCGGAGCTCATGACAAAACATCTCAAAGTTCTCGAAGGCGAACCTACTGGATCCGTGGGGCTGCTGAATGCAGTCGACGAGGTACTCACGACGGCGATAGCGATCGACATGGAGCTTGCTGGTAGAGCCCTACCACTCAGAAGAAAAGGCGATCCGCCCATTGAAAGTCCGTACCGCCTGCAGTTCCTGCGCAACAGCAGGCAGTATCGGTTCGCGGAAGGTGAATATGTCTCCTGGGATCGGAGTAGAGCCTTTCAGTCTCAGGAGGGTGGCCCTCCCGATCCTCTTCCTAGCGATTTTATCCTCGATGTGATTGCACTTGGGAAGCAGGCAAATGAAATCATCCTTCAGGACTAGGATGTAGTTAGGGCCAGGGTTATCCCTCGCCGAATCTAAGCACGACGGCTCCCCCGTAAGCGTCCGAAGCCCCCTCCAAGTCCCCAGTGGAGGCTCTGCGGTACGAAGCAGCCCGTTATTTCGTCGCCTTCGCGGCGTAATTCTCGGCCCAGCGCGCGGGTAGAATCTCTGCGATCCTGCTTCGCGCGCAGCGGCGAAGTTTCCAGCGTAGGCGTCACCGATGAGATAGGCAGCCTGTGCTCCTTCGAGGTGCGCCTGTAGCTGCTGTGCCGACCGGCCAAGAGTGAAGCGGAAGGCGACACCCGTGACATCAGGATTAACAAAGGTCCATAGGTACGCTTGGAAGTAGCCCGAGCCCTTCTTGCCTCGGCACTTCAACCGGGCGTTGGTGCATTATTCGCCGCCCTCGAAGGCCCCAGGAGGTCGTTTCTTATGCTTCGAGCCTCTGTTGTCCGAAGGCATCGGCATGAATTCCCGCGTGCACCCGAACTTCAAGACCCGATACCGTGTCACTAACTGGGCCAAGTACGACCGTGCTCACGTCCAGCGCGGTGACATCACTCTCTGGATCACACCCGCAGCGATCAAAGCATGGAAGGCCAAGCCCCTGACCAGACGTGGCGCTCCTCGCAAGTACTCTGACCTTGCAATAGAAACAGCACTGACACTACGTCTCGTGTTCCGATTGC
>JBLIOL010000297.1:0-6784 GCA_047639615.1 Planctomycetota bacterium | reverse complement strand
CGTGCGCGCTCCCAGGCGCGGCGGGTGCCGGCGCTTGTACCGAGCAGTGATGCTCGCGAAGCGCGGTTGTGCGGTGAGACGTCGAGCATCAGAGCCAGGAGCGTGGGGTCCATTGCCTTGGCTTGCTCTGTGGTCAGCGCTGCGCCCCAGGTGGTTGCGCTCTCTGTGTCGCCGAGGACAAGTGCGAGCAGCGCGCGTTGCCTGCGCAGGGGTGAGGCATTCGAGTCTTCGACCACGGCCTGCAAGGCTTGTACGAGCTCTGCGCCGCCGGCCTCAAGTTGCAGCTTGAGCGCGGCGCGCCCGAACGCGCTAGTGGGTTGGGCTTGGGCAGTGATGCGGTCTACGGGGTCGACCGCAAAGGGATGCTCAGCCTGGGGCGGCAGCACGCGCCAGACGGAACCGGCGACGCCGCGACCGCCGCTGCACATCCAAAGCGCACCATCCGGCGCGAGCTCGAGGTCCGTTACGGGCAGGGCGCTGCCGCCACCGATGAAGGTCTCGGCGCTGGCTGAGTAACCCGCGCCATCAGGCTGGATGTCCAAGGCGAGTACGCGGCCCTCGGACCAATCGCCGGAGAGCAGCCGACCTTGCATGTCGGCGGGCCAGAGCGGGTGTTCGACAAAGACCAGGCCTGTGGGGGAGCCGCGGCCGAGTTCCATGACGGCCGGCGGCATGTCGGGCCAGCCCATACGCACGGGGGCCGAGCCGGGTCGCGCTCCGAAGTCCGCGCCGCGTTGCACGAGCAATAGACGTACGGGCCGGTACCAGGGCAGGCCGAGATTCCACTCCATGTCGGACTCGACCGTGAACCACTCGCCGTCCGCGCGCAGGGCCAGGTCATAGGGATTGCGCAGGCCTACGGCGTGGGTTTCGTACTTGCCGCTCTCTGGGTTCACGCGCAGGATCGAGCCGTAGGGCCAGCGGCGATCGGCGCCGAAGCCGCCCGGGTCGGGCAGGGGCTCGAGTAGGGTCGGTCCTCCCTCGATCGCCCAGGTGGGCGTCTGATCCGCTGCGGCGCGGGGCTGAACGGCATCCCCGTGTACCAGGAATAGTTCGCCGTCGAGTCCGAGCACCACCCCGTGCACGCCGTGTTCATCGTCACCGTCGAAGAGCAGCAGCGGACGTAGGGCGCTGAGGGCGCCGCTGCTAGCTTCCAAATCCAGCCGCCAGAGGCCCGAGTCCTCCCCGCGGCGGCCCACGGCGAAGATCACGCCGGGGGCGCTGGCCAAGCCTTGGATGCCCACGAACTCCGGGTCTAGGCAGGTCTCTTGCTCGGCGAAGCCATCCCCATCGAGATCGCGCACGCGCCACAAGCCGCTGCGCTCGGTGCCCAGCAGCAGGGCGCCGTCGGCCTCCACGTGCAGGCAAAGGTAGGAGCGGGCTGTGGCCACGGCGCGCTGCAGGGTGAAGCCCGGGGGCACGACAGGGTCCTGGGCGGCTGCCTGTGCGCTCACGAGCGCAGCTCCGAGGAGGCAGGTGAGCGAGGCGCGGGTGCGATTCATGGGACTGGCAGTGTACGCGGGCGGGGCGGCTCCTTGGCTCGGCCCTTGTGCGCCTCGTAGGCTGGGTGGGAACCCAGTTCCCTTTGCTCCCTCAGGATTCAGAGGAGGCCACTCCACCTTGATCCACAGCGACACTACGCCCCGCCTGGCGCCCCGCTTGGGGCCCCGCTTGGCGCAGCTCCTACTGCTCACCGCCGCCGTGCTCCCGAGTCCTGGCTGCGGCGATGCCCAAGCCAGTGGGGGACCCCGGCCGAATGTGCTGGTGATCACCCTCGACGGCCTGCGGGCGGATTGCTTGGGCGCCTATGGAGCGGAGCCCAGCTCGACCCCGTCCATGGACCAGCTCGCGGAGCGTTCCGTGCGCTACGCCTATGCGCTCACGCCGGCACCCTGGGCGGCGCCGGCATACGGGTCCCTGTGGACCGGTCACTATCCCTCCGAGTTGGGCTTCACCAACTTGAAGCGTCCCCTGCACGGGCAGACCGAGACCCTGGCCGAGAGCATGGGCGCGGCGGGCTGGAGCACGGCGGCGATCACCAGTCACCGTTTCAGCGACCAATCCACCGGCTTGGATCAGGGCTTCAGCGAGTGGATCGAGGTCGAGCAGGAACCCTCGGCTTCCTATGCAAGCGGAGCTGCGGTCACAGCGGCGGCTCTGGAGCAGCTAGACGCTTTCGGTTCGGTGCCCTTCCTCATGTGGGTCCAGTACTCGGATCTGCGCTTGCCCTTCGAGTTGCCGCTGCCGGTGGCAGCGGAGTACGGGGGGCCCATTCGCGCGGGCATGGAGCGCGCCGAGTTGCTGCGCCTCGCGCCTGAGCTCGACGAGCAGGATGCGGCGCGCCTGCTCGAGCTGTACGAGCTGGAGTTGAAAAGGCTGGACGGTTACGTCGGGCTGCTGCTCGAGCGCATCGAGTCGCTCGCCTCCAAGCATGGCACCGTGGTGGTGCTCACGGCGCCGCACGGATCGGAGCTGCTGGAGCGCGGCGGCGTCGGCGACGCGGGCACCTTGCACGATGAGATCGTACGCGTGCCTCTACTGATCAGCGTGCCAGGCGCGAGCACCGGCGTGATTCACGATCCCGTCTCTCTGGTGGACGTGGCGCCGACCCTGCGCGCTTGCATCAAACTGCAAAAGGACTCCGCCGCCACGGGCCTGTGCGTACTGCCGGGTTTTGCTGCGCCGGAGCGGCCGATTTTCTCTGAGACCTCGCGCGCCCTGAACCTGCGCGCGGTGGTGGACGGGGATTGGAAACTGATCATGGACCAGCGACATGAGACCCAGGTCCTCTTCGATGTTTTCAACGACCCCGACGAGGAAAAAAATGCGGCGGATACCCATGGGCAAGTCCGCGATCGTTTGGAGCGTGAGTTGTATGCCTTTGAAGCGCGCGTGTCCGATGATTGATCTGCGCCCGTTGTTGTTGGTGGCGGCCGGCCTGGCCGGTTGTGGTAGTGAGGCGCAGGAGGCTGCGGATGAGCGCCCGAACCTGCTGGTGATCTACACGGATGACCAGCGCTTTGATGCATGGTCTATGGGGGGGAGTCCGTACATCGAAACGCCCCATTTGGACCGTATCGCCCAGGAAGGGGCTTGGTTCCCGCGCTCCTACGCGAGCACTTCGCGCTGCTGCCCTTCACGGGCGAGCTTCCTTACGGGCATGAGCTCGCACAGCACGGGCGTGATTTCGAACCATCCGGACTTCGACGTGCTCGAGCGTCACCCGAGCTTCGTGGACGCCCTCGATCAAGCGGGCTATGACACTGCCTACATCGGCAAGTGGCACCTGCCCAATGCGGGCGCACAGCCCGTGCGCGGCTTCGATCATTGGGTGAGCTACGAGGGGCCGGGCAAGCACTTCGACCAGAGCTTCAATGTGGACGGCGAAATGCGTACGAGCACGGGCCATCAGGCGGATCTGCTGGTGGACTACGCGCTCGAGTTCATTAGCCAGGAGCGCGACGGTCCCTTCTGCTTGATCGTGGCCTTCAAAAATCCGCACGTGCCGTTGACACCGGCGGCGCCCTTCGCGGGCAGTATCGATCCGGCTAGCGTGCGATTGCCGGCGAGCTTGGACGACGATCCCGCTAGTTTGAACGGTTTCTACGCGCGGCTCGTGACCTCTGAAGATAGTCGCCACGCCATCGAAGATCGCGAGGCCTTCAAGGCCGAGGTGGCGCATTACAACGAGCTGGTCCTGAGCGTGGACGCGGGCGTCGGGCGTTTGTTCGACGCTTTAGAAACGAGCCAGCAGCTAGATCAGACGGCGATTCTCTTCACCACGGACAACGGTCAGCTGCTGGGCGAACACGGTCTGCAGCAGAAGGGCATCTCCTATGAGCCCTCCATTCGCACGCCGCTTGCCATGCGACTGCCCGGGCGTATCCCGGCTGGCACCCGCGCGCCGGGACTCGCTTTGAACTTGGACCTGGCGCCGACGCTCCTGGAGTTGGCTGGCGTGGCGCCCTTGAAGCCCATGGATGGGCGCAGTCTGTTGCCGGAACTCACGGGCAAAGCCGAGGGCCGCGAGCGCTTCCTCTACTTGGCGCCGGGCTTCGGCGGCGGCAAGGTGGTGGAGCGCGCGATGGTGGAGCGGCGCTACAAGTATGTGCGCCTGCATGCGGAGGGCCACACCGAGGAAATGCTCTTCGATTTGGAGCAGGATCCGGATGAGCGCGTCAATTTGATGCGCAGGCCGGCGCTACAGTCGGAAGTGGTGCGTTTGCGTGATCTGATGGATGCGGAGCTTTCTCGTCTCGGCGAGTAGACTGCAGAGGTGTCTACTGCCCTGATTCGATTGGCCCTCCTCGCCCTGCTGGGGCTTTCAAGCTTGGTCGCGTGCGGCGAGCAGCCCAGCCATGAAGCTAGCTCTGCGCGCATGCTTGCGGGGGCGCTGGGGGATCCTGAGGTTGAGCGCGTGCTGGATGCCTTGGGCGCCGAAGTGAGCGACGGCAAGTTGCGGGTATTCGGGCGCGTGTTGCCCGCCCGAGGCGTCCGGGTGGAAGCCAGATTCGGGGCTTCGAGGCATGCGGACATACCTTCGCAGGTGACGCTCTGGAGCGGGGTCAATCCTGTCTTGCGCGTGCGCCTCAATCGTCATGGCAAGCCGCGTCCGGAGACCTTCGTGGACCTGGCTCCTGAACGCGTAGTCCATCCGGAGCGCTACCTACGCGCGGAGCTGGAAGACGGTTGGCGTGTCTTCGTCCACCGGGATGTTTCGGCTGCGCATTTGGATAGTTACGTGCAGGCCTTGGTTCGCGCCGAGTCGCGACTGCTGCGTCTGTTGCCTGCGTCCTCGCTGGAGCCTGCACGGGACTTGATCGTGGAAGCATGGGCTAGTGAGTTGACCACACCGGGTCAGGGGCTGCAGTCCTGGGCGCGCGCGACCACGGGGGCGGCCCCGTTGGTGGTGTGGTTGGAGCCGGGGCGTGAGGATCGAGCGGGGCTGCACGACGCGGGCGCGCTGCATGCGCAGCGCGAGGCCTTGCGGCGCTTGGGTCCGGCGAGTTTGGCTTGGATGCCACGGGCGCTTGGGATCGAAGCCTCGGATTCCTACGGGGGCATGGCCCTCGAGGAATGGGTGGCGGGCGGTCGTGGCTGGCCGGGGACGCTGCAGGAATTGCTGCAGGCCGAAGCAGGGAGCTACTCGCCCCATGAACTCGATCCGGCCCGAGCCCTGCTGCTTCGTGTGGCACTGGAGCGCAATGCTGAGAGTGTGCTGCACACATGGCGCGGGGAGAGCGCACTTGATTGGACGCGTCTCGAGGCCTCCTGGCGGGCGCGCATGGTTCCGAGAGCGGAACGCGGACCGCGCGAGTTGACGGTGCGCCCTACATGCATCGGCGTGTTGGCGGAAGCACCGCTGACGGAGCGCGGTGGCAACTTGGGCTCGGCCCAAGCGGCGGCGCGTTTGGAACAACTGCAGAGCGGCGGCTTCGATTGCGTGGGTTTGGTGGTGCACCTATCCGGGCCACAACAGGCAGGCCAGGCATGGCGTGCGGTGGAGGGTGATGCGGCTGCAGTGGCCTGGCTACGTCGTGCGCGCGCAATGGGCCTTTTGACCACGCTTGTGCTCGAACACTGGCTTGCGCCCTCGAACATTCCGGCGGGGGACCGCGTCATGGGCACCGCTGCTGAGGTGAGCAGTTTCTTCGAGCGCCATTCTCAGGCTGCTGCGCATGCTGCCTGTCTAGCGCGTATGGCTGGTGTTGATCTGTTGTGCTTGGGCATGGGTCAGGGCGAGAGCTTGCGCACCCGTGATGTGCAAGCTGGCGCGAGCAGCGCTGTGATGCAGGCGCGTGAGGCGGGTTGGGCGCGGGTGTTGGATGCTGCTGGCGGGGCCTTTGCGGGAGCCTTGACCGTGGCTCGCAACGGCGCGCGGCAGGCCCAGGAATTTGGTCCAGGTGAGAGCCTGAACGCCTGTGCAATCAGTCTCTATGGGGACCTGTCTTCCAAGGATCAACGCATGCCGGCGGATGCGCGTTTGCTGGAGCAACGGGCCCTCAAGACGCTCGAAAGATGCAGCCAACTGGCTCTCACTTTGGAGCAGCCGCTGGTGATCCTGCCCTTGGCGGCGGCGCCCACGAGCCTCGCATCCCGAGGTCGTTTGTCGGGACCTGGTGAGCACTCCGTTGGGGAGCAGGACCGCGTGCTGCGTGCCTGGGGGCGGGCCTTGGCGGAGCTAGAGCGCAGTGCGCGGCCGCCGGCGGCGACCTTCCTGTGGCGCTGGCCGGCCCTGGGCGAGGGCCCTGGCCAAGGGGGCTATGCCTGCAGCCTGGAAGGGGCCCGTGCCCTGTTGGATGCGCGGCGCTGATTAGAACTTGGTAGCGGGCTCAAGTACGGCACGGCGGCCTACAGACGTGGAGAGGGAGAGCACCGTCTCCCCCTAAGCCCCATGTCAGAGCAGCAAAACACCACCGGTATCGAGTGCCTGAACAAGGCGCTTTCCGGCCTCCAAGAGCAGCTCACCATGTTCGTGGAAAGCGAGCGTTGGCGCCGGGCTTGGGAGCGCTCGACGGAGTTCTGCGGTGAGGCGCAGGAGGCCATAGAGTTGATGGCGCAGACCATCGAGCTCTTGACCTCGACAAGGGGGCCGAAGAGGAGCCCAAGGAGAACTGGCTCTCGCGCAGGGTGCAGGGATTGGCCAAGGCACTCACGCCCGGATCAAACAACGCTAAGTCGGCTGCGGCCGAGGTCCGCAACGGGGAGTTCGCGGTCGGCCTCGGCTTCCGTGGAGCTTGCCAGGTGCTCGAGTTGCCAGACCTGATCGGTATGGTGCGCAACC
>JBLIOL010000296.1:0-6803 GCA_047639615.1 Planctomycetota bacterium | reverse complement strand
GCTACGCGAAGATCTCGAGCTTGAAGACTACATCCCCAATCTCACTCGAATGTACGACGAGGACATCCTCGGCAAGGCAGCCTCGAGTGTGTCGGGGGAAATTCGCTTCTTTGGATTGACGCCGACCAACATGAAGCTCGATGGAATCGAAAAGCACCTAAGGCTCCTCGAGAGCTACGAGAAACTTCAAGTTGCGCGGAACCAGCATCACACAAGCGCCTCCATTTGACGGCCCCCTGGCAACCTCTAGATAGGTATCCCAAGCTGCGGCGTTGGTGCACAAACTCGATTGGCCGCCCTGTCCAGAAACTTGACCGGTCTAGCCCGGTCTATTCATGAGGACACACTCCGGACTTCGCAAACGGGCGCCTTCGGCGCCCTCCCTTCCCTTGGCGGGGATAGGCGTTGTTTCTGCTGGGGGAGAAGTTTGACGGACTCGGGCAGCCCTACGGGGCCGTCTGTGGTGACAAATTTCACCCCAAGAGGAAACAACCCACATGTCCACCAGGGAACGACTTGCAAACTCTGGAGCGCGTCTTCATGAAGAATGCAGGCTAGGAGCGTGTCGTACATAGCCAACTTCGCGAGCCACGCGCCCTAATCCGCGATGCTGCGTTGCACCAAACCCCAAGTAGCTACGGTTACGAGGGTCTTGGCGCGCCTTGCCTCGCGAAAAATGGCGCATGCCTCGCAAACTCGGCTATGCGCGACACGCTCCTAGGTGGTTGGGCGCTTCCAAACGGAGGTCCATCAAATCGAGCATGGGACCCAGGAAACCCTCGTCTTGCCGGAGCGGCAACGGCAAGAGCAGGCGGAGAGTGAGCGCGGTTTCGGTGGCGGGGTCCGTCTACATTTGTGGTGCCCCGCGTCGACCGGACGGCTTGGCATTCCTGCCCTTGTTTGCCTCGGGCGTGATCCAGGGGGTGATGTCGCCACGCTTGACGAGCGCCCGGTCGTACTCGGCCCAGCTGGTGACTCGGTACTTAGCCTTGTGCTTCCGGTAGACGCGAGAGTTCATGCCCGAAGCCACCGGCTAGCCTGGGCCTGAAACTCTGGATGCTCACCAGGAGCGCCCTGAGGGTGGAGCTTTGTGCACCAACGCCCCAGCGAACCAGGTAGAGGGGATCCTGCTCCCGGGGCACTGCAACCAGGGCACTGCAACCATCAGCGAAAAACGAGCATGCAAGAGCGCGCCCCATAGCTGCAGTCTCGGCCCGCCTTCGAAGCCTCTGGCCATAGATGCTCCGCGGTCTCCCTCCTGATGGCACCGATGCTCAGCTACAGACCCGCCTGGATCTGCCCGATGGCTGTGGTATCGCCAACATCCGTTGCTTATATCTCGTGTCGAAGAAGCATCCCCGTTCCCGCCCTGCCCCCCCCCTCGACCCACATGCAAGCCCACATCGCCTCCCGCCTGAACGCCCTCCTCCTGCTCGGCCTGGGCGCCTGGGGCTATCTCGGCTCCGATAGCCCCTCCCCCACGGCCCTGATCCCTGTGGTCTTTGGGACCCTTATCCTGGTCTGCAATCCGGGCGTGAAGAGCCACAACAAGGTCATCGCCCACGTGGCCGTGGTCTTGACCCTAGTGGTGGCCTTAGGCCTCGGCATGGCCCTCAAAGGCGCCGTCGGCCGCGAGGACACCATGGCCATCGTCCGGGTCGGCATCATGCTGGTCTCCTCGATCTACGCCATGGTGGCCTTCATCCAGAGCTTCAAAGCCGCGCGTGTGGCCCGCGAGCAGGAAGCGGCCTAGACCCCGCCCTGCCCACAAACTAGGCCGGCCTCCAAAGTGGCCGTTCAGCGGAATTTGCCGCAGTTCTCGGAGCCCTGCTTCGGCCGGAGCCCGCTTCTGTCGAGGCCAGGGTTGAACGAGAACACAGCTCCCCCGCTGCTACCACGACTCCGAGTCGCCTCTCCATAGAGCAAGGATGTTGCCGCGCTCGACGAGGGCCTAGTCGTACTCGGACCAGTTGGTGACTTGATATTTGGTCTTGTACTTGGGGTGGACTCTAGAGTTCATGCCGGGACCATCGCCTGAGCGAGGCCAGGACCTGAGAACAGCCCTGTAGGGCGCACTGAGGACGGGCAATAGTGCACCAACGCCCACCAACGCCCACCAACGCCTCGACCCAGGGGGAAGGTGTAGCTGTGCGGCTACGGTGCACCGGCCGATGGGTCGTAAGCAGCAAGCGAGAGGGAGGTCGGCCGGGTGCGGGGTCAGGGGACTGGACTCTTGGGCCAGGGTGCGGGGTCATCGAACCGTGGCGGTTAGCTCGGGTGGATGATGAGGCCCGCTGAACTTCCGATCCTCCGACTTGCTGGTTGGGACGCTCCTTGAGCTTGCTTCTAGGTACAAGCTAAGAGCCTTGCTCTGCGAGGCGCAGCTCAGCAGGCGCGCTATTCCTGCTCCATCTTTTCGAGGTAAAATTCGGGGTCAGACTCGAACTCATCGACGCAAGGCGCGCAGCAGAACTTGACCTCCTGCCCTTTGTAGACACGTACGATGGGGTCTCCCATCGTGCCGAGCTTGCTATCCATAACAACGCACGTATCCAGGACGTAGGGGCGCACGGCCTTCGGCGTTGAGGTGCACGAGACGAGCGAAAGGGTGAGAGGGAGAATAATTTTGAGCATGGCTCTTAGGGTTCCAGGAAAGGTGGATGTGATGCTTCGGTCTCAGAAGCTGAACGAGAGACCGAATCCGGCGCGATGTTCCGAGTGGTAGCTGGCGACCAAGCCAAAACGCTTCGATAGCGTCCAGCCCAGGCCCGCCTCCCACTCAGTGTAGGTATTGGTGTCGTATTCGCCGCTCGCAAAGGCCGCCAAGCGGTTGCTCAGCATGTACTCCTTCTCAAGGCTTATACGCAGATCGCCGCGCTCGTCAAGAGTCAGCTCCGACTTCACGAGATAGGGCAGGCGGTAGCGCACACCACCGAAGAGACGGTCACTTGCGCCATGAACGTTCGTAAAGCGGTAGCCAAGGATAGAGGATAAATTCTGGTCCACGTAGCGGGACCAGGCCACGTCAATCTCGCGGTCTTCGTGCTCCTCCGCATCGATGCCTGCATCCCAGCGCACGAGGTAGTCATTGCGCCCTTGCATAACAACGGCGCGGCCCATGGTCATGTGGCTCTGCACAACGGCATCCACAAAGGCGAAGGTTGGGTTAAGAAGCTTTGGGTCGATGCTCGGCCGATGGTCGGGAGCCTGTCCGCGATAGCTGAAGACGCGCGCCATACCCGCGTCCATGTGGTAGAGGAGGTGACAGTGGAAAAACCAGTCCTTGGCCTCTTCGTCGGCCACCCACTCGATGACGCGCTTGCCCATGGGCGGAACGTCAACTGTGTGCTTCAGAGGAGCATGCTCTCCCTTGCCATTGAGGAGCCGGAAGAAGTGGCCGTGCAGGTGAAGCGGATGGTGCATCATCGTGTCGTTGACGAGTTCGATGCGCAGAATCTCCCCAGCCGATATGGGGATGACGGCGTCCTCGGCCAACGTCTTTCCATCAAATCCCCAGCGGTAGCGATTCATATCACCAGTCAGTCGCAGAGTGATCTCTCGCACACGTTTTTCGTCACCTGCGTCCAGCACCAGAGCGGTGGGCTCTACGGATTCGAGCAGTGCATACGGCGCGAAGGGACGTGGAGCCGTTGCGGCATCAGCACCGCGCTCCGGGTGGACGCTCTCAATACCCGCAACCACGCTCTCATTCATAGTGTACAGGTTCGGACGAGCTGGATTGCTCGCTTCAAGCAGCTCTCCATGCCCGAGAATGACGGAAGCGTAGCCACTGACGTCTTGAGCCGTAGCGCGAAACTCCACGGCAGCAGGCTCGGTAGGCATGGTGATGATCACGTCATAAGTCTCTGCCATACCAATCAGGAGTCTGTTGACTTCAACGGGCCGCACCCGCATCCCATCGCTTCCAACGATGGTCATTGGCCCTGTAGCAGATGTCAGGTGAAAGTAGCTCGAAGCGCCCGCATTGATGACACGCAAGAGCACCCTTTCACCAGGCTCCGCGTGCAGTCCATGTCGCTGCTCTCCGTTCGCCAGAAATGCGTCGTAGGCCACATCCGAGACATCCATCGGAGGCATGCGACTGCGCTCTCTTGAGAAGAATTCTCCCAGCGCCCCGCGATTCCAGGCGCCAAGCAACGACTGAGAGGTGCCCTTGCGTTGCCCGTACCACTCACTACCGCGCATCAGCGTGCGCATTACCTCTTGGGGATCCTCGTTCGTCCAATCGGAGAGCACGACTACATGCTCTCGATCCACGTCTACGTCAGGAATGCGAGGCTGAACAACAATGGAACCATAGACACCCCGTTGCTCTTGGAGCCCCGTATGCGAGTGGTACCAGTAGGTGCCAGATTGCCGAAGTACGAACTCGAAGATGCGGAAGCCGCCGGCCTCGATAGGGGGCGTTGTCAGGTAGGGAACGCCATCCATTACGTTGGGCACGAGCAGCCCGTGCCAGTGAATGGACGTCTCCTGATCCACAAGCGTGTTGCGCACCGTGATACGAGCGGTGTCGCCTTCGGTAAACGACAGCGTTGGTCCAGGGATGCCGCCGTTGATGGTGAGCGCCACGACGCTCTTTCCAGCTGGAGCAAAACTCTCAGCCGCTACTCGGAGCTCGTACTCCATGACTTTGGAGACCGGAGAAGCAGACCCGGCATCATTTTGAGCGCACACCAGCGACGATAGAGCGACCAGGGGCAAAGCCCCTACGAACAGCGCTGAGCATACAGACCACGAAACAATGGTCCGCAGCCAAAGCAGCGGGCGCATGAGTTTCGTCTGAGGAGTGTTGTGTGAAATCATCGAGATAAAGTTCAGCGACAGGGTCGTCGCACACACGTATAGGTGTGGAGTCACTAGCACTTGCATGGTTGAGAGTGCTGCTTCTGCCGAGGGGTCAGTTGCCACCGGCACGGCCACGGCCGTAGCTGGACTTTGCGTTCTAGACGCTCCGGCCGCTAGCCTGCATTATTCATGTACACGCACACCAGACTTCGCAAGCGGGTGCCCTCTCGCCCCCTTGCGGGGATAGGCGTTGTTTCTACTGGGGAAGAAGTTTGACGGACTCGGGCAGCCCTACGGGGCCGTCTGTGGTGACAACTTTCACCCCAAGAGGAAACAACCCACATGTCCACCAGGAAAGGAGTTGCGAACTCTGGAGCGCGTCTTCGTGAATAATACAGGCTAGGCTCGAAGTGATGTGCGGCGGAGCCGCAGCGCGTTGAGGATTACCGATACGGAGCTGAGGCTCATCGCCGCAGCAGCAACCATCGGGTTCAAGAGCCAACCTGTCACCGGATACAGAATGCCCGCTGCCAATGGAATGCCCAGCACGTTGTAGCCGAAGGCAAGCAGGAGGTTCTGTTTGATGTTCCGCATCGTGAGCACGCTGAGGTCTCGCGCACTTGCGATAGCATCAAGGTTTCCACGAACGAGGGTAACGTCGGCGCTTTCCATGGCGATGTCAGTTCCGGTACCCATGGCGATGCCAACGTTAGCCTTGGCAAGAGCTGGGGAATCGTTCACCCCATCGCCTGCCATCGCGACAATGTGGCCCTTCGCCTGGAGTTCCTCGATCAAGCGGAGCTTGTCTTCTGGAAGAGCGTCCGCAACAACCTCGCCAATGCCGAGCGTCTTGGCGACAGCACGCGCGGTGCGTTCGTTGTCTCCAGTGAGCATGATGATTTGCAGACCAGCCCCTTTCAGCTTCGAAAGGGCACCCGGTGCCGTGTCCTTGATGGGGTCAGCAACGGAAATGGCCCCGGAGAGCTGCCCGTTGACTGCGAGGTACATCACCGTTGCTCCGGTGTCGCGCATGCCGTTGACTTCAACGGCAACTGCCTCAAGTGAAGCGCCTTCAGCTTCCATGAGCGCGGCGTTTCCGAGAGCAAGCCGCTTGTCTCCAGAGCGCCCCAGCACCCCCTTGCCCGTAACCGATTCGAAATTGGAAACTTGGACCGGTTCCAAGGAACGCTCCCCAGCGCCCTCAATGATGGCTTCAGCCAGCGGGTGCTCGCTGCCTTTCTCAAGCCCAGCGGCGAAGGCTAGTACGTCGTCTTGGTCAAGATCTCCCATGGCTACGATTCGGTCAAGCTTGGGGGCCCCCAGAGTGAGCGTGCCAGTCTTGTCCACCACCAGGGTGTCTACTTCGCGCAGGGCCTGGATGGCTTCAGCGTTTCGAAAGAGCACCCCGACTTGGGCACCCCTACCAGTTGCGACCATAATGGACATGGGCGTTGCCAGCCCCAGGGCGCAAGGGCAGGCAATGATGAGCACGGAGACAAAGGCGAGCAGACCGTAGGCGAGGGCAGGCTCAGGACCAAGCAGGCTCCAAAGCACAAACGCAAGCAGCGCCGTGAGCACGACTGCGGGTACGAACCAAGCAGAGACACGGTCGACGAGGTTCTGCACGGGGGCACGGCTGCGCTGCGCAGTCGCAACTAGTTGCACGATGCGTGCGAGTAGGGTTTCCTCCCCCACGCCGGTGGCCTCAATGAGAAGCGTGCCAGTCCCGTTGATCGTGCCGCCGATTACGGCATCGCCCTGGCCCTTACTGACCGCAATAGGCTCTCCCGAGACCATCGATTCGTCAACACTGCTCGTGCCGCCGACGACAAGCCCATCAACAGGGACCTTCTCACCTGGGCGTACACGCAGCCTGTTGCCGACCTGAACGGAATCGAGCGGAACGTCCCTCTCCTCGTTTCCAAGGACGAGTCGAGCAGTCTTTGGAGCCAAGTCCAGTAGCGCACGAATTGCGCCTCCGGTCTTGGCCCGAG
>JBLIOL010000295.1:0-6854 GCA_047639615.1 Planctomycetota bacterium | reverse complement strand
CCTACGAGACCGGCCCCGATGGCCAACAGTACGCCGTTGGCGGCGAGGTACAGATCAGCCTGAAGGAAGGCAGCACCCCCGAGGAGAGCATTCGTTTGGCCCAGCAGGCCCGCGCAGCTGCTTTGGCCCCCGGCCAGCCCTCTGGCCAGGACCTGGCCGTGGCCTCCAAGGCCGCCCAGCGTGAGAACGCAGCCCGTGCCGAGGCCTACTCGAGCACTACGCAGCCGGGCAAGCGTCCGAGCCTGCAGTCGATTTTCGCCTAAGCCGGTATCTTCGTGGGCATGAGCTCACGCAAGAACATTTCCTCCGGTTCGCCCTATGAGCCCCGCTTTGGATTCAGTCGTGCCGTGCGCGTGCTCGTGGCAGGCACAGGTCCCACTTGGCCGGATGGCTCTTGCCCAGATGATCCAGCAGTGCAGACGCGCCGCTGTATCGAGATCATGGAAGAGGCGCTAATCGAAGCCGGCGCCAGCCTGAAGGACGTAGTGCGCGGCACAGTATTCTGGATCACAGCGAGGTCCGGCCGGCGGCGACCATGGTGGTGGCGGGGGGCTTACTCGATCCACGCTGGCGCATCGAGATGGAAGCGGAAGCGCTGATTGCGCCGCAGTAGATAGGTCCGGTACCGTCAGGCGCATGAGCTCCGACAACAAGCCGCGTCTCGTCCCGAACCTGATGGTCGTGCTGTTCCTGCTGGCCCACCTGGCTGTGCTGATTTGGCTGCAGGTGAGCGATGGTGCCGGGGACACAGGCATGAACAATGTCTTCTCGTATATGGCGGTGATGATGATCGCCGCGGTCTACGGCATTTGGTTCCTGGGCTTCAGTGGGCAATCGACTCGCGTGCGAGGCGGCGTGGTGCTGGGCGTAGTTGTTCTCTTGCTCGGCGTGCGGTCGACGGTGGTGGTCGAGAACTGGAGCGGCTCCATGGTCCCGCGCTGGCACTGGAGCTGGGATTCCAAGGAGACGGTTAGCCTCGAGAGCGGCGCGGTGGCGGCGCAAGCCGGCGTGGACTTGCTGACCACCACACCCGCGGACTTCCCCGGTTTTCAAGGACCCTTGCGCGATGGCACGGTACCCGGCGTCAAGCTCGACACGGACTGGATTGCGCATGCTCCGGAGCAACTCTGGAAGGTGCCGGTGGGCTTCGGTTGGTCGGGCTTTGCGGTGGTCAACGGCGTGGCTCTGACCCACGAGCAGCGCGGCGCCGAGCAGTTGGTGGTGGCGCGCAGCCTGGAAGACGGCAGCGAGCTCTGGCGCTTCGCCACCGACTCGAGCATGGACCATATGCTCGGCGGCAAGGGGCCGCACGCTACGCCCCAGGTGCATGAGGGTCGCGTCTATGCGCAGGATACGGCGGGCGTGCTCGTGTGCTTGGACGGCGCGACCGGCGCCCTGCTCTGGGAGCGCGATCTCTCAAAGGAGTACGGCATGACGCCGGAGCTCGAAGAAGAGTTCATTCAGTACGGTCGCTCGAGCTCCCCGCTAATCGTCGGTGACCTGTGCATCGTCCCTGTGGGCGGCAATCCCGAGGTGCAGCAAGCGGGCCTGGTGGCTTTCGACCGCCTGAGCGGCGGGTTGCGCTGGGAGGGACCGGCCAGACAAGTCAGTCACGCCTCGCCGAACTACGCGGTGTTGGCTGGAACGCCACAGATCCTGGTGCTCAACGAGGATACGATCAGCGCGCACGTGCCCTACACCGGTGTCCTGCTCTGGGAGCATCCCTGGAAGGCGAAAACCGCCGCGGACCCGAACAACTCCTCGCCCTTGCCCGTGGGCGAGGACATGGTCCTGATTACCAAGGGCTACGGACTGGGCTCCAGTCTCCTGCAGCTCACCACAAGACAAGATGGCTCACTCAGCGTCGAGGCTCTCTGGTCTTCGCGCCGGTCCTTGCGTACCAAGTTCACCAATGCGGTAGTGCGCGGCGAGCATGCCTACGCGCTCTCGGACGGCATCCTCGAGTGCGTTTCCATGGCCGACGGCAAGCGCGTCTGGAAGGACGGGCGCTACGGTCACGGCCAAATGTTGCTGGTGGGGGAGCACCTGTTGCTGCTTTCGGAAGAGGGCGAGCTGTTGATCATCGCGGCGACGCCGGAAGAAGAGAACCAGGTACTCGCGCGCATGCAGGCGCTCGAAGGCACCACTTGGAATACCTTCGCGCTCTACGGCGATATCGTCGTGCTGCGCAACGGCGTCGAGGCCGGGGCCTGGCGCTTGCCCGTACTCGCGAACTAGAAGCGCGCTAGATCAAAGGTCGCGTCGAGCCGCGGTCCGCCGAAGATCCAGGCCGCTACGTCCTCGCCGAAGACGGGACCGAGCTTGAAGCCATGCCCGGAGGCTCCGGCCATAAGCCGCAGGTTCGGGTGCTGCGGGTGCTGGTCGATGATCGGTTGGCGGTCCGGTGTGTTGGTGTACTGACACACGCGCGATTCCAAGAGCGGCGCGCCAGCCATGGCGGGGAAGCGCATGGCCAGGTACTCGCGTACGGCGGCTAGCTCCTCGGGATTCGCTTGGCGCTCGCCCGTGGTGGGATCGAATAGGGCGCCGATGGTGTCGCGGCCCAGCTTGAAGCCGCGCGCGTCGTTGCCGGGGATGCCATACCAAAAGTGCTCCGAGTGATCGGCCCAGGCGGGCAAGGCGCCCATGTCGAAGCGACTATCGCCCGGGGGCGGGCCAAAGGTGAAGACCTCCTGGCGCGTGACCTCGAGAAGCGGCCCGAGCACATCGGCGCAGAGTTCGCCCATCCAGGGTCCGCCGGCGAAGACGAATTGGTCTGCATCAAGACGCCGGCCGTCCTCCAGTTGGATCTCGCCCAGGGGACCGGGCGCGGCCTCGATGGGGAGTACCTTGCCGCGCACGAGCTTGCCGCCACTCGCCTCCAGGCTGCGCACCACCGCGCGGCAAGCCCGCCGCGCGTGCAGGGCGCCGGCCGTGGGCTCAAGCATGCCCCAGCGCACACCGTCCAGGCAGATCTGCGGCCAGCGCTCACCGATGGCGGCCAGATCGAGGCGCTCCACGGGAACTCCCTCGCGCTGCATATCGGCCAAGGACTGCAGCTCAAACTCCTCGTCCTCCTGCACCAGCCAGAGCACGCCCGCCTGATCAAAGAGGGACTCGCCCAGCTCCTCCGGGGCCTTCCGCCAGCGCTCGAGCGCCCGCCGCACCATGTCCACATACAGACCCTGGGGCCCGTAGCCGTGGCGAATCACGCGTGTGTCGCCGCCCGAGCTGGCGCGGCCATGCCCCGGCTCCCAGGCGTCCACCAAGGTCACCTTGGCACCCCGTTTAGCGCACTCGAGGGCCGTCCAGCCACCGAAGGCACCGGCCCCAACGACGACCACATTCAAGCTTCCCATGGAGAGATCATGGCATGCCCCGGCGGGTGGGAACCAGGCTATAGTGTTCGCCGTGAAAACTGATTTTGGATCCCTGGGCCTGGATAAGGGCCTCACCCAAGTGGTGCGTGAGCTCGGCTACAAGCGCCCCACGCCCGTACAAGCGGCCTGCATTCCCATCTTGCTCAATGGCAAGGACTTGATCGGGCAGTCGAAGACCGGCAGCGGCAAGACCGCGGCCTTTGCCTTACCGATTCTCCAGGCTATCGATCTGGAGCGGCGTGCTGTGCAAGCGTTGGTGCTGTGCCCGACGCGCGAGCTGAGCGCCCAGGTGGCGCGCGAGATTCGCAAGCTTGGCCGCAACCTGCACGGCTTGGCCGTGGTCGAGCTCGTGGGCGGCCAGCCCTCGCGTCCGCAGCGTGAAGCTCTCGAGCGCGGCATGCACATCGCCGTCGGGACACCGGGCCGCCTACTCGACCACATTCAACGCGATATTTTGGATCCTACGGGCATTCGAACGGTGGTCATCGACGAGGCCGACCGCATGCTCGACATGGGCTTCGGCGCCGACGTGCACCACATCGTGCGCTTCGTTCCCCCCTCGCGCCAAACCGTGCTCTTCTCCGCGACCTTCCCGGACTCCATCGAGCACCTGAGTACTACCCTGCAGCGCGATCCCGATCGCGTCAGCGTTGAGGACGGTGGCGACCAGGTTGATATTCGCCAGCTGCGCATGGATCTGGAAACGCCTGACAAGCTGCAGGCACTCGCTTGGTTGCTGCAGAAGTTCCAGCCCGAGTCCGCCCTGGTATTCTGCAACTTCAAGGCCTCGGTAGCCGAGCTTACCGGCTCCCTAACCAACGCCGGCATCAGCGCCGATCGCCTCGACGGCGACCTCGATCAATTCCACCGCGACCAAGTCCTAGCGCGCTTTCGTAACCAGAGCGTGCGCGTACTAGTCGCCACCGATGTGGCCGGCCGTGGCATCGACGTGGAGGGCCTCGACATGGTGGTCAACTTCGAGCTGCCCCAGCAGCCCGAGGTCTACGTACACCGCATCGGCCGCACGGGTCGAGCCGGCAAGAGCGGCCTAGCCGTCACGTTCACCAGCGCCCGTCAGGAGGATCGCGTCCAGGTCATCGAAGAGCTCATCGGCAAGTCCCTCAAGGATCTCTCAACCGATGGAGTGGCCACCTCGAATCTGGACGACCTGCTACGCAGCGCCGCCGGACCGCCCAAGATGTCCACCATCCTGATCAGCGGCGGCCGCCAGGACAAGGTCCGCCCCGGCGACATCCTCGGCGCCCTAACCGGCGATTCCGGCGGCCTGCAGGGCTCGGACATCGGCAAGATCGAAGTCCAGCAGCGCCTCTCCTACGTGGCCGTTGCCCACCAACACGGCGCCCACGCCACAGGGCGCCTCAACGCCGGCCGCATCAAGAAAAAGCGCTACCGCGCAACCCTGATCCAGTAGCCCCAAGCCCGCCAAGCCATGGAATTCTGCGCCATCGACCACGTGCAACTGGCCATGCCCGCCGGCCAGGAACAAACCGCCCGCGAGTTCTTCGTCGGCGTCCTCGGCATGACCGAGGCTCCCAAGCCAGAGAGCGGCGCCGGCGTCCAAGGCTGCTGGTTCGTCTCCGGCCAGGTCCACATCCACCTGGGCGTCGACCCCGACTTCCGCCCCGCCGCCAAAGCACACCCCGCCATCATCATCGGGGACCTAACGGACCTCACCTCGCGCCTCCAAGCCGCCGGCTACCCCACCACTCCCGGTGGCGAACTCCCCGGCCGCACCCGCGCCTTCGCCCCCGACTGCTTCGGCAACCGCATCGAGTGGATCCAACTCCACTAACCGACCATACCGAGCCGCACCAATCGCCGCCGTTTTCCCCCTCCGCCGGCAACGCGATCCCTACAAAACTTTCCCAGGACTCAGTTCCTACCGGGGAAGGGAGCGGCAGCCTCGATCGTCGGAGCTGGCATGCATCAGGCACTCCTCGCGCTCGCTGCCTTGCTCTTCATCGGCTGTTCCGCTGCACCCGAGCAAGCCGTAGGACCCGCAGCCTTGGTCAATGTGGATGGAACGGACTACGTCATCGACACGGGGGATTCCGAGGCTGGAGAGGTACATTCCGTTGCGGATCTTGTCGACGAGCTCGCGACGCTCAGAGGTTGGCGTTTGGAAGCTACGCCGAATGCCCTAGCGCTCATGAGGTCCAGCAACCTACGCCTGCAAAGTATCAAGCGTGTGCCCGCGGATGCACTCCTCTCGTTCATGCAGATCATTCTGATCATGAACGGACTCACCTGCGATCAAGACTCCGGTGACGAACTGGTGCGAATCGAAGTCGTCCATCGAAGGAGATAGCACCGAGTCCTGGCTCAGCTGGTAGCGCTATCTGGGTGAGAGTGGCGCGGGCTCGAGCGTGCAAGCCGTCGCCTCCCCGGCGACCACTTCGACGGTGGCGTTGCAGCCCCTGTGACGGGTTTGTCTTGGGAATCGCTACTGAGGGAGGGGGGAGCCAATGGTTGGGATTGCCAGGTAGCGCTACGCTGGAAGTCCTCATGGATACTTCCCGCGCGAGATATCCCCGCTGGCTGCGTGTGACCCTCGTGCTGGAGTGTGGCCTCCCCAGCTTGATCTTCTTGGCCATGGTTCGCGACGGCATGGCCTTGGTCGTGCCCTTCGCCGGACCCTGGGCCGCACGGCTCTATGGTCACTCCTGCGGAGTGGACAGCTTCCTACCAGCCGGCGCATGGGGACTACTGGTCCTCGGTGCCATGAGCATGGCGCTTGCCATCCGGTTCAAGCGCCCTCGTGCGGTCATACCCGCCGCCCTGCTCTGGTGGCCGGCCTGGCTCCTGGCTGCACTGGCATCCATGGCCAACATGAGCTCCTAGCTCAACTCGATCGGGTTCGCTAACGCTGGATCAGGCGCCCTTCGATGAAGCTCAGGGTCAGGAGCAGCGAAACGACGGAGAGGCCCAGGAGGTCTAGGCAGAGCCAGGCGCCGAGGGGCAGGCCCTTGGTTTGGCGGTACCAGGATGGGTTGAGCTGCTTGTAGAAACTGCTCAACCCCGGGATCACGATGGCTATCCATGTGATGAGGCCGAAGAGCTTGAGCATCCAGGCGTCGTCCTTGCGCTTTTGCCAGCTGCGGCTTGGCGTTGGGATTTTCCTGAATGGGGGGCGCGCTCTGGTCGGCTTGGACCAGGGCGACGGCGAAGCGGCCGTGGCTGCGAGCTCACCTCTGGACGTGGGCCAGACCCTGGTGAGCATCTCCCAGTGGAGCCTCTGCGGTCAGGATCCCGTGCTGGCCCAGGGCCTGCCGGATCCGAGCTCGCTCTCCAATCGCGTCGAACGCTTGGTGGGTGCCGCGCCGGTGCTCGAACCCGCCAGCGCGATCCGGGCCGTGGGCCTGCTGGGCCTGCTGGGCGGGATCATGCTCTGGCTGCTCGTGCCCGGTTTCGTGCCCGTGGGTCAGGGCCCCCAGGCGGCACCTAGCGCGGACG
>JBLIOL010000294.1:0-6871 GCA_047639615.1 Planctomycetota bacterium | reverse complement strand
TGAGCAGACTCCCCCACCTGGAGCAAGTTCGCAATCCCGCGAGCTCCGGGGAGCCACTATCGGCTTACACGGGTAACGCAAGGCGCGTGGGTGGTTGACACCCGGCGCCAGGGACGAGGTCCCACCGACAGGCGTAAGTCCCCCACCGGGCGAGAGACGCGCCGGTGGCCAAGCCGGCCCTCGCTCTAGGTTAGAGAGCGCGACCCTGGGTTCCCCAGGCCCAAAGCGCCCCGTCAGCTCCAGCCCCAAAGCGGGCCCCTCTCTAAATCTCTGGCGTCTCTCAGAGAGGCCCGGTTTGGTTAACAGGCGGGGGCCTGTACGCGTTCTGGGCGCCTCGAGATGGCGGTAATCCCAGCGATCCGAGGCGGCTGAGTAATTGGACATGACGGGGTACCGACCTAGGCCAGCACGTCGCAGCGACCTACGGCAAAAATGACCAGACGTGCAGGCCGGTCTGGCTTTCTCTGAGGGTCAGAATTTCGGTGGCTTGGACGTAGTCCCACCACAAGCCCGGAAGGACGCCGAGGCCGTCGCGGTATACGACCTGGGGTTCGGTGGTGATGCCTTGGAACACGAGTTCGTCGCCAGCGTCGAGGGCCTCGACACGCACGGTTAGGGGCAGCTGGCCATTGAAGGGGCCCCAGTCCGCTAGGCGGGTCACCAGCCGGCTGAGGCCATGGGTGCTCTCGACCGCGACGAGCGACTGGGACAGGTCTACGTCATAGGTCAAGCGTGCGAACTGGCCGGGGGCGTCGAGGGTCAGGTCGAAGTGGTACCAGCGGCCGTCGTGGTCCGCGATGATGCGACTCGCGGTAGGAATGGTCAGTTGCTGGGTATCCAGCCAATTGCACACATCCAGCGCAGGCATGGTGTCCCAGGAGTGGTTGGGATCGGACGATGACACGTTGACGGGGTTCAGGTCCACAACCGCTCCGGGGAAGCTGTTCAACAAGCTAGCGAAGGCCTCGGTCTGGTTGACTAGGTAGGTCAGGTTGTCGTTGGTGTTCCACCAGAACTGAGTGGGCACATGGGTCAGGTTGACCGCCATGTGTGTTCCGCCGGGTAGCAGATCCAAGGGATAGGGGGTGAACAGATCCAGCTCGATACAGGAGGAGCGCCTGTAGTTGAACGGGACCTGGAAGGGAGTCCCACCAAAGATCGTCTGCATCTGGGCCTGGGTCGACGTACCCACGTTGTAATAGGTGTCCACCTGATCCACACTTCCCGTGTGATCGACCAAGGCGGCGAACATGCCAGCTTTGGGATCCATGTGCCTTGCCGCGTAGGAAGCGGCAGCGGCCCCCCCCATGGAAAAGCCAACCGCGAAGATGCGCTTGCGATCGATAGGATAGTTGTCCAGCACCCACTCTAGACCGGCGCGGGTGAATTCTTGGGACTCCGCAGAACCGAAGTTGATATCGGGGTCGGCACCGGGTGAGCGCGAAAGCGGACCAAGCAGGTACCACCCACGTGCCTGAGATTCCGCGAGGAAGTCCGTGTGGGAAATGACGTCGCCGTGGGACGCATTGAACTGGTGGAAGACCACGACCAAGGGTCGCTTGCCTGGACCAGCCACCGCAGCATCGGGCAACCCAAGGACGAACAGTTCCGGATCGAGCTGGTTCACAACCGGAGCGGATAGGTTGAACCACCCCGGACCGTGGGGTAACGCGGGCAAGCTGCCCACGGGCGTCACTGGAACCGATGCTCCGTTGATCGTGATCGCCAAGGGGTCGATGATATCCTGCTGCAACGGGGACGGGACCACCTGGCGAGGACGTGCAGGGAACCTGCTCGCTTGGCCCGCCAGTGGGGCAGCAAGGAGCAGCCCAAGAACCTTCGTAGCAGTGAACAGAGGCAAAGAACGTGCGAGCGTTGATGCGAGATTCATTTCCACCAGCGTACTGCCACGCACTGGGCCACGGGCGCGCTAAGACCGGGTGATTCTCGGCAGCGAAACGAGCTATACGCACTTTGGCCACCAGCTCAATAGCCCTAGCTAGCGGGCGCTAAGGCCTGTTTTGGCGCAAATGGAATTTACCTGTTAATTCGTCACGCAAACACGCCGCCCGTTCGTTGGACGCAAGGGACTACCTTCGGTGCGGAGTGCACGATGCGTAAGTTGTTGTTGCCCGCGGCGAGTTTCGGCGTTGTTGCATGAATCCAAGTGGTCGACAAGTCCCCCACCAGTGACGGATTCAGCGAGGGATGGCCACCGAGCGAGGCATGCCCAGGATTAGCATCCGGTTCAAGATCTTGCAGCCGATGGCCATCTCTGCTTTCTGCTCGGTGCACCCTGCGTTAGAGGTTGTCTGTCGCGGCGGCCTGCACGCGCTCTACGTGCCTCAAGATGTCCGTGGTTCCAGCCATTCCGACGCGGGTGAGCACTTGGACGAGACGGCGACAGTATGTCAGATTGGGCTATTGCACCACCGCCGCGCCGCGTGGCAAAACCGCACGAAGGAAGCGCCTTGTGAGATACCCGACAATCAATAAACTCATTGCAGCCCGGCATGCCCCGCCCAGTCCAAAGCCTTTACGAACACTATGCCCCAGAGAGACCAGCCCCCGCACCTGCCCGGGACCCCGCTCCGCGGTCGCGTTTTAAATGTAGGCCTCGTCAGTTTAGCACTAGCGATGGTGTTCGCTCTGGCCCTGTTCTGGGTCTACGGGGTGCATACGCACCATGCGAGCCGCAGTAGTATCTGGTGGCCGGAGCGGGGCCGGAATCTGATCCCGACCGCCGCTACCGACATCACGCTCCGGCGAGACGTTCTCGATCACTACGCCACCTACACGGTGTCGGAGGAGGATCTCAACGCTTTCCTTGACGAACGTTTCGCTCGCGACGGGGTAGCGATCGACTCCTTCAGCACGAGAAGGCCCGTTGACCCCGTCGAGATCGGGCACGCGATCGGCAGGCTCGGATGGGTCGTGACGGAGGAGGCCGTCAGGTACCACTTCAGCGCGAGAAACGGCGGCGGGCATGCCTACTATCACGACCCCAAAACCGGGCGCACCTACCAGAGCTCAGCATACTGGTAGATATCCAACGGCGAGAAAGGGCGTTGGTGCATGAAGCAAGATAGGAGATGGAGGTCCCCCATCCCCTTCAAGCTCAAGTGGCCACCTTCTCGGACACTTGCCACCCAAGTGATCGCATCCGATTCAGCACGCTGCACGCGACCACGGCCTCCACTTTCTACGAGGCGATCGTTCGCGTTCGAAGGCATTCCCCGATCAAGGCCTTGTACCGGAAGAACGTGTTCTCAACCCGGCCTGTTCATAATTTGGGCCGCCCTCCAATGTCGCTGATCATCGGGACTTGCAGCAGTTATTGGCGTCCGATCTCGGCCGAATCCCGTGCATGTCGGCGCCAACGCTGGGCGAGGGCACATCTGCCCAACTTCATTCACAAGTCCGGATCGGGCGCTACTGCCCTACGCCGCTCGACGGTAGTGCTTGAGGATGCCGCCAAGGCGTTCGGAGCACTTGACATCGCCGCCCTCGACCTCCGCACCGCGGAGGACCCTCTCGTTGTCCAGCCCCTGATGCGCACGCTTGGTGTGGAAGTGCTCTACAGACTCGTTGCAGGCCCGACGCAGCGAGTTCACGCCAAAGAGGATCATCTTGCCCAAGCACTCCGACTTGATCGTGAGCACAAAGCGTTCGGCGTAGGCGTTGCAGTTGGGCGCTCGCACTGGCGTGAGCACGTTCCTCACGCCAGCGCGTCCTGTCCACAAACTAGGCCGACTTCAAGGGTCGCCGGGTTTGGGACTTGCCGCAGTTCTCGGTGCCCCGGTTCCGCCTGAACCCGCCCCCATAGGGGAAAGAGGTGATTGAGCACATTGCTTCCCCAGTGTCGCTACGGGTCCAGGCTGCCGTGCACGCAATCTACCTGCTCTAGATGGCCGTGATTCCGGCCGATCCGACGCGGCTGAGTATTTGGACAGGACGCGCGTGACTGCTAAGCCTCCACTTGCCCACAACGCCCCGAAATGTGCGCACAATGGAGTGCGCCCCTCCGCGGCCAAGCCATTGTGGCTCGGCGCAAAGGGGCGCAAATCAGAACCCATCTAGATACTCACTAGCCACTTAGGAAAAGCCGCACCGCCGGGAACTTGACAGGTCCATCCACATCACTGGAACAGAACAGACAGACCGTCGGTGAAGTTCGAGGTGGGGCCAGTGGGGCTGCTGTCTCGGTGCCAGCACTGGAAATTCCAGGTGTCGCCGGCCATGACAGCCACACTGCCCGTGGGCTCGGGAAAATCGACTAGGGGCAACTGCAATTGGAATTGACCGCCTGTAATGGCGCCAATCTCACCCGCCCTGTTGAAGCGCGCGATGCTGCCCAATACACACAGGTTGCCCTGGCTTCCACCGGGTCCGGCCACGAAGCCTTGGGTACGGCTGGCGATGAAGTAGGAGAACTGACCCGTCGGAAGATTGCTCCCGACGACGGTGAAGTCATTGTCTGCTGCGATGTTGCTGCCTGTAGCAGACATTTCCCCTGCCACGCCGGTGGAGTTTGCGTTTGCAGGCCCACAGTAATTCGTCCCGAGTCCACTTCCAGATATCTCGCGAATTTGGAAAGCGTTGATGTGAGGCCGCAATACGTTGGTGGGGATCGGGTGGACTCCCTCCACCAAGAGCCAGAGAGGATCGTTGGTGGTGCGCGTAAAGGAACCAATGCAGTAGGACCCAAAGATCGTATCGCCGCCGCCTGCAGTGTTGTTGGGATCGGCCTCCAGGCCGGCGGAAACAGGGCCTTGGGTGAGGGAACCAAGATTGGTGATCATGCCACCGTTGGTGGTTGCGACACCGGTGGCCGAGCTCAAGTGCATGACGCGATCGTTGAGCACGTTGCTAGCCGTGCCCGTACGCTGGTCCGAATACCAAACTTGGATCTGGTAGACAGTACCGACGTTCAGTGCAGCGATCGTATCAATCCGGATCCCTCCCTGCCCGGTCGGATTCATTGCTGCGCCGCCGGTAGGAACACGCGCAGAATCTAACAATGAGTCGTACTCAGAATCGCCCGTCGTAGAGCCATCGAGCAAGGTCCAGCCCCCATTGCCCCATTCAGGCGGAGTCCAGGCATCGAAGAGCACCCCGTTTACAGTTGGCGAGGAAAAGGTCTGCGCCCAGGGATTGCGCGCCGTCACCAGGGTTCCGTTCGTGCTGACCTCACTTGACGTTGTGATGTCTTCAACGCTGCCCCATGTAATGACGTCGGCTGCGGCGGACGGAATGAGTAGGGCTGACAGCGCGATAAAGGTAGATGTTTGCATAGTTGGAGAGGTGAAGAGACCAGGCAAGAGACCTGCACGCGATAGCTATCGAGAGGGCCCGCAGTGTTGCCTGTGTGAAGCCTAGCAAACAGTCCAAAGCCCAACAGGCCAAGCGTGCGCTAACTGTTGCTGATCGAGATTCAGAAAGAGTCCTTTTCGGCCTCAACGACTCGTATCGGGGGGGCAATCCGCCCCTCCCCCTGCCCGCGCTTACTGAAAAGTAATCGACACCGCGTCCAAGAAGTTGCTCGTCGGGCCGGGGTTGTTGTGCACCAACGCCCTGGTGTCGGTTCACGAAGCCCGAGAGCGTCAGCGGGAGGACCCGAAGCGGGTAGAACTCAGTTGGCTTGCACACATTCTAGATACCGCAAGATGGCTGTGACTCCGGACGATTCAACGCGGCTGGGTATTTGGACCGGACGCGCCAAGTGTCCCTGTGGGCGCTGAGGCACGCATCGCCTACGAGCGTTTGCGGGCAGCTCTAACGGACTTTCCTTGAGCGCCGGAGTCGGAGCGGGCCGCACTCAGGTCAGAATCTGCCTCAGGACGTCTCCATGTACGTCCGTTAGGCGGCGGTCGATTCCATCCTGTCTGACCGTCAGGCGCTTGTGGTCGAGTCCGAGCAGGTGCAGCATTGTCGCGTGCACGTCGTGAATCTCGATTGGATTCTCGACGGCCTTATAGGACCACTCGTCGGTCGCTCCATAGCTCGTCCCCCCGCGGATGCCGCCGCCAGCCAGCCACACGGTGAAGCCGAAGGGGTTGTGGTCGCGCCCCTTCGCACCCTGGCTGCAGGGCATGCGCCCAAACTCGGTGGTCCAGAACACAATCGTGTCCTCCAAGAGACCGCGCTGCTTCAGGTCCTTCAAGAGTGCAGCCGTGGGGCGGTCCATGCCACGTCCCATCGAGCCGTGGTCGCGCTCGATGTCCTCATGGCTGTCCCAGTTGCGGCGCGGGAAGCCGTTGTCAGCTCCAACCCACAGCTCCACGAAACGCACGCCGCGCTCGAGCAGGCGGCGCGCCAACAGACAACGGCGGCCTAGGTCTTCTGTCTCCGGTTGATCGAGACCGTAGAGGCGCTTGATGTGTTCCGGCTCACCTGAAATGTCGAGCACCTCGGGCGCGCTGAGCTGCAGTCGCGCAGCCATCTCGTAGGAGGCGATGCGTGCTTCGAGCCGCGAATCATCCTCACGGCCAATACGGTGGCCCTGGTTCAATTGCGCGAGCAGTGCGCGAGCCGCTGCATCCGACTGCTGCGTGACAAAGTTTGCGGAGTCGGGCGGGAACAGATCGCGGATCGGATCGGGTCGATCCGGGCGGATCATGGTGCCCTGGTGCCTCTGTGGTAAGAAGCCTGCACTCCAGTTCCCAGGGCCATTGGGGGGGTAACCACGGCCATCGGGAAGTACTACGAAGGTGGGTAGGTCGTCATTGAGCGAGCCCAGCCCGTAGGAGACCCAGGCCCCAGTGGAGGGGAAGCCGGGACGCACAAATCCCGTGGCCTGCTGGAAGGTCGCCGGACCATGCACATTGGAGCGCGCGGTCATCGAGTGCAGGAAGGCAATATCGTCTACGCA
>JBLIOL010000293.1:0-6891 GCA_047639615.1 Planctomycetota bacterium | reverse complement strand
CAGGATTACGCCCGGGGTTCAACCCAATTGAATGGGCCCTGGGGCAATCATGGCCGTTCCAGCCACCTCACTATACGCCGTGTGCCAATGGGCTACAGGCGTGCGAGGTGTCGGCGAAGAGCACGACCTACTGGAGCAGTTCGATACTGACCAGGTTGAGTGTGGTCGTGGTCGTGGTCGTGATCCTGGGCAAGCGGGGCTGCCGCTAGCGTGCGTACCGCTTCCGGGTGGCTGGGCAGGGGCGAAGGCCCATCGACCATGAGCCAGTGCCTTCAACCAGCCCCTCGCGCCAACCAAACGCCCAATTCGGAACCGCCCCGCATCCGGGGACCACAATCAACCTAGTCAGTACCGAGCAGTTCCTGACCGCAGTCGTGTAGGAGCTAACGATGTCGATGTCGATTTCCTTGGGCTTGAGGGCGGATTAATCCTCGCACTCAGGCACGGGGCGATTTCCGTATCCCCCAGACCGTTGCCCACTCGGCGCACCCTGGTCTTGCTGCCCACCAGGAAGCAGGACCCAGCACCCTTAAAAGGGATAGACATGCGAGCTTCAGTAGTGAATTGAGCGAGCCTGCTCGGCGCCAGTTGGGCAGCGAGCAGGCTCGTATTGTTGCGCACCTTGTAGGTTCGCGAGGGGCAGTGCCCCTGGCGGTCTACAGGCCGAGGATCGGCAGCAGCACGTGCGCGTTCGGTGCCGAGACGTCGTCGAGGCTGAATCCTGCGGGCAGCAGCAACTGTCCTGCGCTCGGAATGTGAAGTTGGATCAGGCCCGGTCCACCGTCGCCGCCTGCGCCGACCACGAGCGGTTGGTTGTTTCTGCCAAACCCACCCACGCCACCGCGGGCGGAGAGTGCACCGGGGGTTGCATCGGTTAGATCCATGACCAGCGCTTCGATCACGAGCATGCCGCCCGAGCCGCCGCCGGACCCGCCGCCCACGCGGTCGAAGAAGAGTGTGTTTTCACCGCCGCCGCCGTGGCCGCCGTTCGCCAGCACGCGGCCCTCAGCACCCAGGACGAAACGCCGTGTGAGAACGAGACCTAGGCCGCCACCCCCACCGCCTGCGGAGCCCTTCTCGTCGCCAAAGGGCGTGAAGGTTGCCGCCGGGAAGGCGGGGGCGTCGACGGCATCACCACCAGCGCCACCTCCGCGACCGCCTTCGGGTGCTAGCAGCTCGCCGGTGATCGTCCCTGCGGGCGAGGCTTTCTGCCCCCAGAAGTCGTTGTCAGCGAGCAGGTCATTGAACAAGCGCGCACCTACAGCGCCACCCTGTGCGAGCGTGCTCTGGCTGATGGCGCCGAGGCCTGTGGCCGAGCCATCCCAACCGGCGCTGGCGATCAGTCCGTCGTTAGCCGGGTCGAGCGGGTTGAGGACTTCGGGCTGATCACTCGCGAAGGCGCCACCGCCGCCGCCGGCCGGACGCCGCGCTTCCTTACCTAAGGTAGAGAAGCCTGTCTCGCCGCCACCGCCTCCAAGCGTTTGCCCGCCATTATCGAGGCCGGGCTCGCCGCTCGGTGTGTTGGCGTTGGTGAGCTTCGACCCCGTTCCACCTACACCGGCTCCGGGCCCGCCGCGCATGCCATGCTCAGGCTGATTGGTCGTGTTAAGTGTCAGCACACCGAACGAGTGGTTACCCGACAGATCCAAGGTTCCAAAGACCTCGACCACGTTCGACACTTTCAAGTCGAGGGCGTTCGGTCCCACCACATGCAACACTCCGCCTGCTTCGATGCGCAGGGAACCCAGCCGCAGCGGTCCGCTGGCGGTGTTGTAAGTGCGCGTTTGACCCGCGGAAACGACCCAGTCTTGAAGCTGGGGCTCCGGGATAGCGTTGGAAACGATCGAGCAGATTAGGGAACAGGCTAGTGATAGATGCATGGTGGTTGGAGGGGGTGACCTCAGAGGAGGATGCGCCGACGCGGGGCGCTGATATGGATGCGGCGAGTTTGTGTAGCAAGAGCCATGCCTCATGGCTCACGGCACCCAGAGGTAGGGTCTCCGAGTCCGCTCGATCGTTTGCGCACAGGCGATTGTAGGGGTGGCGCTCAGGTCGAAGACCTCTCGCTGCGGTGTGAGAGCATCCCTCGGGCGGGAAAAGTCCCCGTATGCGGAGAGCGTCTGGCGACTAGACTGCTCCCATGCGAATTGCCAGCCTGTTGCCCTCCGCCACCGAGATGGTGTGCGCCGTCGGTGCCCGTGATGAACTCGTGGGGATTTCCCACGAGTGTGATTTCCCAATCGGCGTGGACGTGCTTCCGGCTCTGACGCGCACGCGTCAGAGCATGCCGCGCACGAGTGGTGAGATCGACAAGACCGTGCGCGCGATCCTGACGGATGCCATCGCCGTCTATGAGGTTGATGTGGAGCTCATGCGTACGGCCAATCCGGATGTCATCGTGACCCAGGACCTGTGCGATGTGTGCGCCGTGTCCATCGATGATGTGCGGCGCGTGATGCAGGAGCTGGCCAACAAGGATGTGGAGATCGTGAGCTTGAAGCCCTTGCGCCTGGAAGACATCTGGGAGGATGTACGCCGGGTGGGGCGCGCGCTTGGGCGCGAGCAGCAGGCCGTGCAGGCGGCCCAGGGCATGATCGATCGGGTGCAAGCCATCGGCGTGCGCAGCCAAGCGATACCCGGGCCGCGGCCCAAGGTGCTGACCATCGAGTGGCTCGACCCGATCATGGTCGGTGGCTTGTGGATGCCGCAGCTGGTGGAACTCGCCGGCGGTGAGGCGCTGGTCACGAAGATTGGCGAGCACGCACCGACCTTGGACCTGGAAGCACTCGCTGCACTGGACCCGGACGTGGTGCTGATCAAGCCCTGCGGCTTCGGCCTGGAGCGCACCAAGAAAGAGCTCCCCCTGCTACAGAGCATGTTGCCTTGGGATAGTTGGAGCGCCGTGCAGGACGGACGCGTGTACCTGACCGACGGCAACGCCTACTTCAATCGCCCTGGACCGCGACTGGTCGAGTCCTTGGAGATTCTGGCGGCCTGCACGCATCCCAAGACCTTCGTAGACTTCACCAAGAAGCACGCCGCGTCGCTCTTCGTGGTCGGCGCCGACCTTAGTGTGAGTCAAGCATGATCAACGCCATCGCTGCCCTGTGTCTAGTGCTCGCCGTCGATACTCCCGTGGAGGTCTTCAAGGGTGGCGATGACGGCTACAAGACCTACCGCATCCCAGCCATGGTGCAAGCTGCAAACGGCGACCTGCTGGCCTTCTGCGAGGGTCGGCGCGTGGGTAGCTCCGATAGCGGTGACATCGACATCTTGCTCAAACGCTCCTCGGACGGCGGCCTGACGTGGTCGGACTCTGCGGTCGTTTGGGACGACGGTGCGAACACCTGCGGCAATCCCTGCCCGGTGCTCGATCGCCGTACGGGGAAGATCCTGTTGCTGCTGACTCACAACTCGGGTCGGGACCATGAGCATGCCATCATCGCAGGCACTTCCGAGGGCACGCGCACGGTTTGGGTCTGCGAGAGCGAGGACGACGGCAAGACGTGGACGGCGCCGCGTGAGGTGACGAGTACCACCAAGCAAGCGAACTGGACCTGGTACGCCACCGGTCCCGGCGCGGGCATTCAGCTCGAGCGTGGCGAGCACGCCGGGCGGCTCGTGATTCCTTGCGACCATATCGAGGCCGAGACCAAGCACTACTACTCGCACGTGATCATCTCGGACGATGGCGGCGCGAGTTGGAAGCTGGGCGGCAGCACGCCCGAGCATCAGGTCAATGAGTGCGAAGTTGCGGAGCTGGAGGACGGGCGTCTGCTCCTCAACATGCGCAACTACGACTCCTCGAAGCACCAGCGCCAGATCGCGTTCAGTAAGGACAGCGGCATGACGTGGACGGGTCAGACCCATGATGCTGCGCTGATCGAACCGCGCTGCCAAGCGAGCCTGCGGCGTCTGCGTTGGGCGCAGGGCGACACCCCGGGGGTGGTGCTCTTCAGCAATCCTGCCCACGAGAAGTCACGTGCACGCATGACCCTGCGCGCTAGCTTCGATGACGGCAAGAGCTGGCCTTTAGAGCAACTGCTCTACGAAGGCTCCAGCGCCTATTCGTGCCTCGTGGCCCTGAAGGGCGGCGATGCGGGCTGCTTCTTCGAGGTTGACGGCTACAAACGCATCCTCTTCCTGCGTATCCCGCAGGAGCGCTTTTCGCGCTAGCTACTGCAGGATCTCCGCCAGCGGGATGCGCTGGAAGCAGAGCTGCGCGCGGCTGCCCTCGTAGAGGATGCCCACGGTCTTGGCATCGATCATGCTCAGGCAGGAGTAGCCGGCGGAGTTGCCCGCATCGAGCAACACGCTGCCGCTCTCACTCCAATGCGCTCCATAGTCGAGCGAGGACTTGATCGTTATTCGTCTGCGTGGCGCGCGAGCCACGTCGGGATTGGAGAAGAGCAAGAGCCCATCGGGCGCGCCGCCAAGGTCGGGGCCCACATGGATCAAGCTAGCCATGCACACAGGCTCGCGCAGGTCCTTGCGCGAGGTGGCGTGCTCGCTCCAGGTACGTCCCAGATTGCGGCTCGTATAGATGGAGCGCGAGCCGCCGCGGTTGTCCCGTGCGTTGAGCATCAACAGGCCCGGCTCCAACTCGACCACCGCCGATTCGGTGGTGTCGCCGTGGATGCCCGTTCCGATCTGCCAGGTCTCGCCGTGGTCCGGGCTGGTGATTACGGTGGAGTGCGGCAAACGCTTCTCGTCCGGCGAGAGTTGGAACTGCGCCGGGAACACCAAGGTCCCGTCCTGCATGCAAATTCCGCGGCCCGGCCCCTGCAACAGGAAGCACCATTCCGGTCGCTTGAGCATGGCCGTTAGGTTGCGCGGCTTAGACCAACTCAGCCCCTCGTCATCCGAGTGCACCAGCATCAACTGCCCGGTTTCTTCCGGCGTGAGCCCCGGACCCGATCCGCGCCAGCTGCGGTCTCCATGACTCCAGGTGGCGATCACGAAGATGCGACCGGTGCTGCGGTCCACGAGTACGGCGGGATCGCCGATGCCATCGAAGCGCCACTTCGGATCGCGGCCCATGTCCATGATGATGTTCATGGGCTCCCAGCTACGCCCACCGTCGGTGCTGCGCGACAGGCCCACATCCACATCCCCGGGAAGGTCCCCTGATCCTTGCCAACGTGCGTCGTAAATCGCAATGAGCGTGCCCTTCGGCGTCGTGACCAGCCCCGGGATTCGGTACACCTTGACGCCGTCGTCACCCGCCTTGCGCAGGGCGACGCCTAGGCGCGCGGGTGCGCCGGTAGCGGCTGTTTGCACGGTCATTTGGTCCCCATTGGCGAAGCTGATGAAGGAGCAGCTAGCACCCACGCGGCCGTCGATGTTGGCGTTGGGTTTCAGGTCTATCGATAGCCAGAAGTGGTTGGTGCCGGGGTTTAGGACGCGACCGCCTTGGAAGCTGAGCAATTCCGCTGCGACGCTAATTGCCTCTCCAAACTCCTGCCCGCGGCCAACCGAACTGGGTGCGCGCCCGGATAGGTCACCTACAAGCAAGCGCACCGATGCGATCTCTGTGAGGCCAAGGCTCGCCTCTAGCCGGAAGCGCATGGCTTCCAAGGTCAAGGGCTCGAGGGAGCCCTGGGTCTCGATCACCACATGCAAGATGGGGTTGGTGTTCATGCCCAGCAGTACCGGCAGATCGGCATTTTCAGCTCCGACCGAGGTTAGCTTCATGGGCGTCGCGCGCGTGATGCTCACGTCATCGATCAGGATGCCCGTGCCGGCCGGCGCCTCACAGCGCAGGCGCACGCGCAGGTCGCCCTCCGCCAGTGCTGCGGCGATGCGGGTCTCAAAGCCGCCGATTCGAATTTCGGCGCCTGCCAGCGGCAGGCGCCGCCAAGCTCCGGAGCCCTGGGCCTCCAGCACGAATTCAAATGGTGCGCGCCTGGTCCAGCGCTCGGCCCAGAAGCTGAGCTCGTCGCCCGCGCCGGCGGGGCGCGCAAGGCTGAGCTCCACCACGGATGCCTGCTCCCCGCTGCCGCCTTTCATATGCAGGCTGCGCGAGCCCGTACGAGCGTGTTGCGCGTCGAGTACCACGCTGCCCTGGCGCGTAGACCAGCGACCAACGCTGGTGGCGAGCTCCTGCACCGGTCCGCGTGCATCTTCGAAGCCGCAGGCTGCGTCGGTGGGATCTTGGCCGAGGGCCATCAACAAGAGCAAGGGAAGCAACATGGTGCGTTTCGGTTATGGGTGCGGGGTGGTCAGGGATGGACCGCTGGCCCTATCCTATCCGGCATGCAGTATCGCCATGCAGGCGCCTCGGGCCTCCAAATTAGCGCAGTCTCCATCGGTGGCTGGTTGACCTTCGGTGGCAGCATCGAAGACGCCACCACCACCGCCATCCTGAAAGCCGCCTTGGATGCGGGTATCAACTTCATCGATCTGGCCGACATCTATGCCAAGGGCGCCGCGGAGGAAGCGGCGGGCCGGGCCTTGGCCGGCCTGCCGCGTCACGAACTTGTGATCTCCAGCAAAGTCTTCGCGCGCATGAGCCCCGATGTGAATGACGCGGGACTCTCGCGCAAGCACATCATGGAGAGCTGCGAGCGTTCCCTGAAGCGCCTCGGCACGGACTACCTCGACATCTACTTTTGCCATCGCGAGGATCCCAATACGCCCCTGGAGGAGACCGCCATGGCCATGGACGACCTCGTGCGTCAGGGCAAAATTCTCTACTGGGGTAGCTCCTGCTGGACAGCGGGAAGCTTGCGACGCAGCCACGACATCGCGCGCCCCTTCGGTCGTCACGCCCTGCGCGTGGAGCAGCCCCAGTACAACCTGCTCACTCGTGAGATCGAGGCGGAGGTCTTGCCCACCGCGCAGGAGCTTGGCATCGGGCTCGTGATTTGGAGTCCGCTGGCGGGCGGTGCG
>JBLIOL010000292.1:0-6914 GCA_047639615.1 Planctomycetota bacterium | reverse complement strand
TCTGATCGCACTGACTGAGGCCTACGAGCGAGCCGGGGAGATGGATCTGGCCCTGGAGCGCATCGCTCAAGCGAGCTTACGGATGGCGGGTCAGTCCGCCCGACAGGACGTGAGCTTCTTTAGCAGCTCCGCGTACCTAAACCGCAAGTCAAAGCCGACTCGCTTTCGCTTCTCGAAGCAGAGGAATAGCAATGGTGGAGGCGCGACTCACTACGGTGGCAGTAGCTCTGACCAACGCACAGCGGCTGTGGGCGCTACGCATGCCGGTCTCTTGCGTCTAGCCGGTAAGTCGGCGGAGGCCGATGCGATCGAGGCCGCAAACTTGAAGGGCTTTGAAGCCTCGCTCTGGTCCAATTCCTATTGGTCCGGCCGTTTGACCCAGCGCTATACAGAGCTGGGTTTGTATGAGGACGCCGCGCGCTACGCCGAGCTTGAGCATGGATTCAGGATGGCGAGCCTGAGGTCGGACCGAATGCGAGGGTACTCACGTACGAGCCACGCGAGTTTCCTGGTGAAGCTCTGGCGGGATGCCGGCGAGCCGGAGCGGGCGAGTGAGGCCTTGGCCCAGCTCGAGTTGGAGTACCGCGAGAGACTGTCTAAGGCTGAGACGGACAAGCAGCGAGCGCAGCTCTTGCGTACTCAGGCCTATTTTGAATTCGGCACACTGCACGACCTGGAGCGTGCCGAACGCAGCTGGGAAGAGGCTCTGGCCTTGGATCCGGAGCAGGCCCCGGCCAATACCGTTCGCGCGGAGTGGCTGCGGGTTGCGGGGAAGCATCAAGCAGCGTTGGATGAGCTCGACAGGCTCCACAAGAGCACGCCTTGGAAGCGCGTTGGGCTGCCGATCAGTTCACGGACGACCCTGGCCCTGACCGAAGCTGCCCTTGGTCGGCTGGACCCGTTGCTGCTGCGGTCCTGCCTGATCGAGGATCCCGATGGGCAGTTCGCGGAGGAACTTCGGGCTGCGCTGAAATAGGTGGGGGGGATAGGTCGAGTCTGCTATGCCAGGCGCTCGTCCCCCGCGTCCGCAATCCATGGACCAATCGACTCAAGCTCCGAGCTTCGATCTACGCGCCGCCAGCGCACCCTTCGGGTGGCTGGTGCTGTGCCTCACCTGCGCCATGGGCTTCGCCTTTGCGATGCAGATGTTGGTACCCGCCTTCTCGCCCTCTGGAGGTGAGCTCTCTGGCCTAAATCCGCTCCATAGCGTGGTGAAGTTGGAGGTGCCGAGCGAGCAGGTTGCGCAGTGGAAGGAATTCGCGGCGGACCTAGTTGCTCAGGACCCCGAGCGCTTCGTGGAGTTGGATAGTAGTGGCGAGGTGACGTTGCTGGTGGTCGTGGCCAATGTTGGTGCCCCGGGCCTAGCTTCTGAGATCAAAGGCTTGGCTTACGAGCGCGGCTTGACGGTCGGCAGCTTCCATATGGGGAGCAACTTGGGGCGGTTGTCCGCGCGCTTGCTTGAGAGTCCTGAGGAGTTCCTCCAGATGGCTGAGGTGGTGCTGCCTTTGACCCTCTTCTCGAGTGGTGGTGTGTTGCTCCTCTTTGGTTTCTTACTGAGGCGGCGCCTGCGCCTGCCGGCTACGAAGAATGCTCCCTCGATCTCACTTGGGCGCCGGGTCGGCACGGGCGTCGTCGTGGGTTTGGTGTTGGTGTTGATGGTGGAAGGGATCGGCCAACTCGTTGCGCGCATGGGCTATCCCATCACGGAGCAGCCCTGGTTGGGTAAAGCCTTCGAGGCCGGAGGCCTGCGCTGGTATGCGGTCGTCTTCGCGGTGACGGTGCTGGCGCCCGTGGGGGAGGAGCTGTTCTTTCGCGGCTACCTACTGCCGGCGCTCACCAGGCAGTTGGGCGTGGCGGTTGGCGTCCTGCTCTCCTCGCTGGCCTTCGCCGGCATCCACGGCCACCTGCCCGCCATGCCCGCCTATCTGGTATACGGGGTCGGCTTGGCCTTGATCGCGCGCAAATCGGACTCGCTCCTAGTTCCGAGTGTGGCGCACATGACGGCTAACTCCTTGGCCGTACTAGTGCTGATATTGAGCGGGTCTTAGTGCGCATGTGAAGAGAATCAGTCCCAAGAAAGTGGACTGGGTGGTGCCTTGAACTAGTGTCAGGGCATGCGTTTTCAGCCCATCTTCGTAGCCGTGACTATTTCCACGGCCCTGATCGTCACCGCCCTGCTGACGAACTCCAAACGCCCAGCTGGGGAGACCTCTCAGCCCACGGCCTCGCATGTGACAGCCCAGGGCAAGTGTGCCGCCTGCCACCGCAACGTGGCTTCGGCCGTGGTGCATGAGTTCGAAATGAGCGCGCACGCTGCCCAGGGCGTAAGTTGCTTGGACTGCCACCAACCGGCCGAGGGCCAGGAGTCCCTGGACCACAATGGCTTCACCATCTCCACGGACCTGACCTCCAAGAACTGCGCCGCCTGCCACCGTGCGGAGTACGACCAGTTCCTACGCAGCCGTCACGCGGCGCCCGCCATGGCGGCGGTGACCGGGACGGCTGGCTTCTCGGAGGAGCAGATCGCCCATGCCGAGCGCTATCACCCGGGCATGGTCAAGCGCCCGGCCAATGGCCTCTCCATTCTCGAAGGCCAGAGCGCCATCGAGGTGGGCTGCGTGAAGTGTCACCAGATCGGCGCACCCAACTCTGACGGCTCCATCGGCAGCTGCACGGAGTGCCACGCGCGACACAATGCATCCGTGCAATTGGCACGGCTGCCCGAGACCTGTGGCCAGTGCCACATGGGCCCCGATCACTCACAGCTCGAGATCTACCACGAGTCCAAGCACGGGGTGCTCTTCAACGATCAACGCGATCGTATGAACCTCTCGGCTTCGCCCAAGTCGCTGACCACCGCCGATATGCCGGTGCCTACCTGCGCGACTTGCCACCTGAGTGGGCTCAACGGTCTCGGCGTGACTCACGACACCACGGAGCGACTCTCGTGGTTGCTCTACGCACCCGTGTCCAAGAAGCGCACGGGCTATCAGGCGGGGCAAGACGCCATGAAGAGTGCTTGTCTGCAGTGCCACACGACGGCGCCGGTGGAGCGCTTCTACGAGGAGGCCGAGGGCGTGGTGGAGGACACCAACACCAAGATCGCTGCGGCTCTGGCCATGATCCAAGAGGCGCGTGACGAGGGCCTCCTGACCCCCGAGCCCTTCGATCAGGAGATCGACTTCCTCGAGTTTGACATCTGGCACTACTACGGACGCACCGCTAAGCACGGCGCCTTCATGGGCGGCGCGGACTTCGTGCAGTGGCACGGCAACTACGAGCTACAGCACTACAAGGTCAAAATCGAAGAGGCCATTGCGAAGCTCCGTGCAGCTCACAAATAGTCCGGGCACCCGGCGCTGGGTGGTCGAGGCCTTTGCTGCTGGCAACCTGGCCTTCCTGGCGGTCGACATTTGGTTCGCCCACTCCATGAATGACTTCGCCCACTGGGCGGAGTGGATCCCCTTTGGCTTCAGCATTCTGGCGCCGCTGATGTTGCTGCCGGGAATCCTGAGCGGTCGCCCGCAGCAGGGTGCGGCGCGTCGCCTGGGACTGTTCGCCGGTGGCGCGAGCGCCATGGTTGGCATCGCAGGTTTGCTCTATCACCTGCACGGCACATTCTTCCTTGAGCAGACCATCCACAACCTGGTCTACACGGCGCCCTTCGCTGCACCCTTGGCCTACACAGGCTTGGGCTTTCTGTTGCTGATCAACCGGTTGGAGGACCCGGCCGGAGCATCCTACGGGCAGTGGGTGACGCTGATGGCCGCCGGTGGCTTCGCAGGCAATTTCGCACTGACCCTGGCGGACCACGCGCAGAATGGATTTTTCCATGCGTCGGAGTGGATCGCCGTGATGTCGGCGGCCATGGGACTGGGTTTCCTGCTGACAGCCTGTTGGGCGAACCACGAACTACGCATGCTCAAAGCGGCAGCGGCGATCATGGGCGTGCAGGCGTTGGTGGGTCTACTTGGCGCTGGCTTGCACGTGCGCGCTATCTTGGCCGGGCCCTCCGAGTCCTTCTTGGATAACGCCATCCACACCGCACCGCTCTTCGCACCCATGCTGTTCGTGGACCTCGCCATCCTCGGCCTGCTTGGCTTGGGCTGCAGCGCCTCGACATTGGCTACGAGTTCTACCAAGGAACACTGATCCTGTTTGGCGCAGTAGCTTTGAGCTTGTTCCTGGAGGAATGAGCCCATGAGAGTTACCCAAGTGCCCTACGCCCGGATCGCGCGCAATCTTCTGATTGCGAGTGTCCTCTGCCTTTCTGTTGATGCGCAACTCGGCCTACCCGGGGTCATGCTAGGTCTCATATGGATCACGGCTCCGTCCGGGAATTCAGGTGGGCCCATGGGGAACTCGATTGATCCAGGGGGAGTCTAGTGCGGTGTCTGCGTGTGGACTGATCCCGTGAATACCGACCAAGCATCGCCCCCTCGCCGCCTTTGGCTGGCAGTCCTTCTGGGCTTGGGGATTGCTCCTCTCGCGGCGTCGCAGGGCGTGCCCGAGGGTCAGGGAACGCCGAACTTCTTGGTGATCGTTGCGGATGACTTGGGCGTCGACCGGGTTGGCGCTTACGGTGAGCATCCGAATCCCGGGCGCACTCCCAACCTGGATCGGCTGGCCAATGCGGGCGTGCTCTTCCGCAGTGCTTACGCCAATCCGCTCTGCACGCCCACCCGCGCGACGCTGCTGACCGGTCGCTATTCCTATCGCACGGGCATGGGGTCCAACGCCACCTTGCCCGAGCTAGGCGGCGCAACATCCCAGGCGGAGGACTCCATCTCGATGGTGCCGTACCTGCAGAATCCGGCCCAGCCCTCGATTCGAAACTGGGCCTACTCGGAGCGCTTTGCTGGCCAAGAGCAGCAGCAGGCGATACGCGGTCCGCGCTACGAGCTGATCCGCTTCACTACGCCGCAGCTAGTTACCACCGAGTTCTATGAGCTGCAGGTGGTTCCCTTTGAGCAGACCAACTTGGTCACGATCGGTCTCCACCCAGCCCAGAGGCACGCGTACTTGCAGCTAGTGATGCTGCTGCCTTGAGCTGGATGGAGCGCCGCTTTAGTGCAGGTCGAGAGCGCCCGTGCGTTCCGCGCTGGTGAGGCTCTTGGGGTAAACCAAGTAGTTGGTGCCCATGGCCAGGACTCCGCGCCAGGGGATGGCGCGATCATCGGCCATGCGTCCCAGTGCGATTGCCACGTCGCGGCGCAGAAGCTTGTCCTCGTCTGAGCCGAGCAGCTTGCCCAGGGCCAGCGCACTGCGCTCATCGCCCAAGAAGCCCAGGGCCTGGGCAGCGCCGCGACGCACTTCCAGGTCCTCGTGCTTCAGCAGTTCGAGCAAGTCCGGCACCACCGTCGCATCGGAGAGTAGGCCGAGCGCCAGGCCCGTGCGCGCGCGCAGGGCGGGGGAGAGACGCTTGGCTGCGAGTAGCTCCTTGAGGGAGTTCGCGGCTCCACGGTCGCCCGCTAGGCCGATGGCCAAGAGCAGGTGTCCGCGGGCACTCACATTGCGCGTGCTTTCAAGGTCGCGCAGCAGTGCAGGGACAGCCTTGAGGTCGCGGCGCAGGCCGACCGCTAGGGCGTAGGCGCCGGAGTTGTCCGAGCGTTGGTGGTTCCTGACTCCCGTGCGCAGGGCAGGGGCTGTTGTGGAGTTAGTGTGGGGGAACGCACAGGGGGCAGAGTCGCCAATCTCTAGCGGTTGAATGGGTATTCGTTGATCCAGCGGAAGCCGCGATTCACGAGCAGGTGTTCAGATGCCTCCACCTCCGCGGGCTCATGGATGAGCTCGGCCTGCGCGCCCTCTGCGGGTTCGTTGCTGTCCAGGGTCAGCGTGTAGCCGGCTTGCTGGACGTGCCCTGGAAAGGCCCACCCATCTGGAATGCCGTCGGTGACCTGCTCAAAGGACCCGTTGCCAAGCTTCAGCTCCGTATCGGCGGAGTCAGCTTGAGCATGCGACTGTCCGGCCAGCAGTAAGAGCAGGCCGGACAGGGCGAGTCGTTTGCGACCGTTCGATAGCACCATGCAGCGATGCTAGAGCGGCCTGCTCCATTCCGGGGGGCCTACTGGAATTGAACGGAGAGCCCGTTGGTGAAGTTCGAGGTGGGCATGCCATTCACGAAGTCGCGGTGCCAGCACTGGAAGTTCCAGGTGTCACCGGCCAGGACGGTTACGCCGAGCAGCGGAGGCTCGGGGAAGTCGGTCATGGGCAGCTGCAGGCTGAATTGGCCGCCAGCGATGGCGCCGACTTCGCCCGCGCGGTTGAAGCGCGCGATGTTGCCGAGCACACACAGGTGGCCTTGGCTCCCGCCGGGGTTGGCGACGAAGCCTTGGGTGCGGCTAGTGATCATGTAGGCGAACTCGCCATCCGGGACTTGGGAGGCGATCACGAGTAGGTTGTTGTCGCTGGCGATGTTGCTGCCGGTGGCGCTCATGGTGCCGGGCAGGCCGCTGGAGTTCGGTACGGAGGGGTTGCAGTAGGTGACGCCGATGCTGGTGTTACCACCACCGTCGATGACGATGTTGTCCAGTGCTGCGAAGCTGAATCCGGGATCGGTCCAGGTCACACTGCGGATGCCGAAGCCTGAGAGCACGGCCGGGCCGGCGGGTTCGCCGGCGTCGGTGCTAGCCTGGAAGAAGGAGTCGACCACATTGCCACCCGCGTCGAGCGCTTCGACCAGGATGCTGCCCGAGTTTCCGCCGTAGATAAACTCAAAGCTCGTCACGTCGAAGTCGAACATGAGCGTTGCGTCGCTGTTGGTGCCAACGATATCGAAAACGTCGCCGACCGACCCGGCCGCCGCAAACTCGGGGTCCGAGGTGGGGCGCACTTCTCCGGCGAAGGTGATCGTGCCGTGTGCCGTGACCAAGGGTGTGGTCTGGAGCAGGCTGCCCGTTGCCGGCGTGTCGGCG
>JBLIOL010000291.1:0-6958 GCA_047639615.1 Planctomycetota bacterium | reverse complement strand
GAGCCGCGACCCGACCGAGCCGCGACCCCTCGCCGCCGCTGAGCGGCGGCGATTGGTGCGGCTCGGTATGGTCGGTCAAATGCTAGTTCGGGATTGCGGCGTCGACGCGGGGCTCTTGGCCGCGCAGGACGGAGTTCTCGCCAAAGAGTTTGCTCTGGTCGACGACCGGGGTGGTGAGCAGTTCTTCCACGTCGATTTGGCCGCTCTGGGCGTAGACGTCGAGGGCGTTTTGCCAGGTGGTCATGCGCACGACCTCCGGGTCCACGCCGCGCTCGAGCATGAGCGCCGCGGTCTTGGGCACGGACAAGGGATCCGAGACGCCCCAGTCGGCGGAGCTGTCGACGATGATGCGCTCGGAGCCGTAGCGCTTGACGATCTCGACCATGCGCTCCGAACCCATTTTGGTGTTGGGGTAGATGGTGAAGGCCGCCCAGGCGCCGCGATCGAGCACGGAGTCCATGGTCTCCTCGTTGTTGTGGTCGATGACGAGCTTGGTCATGGGGATGCCCATCTCCTCGGCCACGTCGAGGGAGCGAATGATGCCCGCCTTCTTGTCGCGGTGCGGGGAGTGCACCATGACGACCATATCGTTGTCCTTGGCGAACTTGAGCTGCACCTGGTAGGCGTACTCCTCGGCCTTGGTGATCTCGTCGTAGCCGATCTCACCGATGGCGACCACGCCCTCCTTGAGGGCATAGCGCGGCAGGATCTCGAGTACTTCCTTCGCCAGGGCCTCGTTGTTGGCCTCCTTGGAGTTGAGGCCCATGGCGCAGTAGTGCGCGATGCCGAACTGCGAGGCGCGGAAGCGCTCCCAGCCCACCAAAGTGGCAAAGTAGTCGGTGAAAGCACCCAGGGTCAGCCGCGGCTGGCCCAACCAGAAGGCGGGCTCGATCACGGCACGGATGCCGGCCGCAGCCATGGCCTCGTAGTCGTCCGTGGTACGGCTGATGCAGTGAATGTGCGGGTCGAAAAAGCGCAGGTCAGTCATATCAGGTTGCGTGGACCACGGCGAAAGCGTGGGGTGTGGGCATGGCCTGCTGCGCAGAACGCGCGGCAGCAGCCAACTGTTCATCGGAATCGGAAACGAATGTAGCTACGCGCTCGGAGGCTCCGGCGCGGGCCAGGCCCAAGAGCGCACCGTGGCGACCGGCAGCCGGCCCTTGGACCAGCTCCTGCTCAAGGGCGGCCAAGCCGCGCTCGCCCGCGTGCTCGCCAAGGCACAGCCAAAGCTCCGGTTGGATCGCGCGCCCGGCAGCGCGGCGCTCCTCCACCAGGTCCAGGGCCATGCGCGCCAAGTCCGCGTTAGCGCGCTTGTCCAGCCCAACCGTGCGGTGCAGGGGTGCACCCATAAAAATGGCCTTGAGGCACAGCTGGTTCCACGCCAGCTCATCGAAGTGTTCAGCGGGATAGGGAGTATCCATGCCGATCGCCTCGAACACCGGCACAATGTTCGTGCGGCAGGCTTCCGTGGCGAACCAAATGAAGCGGCCCGAATCCTCGAGCAGCGGCAGAGCCTTGAAGAGCACGCGCAACTCGCCCTCATCCGCGTAGCGGTGAGCGTCCTTGTAGAAGTCCAAGTAGCGCTGGCTGGCCTGATCTTGCGGGGCGCAGAGCAAGAGCACGCGCATGGTCTCCAGCTGACTCCAGCGCTCGATGCATAGCCCGGGCACGGCTTCGGCCACGGTGGCGCGCAGCTCGTCGTTCGCACCCAAGGGCCGATTCTTGCCATAGCGACTAGCCATGGGCAAGGAACGGGTCAGGCGCTCAGGATCCGAGCCTTCGGCCAAGATTGCGCGCTCCTTATCGAACCACTCCATGGCCGGCGGCGCCGCGCTCATGCGCAGGGCGTCGCTCAGGGCCGAGAGAGCTGCCGCGACATTAGCGCTCATCGCTAGCCTCCCCTGCGGGCAGCGAGACGCGTTCTTCAGGCGCGAGCCCTTGATTCAAGGACAGGATAGTGAAACTGGTGGATGCGTTCACGAGGTAGGTGGTCTTCAGGAAGTCACTCATGCCGCCGTTGGCCCATTGGGTTTTCACCAAGTGCGGACGCAGGCGCGCGTGCCAACCTTCGCGCTCTTCTTCGGGCAACAGGTCGATCACGCGTGCAGCGTAATAGTGTGCGAAGAAGTAGAAGTAGCCCGCATTGGAATGAAATCCTTCGTGCGGGATCGGGCGAGTACGTACTTGGTCGAGGAAGCCGTGGTTCTTAAAAAGTAGTTCAAGACCATCGCGCAACACATCTACGGTGATGTGCGGATCGCCGGCTTCCACCAAGGCCCAGTTGCAGACCTGGATTCGACCGAGGCTGCCCTCGACCAAGTTGATGTGCTCCACGCCACTGATGCGGGGAGTCGGGGTCAGGTCGTAGCTATAAGCTCCGCCCGGCATGGCGCAGCGCTGTAGGTATTTAATCGCGCGCTCGAGCACCCTGGGCGGCACATGCCAACCGCGCCTGTCGCGCGCCTTGATCATGGCCGGAACAACTACGGCCGTTGTGAAACTCGTGGCCCAGGTAGGCACGCGATCGTAGGGCGCGAAGTCGTAATAGGCCCAGCCACCGGAGAGCGCCTGATGACTCAAGAGCACCTCGAGGAACTCCTTACCGCGCTTCTCAAGCATCTCCGCCTGAGGGCCACGCGCCAGGCGCGGATCGTCGAGCAAGTCCACGATGGCCGTGAAGCCGTAGACCGCGGTCCAGACGTAGTCCACATCCCAATCGGAGCCGCGCGTGGACATGCGCGCTGTGCACAAGTATTCAATCGCCTTGTCCAGGCTCGCGCGGATTTCCGGCGTCTCAGGGACGGATGCCAAGGCCTGGCAAACCAGTCCTTGGGAGGCTAGCTGCCAGGAGTAGTAGGTCTCCAAAGCGAAGCCCATCTCGAGCGTCGACTCCGGACCGCTACTGCCCCAGGTACCGTTCTCGCGCTGGCTCGTCACCAGGAAGTTCACGGCGCGGTCGAGAGGCTCCGAGATGTCCTCACGACTGAGCAGCTCCGGCACGCCATCAGGGAAAGGTCCCTGATAGTCAGCCTTCTTGGGCGCCGGCAAGCCGGCGCCGTCCTGTTCCTGGGCTTGGGCTATACCTGTGGCGAGGGCGCTGATGAGCGCAACCTGAAGCAGCCTAGCAAGTGCGAGTTGAGCCACGTGCTTAGCCGTCCTTGCGCTCGCCGGAACGCGCTTTCTCGATGTCCCTGCGTGCCTTTTCGATCTTGGTCCGCATGTCCTTGAGCTCGTTCTCCTTGCGCTTTACCGCTAGGCCTCCGCTCAGCTCCGCCAATTCCCAAGCGCGCTGCGCGACGCCGGTGCTGGACTTCGCCTGTGCTAAGGCCCACTCCAGTGCTTCGCGTTTGGCGGGCACCTTGAACTCTTCAACCAGTCGCGCCTGGGCACGAGCTTGGGCGACTTCGCGCTCCGAGAACGCGACCCCCTCGCGGTGGCGGCGAATGATCGCATCCTTGGCGCGCGCTTCCTGCTCATCGCCATAGATGTCGAGGATACCCACGAGATCCTCCTGGGCCGAGGTCAGGCGGCTCTTGGCGCGGTCCAAGCGAATGCGCACGGTCTCGCTCTCGTGCACGCTCTCCAACTCCCGGTAGCTACCCAGGGCAGCGGCGGCCGTGGCCTCGGTGCGCTGGGCGGCGGCCACCTTGCGCGCAGCTGCCTGATGCTCAGCCTCGGCCTTGAGGGTGCTCAGGCGCAGATCGATCTCGGCTGTCTCGAGGTCGCGGACCAGCTTGGCGAGGCCCTGCTCCTTTTCTTCGAGGCCCGCAGCGGATGCCTTAGAGGCCCCACCACCGGCGGAAGCGGAGCCGCCCCCCATGCTGGAGGGAGTGTTGCAGGCAGAGAAAAGGCCGAGGGCCAGGATCAAGGACGCGGTACGGAACATCGACGGCTTGGGGTCTGAGGAGGGGGCAATGGAGCCGGGACTGTCAGGGATTGACCATGATGCGACTCCGAGGCTGCTCCGGGAAGGGTCCTGCAGAGCTTTCCGAGGTCGACATGGAGCCTTCAGGGGGCAATACTGCGCCCCTTCCGGAAACCCTTACGACCACTCGTCCCCCAGAGTCATGACCCACGGCGTCTTCAAGAGCCCCGCGCCCACGAACGAGCCCATCTGCTCCTTCGCCCCGGGCACCCCCGAGCGCGCATCCCTGCAAGCCACCCTGGCGAGCATGCAGAAGGAGGTACTGGACATTCCGGTACTAGCAGGCGGGGTGGAACTACGTGGCGGCAAGGTCTCCGAGGCCACCAGCCCGCACAACCACAGCCACGTGATAGCCCGCTATCACGAGGCCACCGAGGCCGAGGTGGCGCAAGCCATCGACGCCGCCGAAGCCGCCCGCGAGGGCTGGGTCGACATGCCCTGGGAGGAGCGCGCCGCGATCTTCCTGCGTGCCGCCGACCTGCTCTGCGGTCCCTGGCGCGATCGCATCAACGCCAGCACCATGCTCGGCCAATCGAAAACCTGCCACCAGGCAGAGATCGACGCGGCCTGCGAGCTGGCCGATTTCTGGCGCTTCAACGTGCACTACGCCACGCAGCTCTACGCCGAGCAGCCCGACTCCGCACCGGGCATGTGGAACCGCTTGGAGCATCGTCCGCTGGACGGCTTCGTGCTGGCCGTAACGCCCTTCAACTTCACGTCCATCGCCGGCAACCTGCCCACCGCTCCGGCGCTCATGGGCAACACCGTCATCTGGAAACCGTCGTCCACTTCGGTGCACTCCAACTGGCTGCTCATGCAACTGCTGCAAGAGGCCGGCCTACCCGAGGGCGTGATCAACTTCGTACCCGGCTCCGGCTCGCGCATCGGTGGCATCACCATGGCCGACCGTCGCCTGGCCGGCGTGCACTTCACCGGATCGACCGCCACCTTCCAGACCATCTGGCGCACGGTCGCGGAGCACATCTCCGACTACGCCCAGTACCCGCGCCTGGTCGGCGAGACCGGCGGCAAGGACTTCATCTTCGCCCTGCCCGATTCCGATCGCCAAGCCTTAGCCGTAGCCATGGCCCGCGGCGCCTTCGAGTTCCAGGGCCAGAAGTGCTCCGCCGCCAGCCGCGCCTACATTCCGAGGAGCATGTGGTCCGACGTGAAGGCCCAGCTGTCCACCATCGTGGACGAGATCACGATCGGCGACACCGCCGACTTCTCCAACTTCATGGGCGCCGTGATCGACGCCAAGGCTTTCGCCATCCACAAGGCCGCCATCGAAGGCGCCAAGCAGGACAGCACCGCTGAAGTCATCATGGGCGGCCACACGGACGACTCCGTCGGCTACTTCGTGCACCCCACCGTGATCGAGGTCAAAGACCCCAAGCACGATCTGATGCGCAACGAGCTCTTCGGCCCGATCCTGACCGTCTACGTCTACGACGACGCGCACCAGGAAGAAGCCATTCAGCTCTGCAACAGCACCTCCGAGTACGCCCTCACCGGCGCCATCTGGGGCACCGAGCGCAAGGGCCTACGCAAGGCCATGGAGCAGCTGCGCTTCGCCGCCGGCAACTTCTACATCAACGACAAGCCCACGGGCGCAGTCGTCGGTCAGCAGCCCTTCGGTGGTTCACGCGCTTCCGGCACCAACGACAAGGCCGGCTCGATCCTCAATCTGCAGCGCTGGGTCAGCCCGCGCACCATCAAGGAGACCTTCGTTCCTGCGAAGGACTGGCGCTACCCGTTCCTTGGCGAGTGAGAGGCCTCGACAAATGATGCGCGCCGCGCGGATCGGCTTCGGAAGCCTCACGCTGCTAGCCCTGCTCGGGGCCGGCGGCGCGGGGCTTCCCGCTTATCAGGACGACGACTCGGAGCTCGAAGCGGCCGTGGTCCGGCGCTATGGCGCGCTAGCCGAAGAGCTCTACGCCACGAGCCTGGAACAAGCCCACAGCATGCGCGTGGCCGTGCAGGGTTTCCTGGCTGAGCCGAGCCAAGCAAGCCTCGCCGCCGCGCGCACGGCCTGGTGTGTAGCCCACGCCAGTTACGGTCGCACGGAGGCCATGCGCTTCTATGGCGGTCCGATCGATCACGCAGACAGCCGCTTGGAATTGCGCATCAACACCTGGCCAGTGGATGAAGCTTTCATCGGGCCCGTGCCCGGAGGTAGCGGCGGACTGATCGGTCGCAGCGAGGCCTACTCCGTGCTCGATCGGGAGTTGCTGCTGCAGCTGCATCAGCAGGACGGCGAGACACGCGTACTACTGGGCTTTCACGCCATGGAGTTCCTGCTCTGGGGCCAGGACACAAGTACCACGGGCCCGGGCGCGCGACCGTTCACGGACTACGTGGAAGGCGTCGCGCCCCATGCAGCGCGCCGCGCGCTCTACCTGGACACGATCACCGACCTCTTGTGCGTGCAGCTAGCCCAGGTGGCCGGCGCCTGGCGAGCTGGCCCCGGCAGTTATCGCGACGAGTTCGAAGCCACGCCCAGCGCCGCCTCCGCGCGCAAGATCTTGACCGGCCTCGCGGTGCTGTGCGCCTTTGAGATGGCCGGCGAGCGCTTAGCCGTGCCCTTGGAGACGCGCGACCAGGAAGAGGAGCCCAGCTGCTTCAGCGACACCACCCGTGCCGACCTGTGCGCCAATGTGGCCAGCCTGGGCTTGGTGCTACGCGGAGGTGATTCAGCGCCCATAGGCCCTGGCATGCTCGACCTGGCATTCGCCACGGACGCCGATTTGGCCAAGACCTTGGAAGCGCGCCTGCAAGTCCTAGAAGCTGCCGCCGAGGCCCTACCCCAGCCCTTCGATCAAGCCATCCAAGCCGCCGACGACGATCCGCGGCGCATGGCGATCATGGCCACATTAGAAGCCTGCGAGGCACTCTCCGAGAGCCTCGCCAAGCTAGGCCAAGCCCGCGGCTGGGCCCTGCCCGTGCAACTCCCGCGCTAGCCCTCGCCAAGTTCGGGCGCATGGGGTCAGGCACAAAACGCCCGCACTCAGCAGGTGCCGAAGGCACCAAAGG
>JBLIOL010000290.1:0-6958 GCA_047639615.1 Planctomycetota bacterium | reverse complement strand
CTCCATGGCCAGGTACCAGGTGTCCTTGCCCTCCACGTCGAAGTCGAAGATCTGAATCGCACCGGGGTGGTTGAACTTGCCGGCGGCGATGCCCTCACGTTGGAAGCGTACGAGGGCTTCCTGGCCGATCTGCAGATCCGTGTGCAGTACCTTGAGCGCTACCTGCTTCTTCAGGCTCAGGTGTTCGCCCAGGTAGACCGTACCCATGGCGCCGGTGCCGAGTTCGGAGATGACCCGGTACTTGCCGTTCAGGGTCGTGCCCAGCAGGCTGCCTTGCTCCGCTACGCCCTCGCCGATTTTGATGCCACAGGAAGGGCAGAAGCGTGTGCCCTCTTCCAGGGCTTGGCTGCAGTTGGGGCAGAGGGTCATGGGTGGTCGGTACGCAGCGGAACCCGCCCCATTTGCCCTTGGGGGCCAATGGGCTTGCGAGGGTGCGCAGCAGCCGCAGAATAGGGGCGCGCGCGAGCCTGCGCCATGACTTCCGCTGCTACCTCCCATGATCCGACCCTTGCTGCTTTCATCCCTGCTTGCTTCCGTCGCCCTGGCCCAAGGCCAGGCGCCCAATGTGGTGCTAATCCTGGCCGATGACATGGGCTATGGCGACGTGCACGCGCTCCAGCCGGAATCCAAGCTAGCTACGCCAAATCTGGACCGCTTGGCAGCGCAGGGTATGACCTTTACCGATGCGCACTCGCCCTCGGCCGTGTGTACGCCCACGCGTTACGGGTTGCTGACGGGAACCTACTGCTGGCGCTCGCGGCTCAAGAGCGGGGTGCTAGGCGGGTACAGCACGCCGCTCCTGGATGCGGGGCAAGCAACCCTTGGCAGTCTCTTCCAAGGCAGCGGCTACCGGACTGGAGCCGTGGGCAAGTGGCACCTGGGCATGCAGCTACCCAAGCTGAGTGAGGAGGCCAACACCGCGGCCTGGGCCGGCGACCCGGGCATCGACTTCGCCGGGGTCATCACGGATGGGCCCCTGCAGCACGGCTTCGATAGCTACTTCGGCGTGTCCGCTTCTTTGGACATGGCGCCCTATGTGTACGTGCGCAACGATCACTTCGCCGCACAGCCCACTGAGCAGCAAGCGGCGCAGCCCTTTCCGGCCTTCGTGCGCAAGGGGCCGCGCTCGATCGACTTTCGGATCGAGAACGTGCTCGATGACCTGGCACGCGAGGCCGTCACCTTCATCGAGGGAGCGGCCGCGGAGGATGCGCCGTTCTTCCTGTATATGCCCCTGACTGCGCCGCACAAACCGACCATTCCTCACGAGCACTTTCGCGGGCGCAGCGGCCTGGGGGACTACGGGGATTTTGTCCAGCAGGTGGACTGGACCATCGGGCGTGTGCTAAAGGCCCTAGACCAGAACAAGCTTACCGAGAATACGCTCGTGATCATGACCTCCGACAACGGCTCCTACATGCACTTGGTGGAGTCGACCAAGCGCGAGCATGTGAGCGCGTCTGGTGTGCAGGCCTACCATGCGGATCAGCACCGACCCAATGGGAACTGGCGTGGCACCAAGGCGGATATCTATGAGGCAGGCCATCGCGTGCCCTTCTTCGTGCGCTGGCCGGGGCAGGTGAAGGCTGGCTCGAGTTGCGCGCAGACCGTTTGCCAGGTTGACCTCTTCGCGACCTTTGCGGAGCTGCTTGGTACCGAGGTGCCGGAAGGTGCGGCGCAGGATAGTCATTCTCTCTTGCCGCTTTGGCGCGGTAGCGCTGATGCGGTGCGCGGTGCGCCGGTGGTGCATCACTCCGTCAACGGCACCTTCGCTCTGCGGGACGGTCCCTGGAAGGCAGTCTTCTGCAGTGGATCCGGCGGCCGCGAAAAACCTAGGGGCAAGCCCTTCGATGCCGTGCGCCTCTTCAACCTGCAGGCGGACCCCGGCGAGGCTCAGGATGTGGCGGCGGCTAATCCAGAAGTCGTTGCGCGCTTGACCAAGACCTTGGCTGAGATCCGCGGCGCGGACTGAGCCTAGAACCTGACGCCGACGCCTACGCTCAAGCCCTCGTACTCGCCGGTTTGAATGCGGGCGTGGGCGTAGATCGGGAAGTTCGGGTGCTTGAAGCTCAGGTCTGTGAAGATGCCGGTGTTGTAGGCCGTGATTTCAGCGTCATCGAGGGGCTCGTCATCCGCATTGGCCACTCCGAAGAGCGCGCTGACCGCGATGCCTGCGCTGGCCGTGACGCCACTGAGTCGTACGCCTAAGGCTAGGTCTCCCTGGAATTCGAAGTAGTTCAGCTCCGCGTCAACGGGCCCGAGATTACCCGTGCCCGAAGCGAGAGCGAAGGAGGCGCGGTAGGGGAGCACGAGCTCCACCTCGTCGCTTATGGGGCCCACGGTGGGGACACCGTGGATGCCGCCGCCCATACCGGTTAGATCGACCTGGAAGGTCTCGAAGACCGTGTTGGGTGGGTTGAGCCGGGGAACTCCGGGCGAGGTCCAGTCCTCCCTGAATACCTGGAAGAAGCCGCGCGCGCTCTCGCGGCCCCAGGACAGGCGCACGCCACGACGCTCGCGGTCCGCAGGCCGCTCGATGTTGATGGAGTTGCCGTAGTAGTCATCCAGCCGGACCTCCTCCAAGTCGTGTTCCTCGGAGAAGAACTCGAAGTTGCGGCTCTTGTGCTGTTCGCGGCCGGCGTCTTGGCCTTGGTAAACGGAGCTGCATCCAGATGCTACGCAGAGCAGGGTGAGCGCGGCGAAGCGGTAGTGGAGGCGGGGCATGATCATGGCTTGGATAAGAAGCAAGCCGGGGAGACGCAGCTGCGCTTCCCCGACTCATGTTTTGCGCTCGTGGCGAGCGCTATTTCTCGATGGGAGCGGAGGAATCTTTCTTCCAGTCCCGCCAGGATCCATCGTAGTTACGGGGCAGCTCATGTCCGAGCAAGCGAAGTGCGAGGTACGTCACCGACGACCTCTGGCCCGAGCCTCAGTAGGCGTGTAGGCGCTTGTCGAGCGTGACGCCCTGATCCACGTACAGCTTGTGGAGAGCTGCAGGAGCCAGGAGGATCGGAGAGCCCGAGTCATCGGGGGTGAAGTTCTCGAGCCAATCGATGTGCACGGCGCCGGGGATGCGCCCGGAGCTGTATTCGCGCGTGGAGCGCGAGTCGAGCACCATGCACTGCTCGTCGTCTAGATCGGTGATGATCTCTTCGCGTGTGGAGAGCCGGGTCGTCGGCTTGCCGAGGATGTACTCCACGGCCTCAGGCTTGGCTGCTTCACGTGAGCTCGGAAAGTCATCCTTCTTCCACTTCACGAAGCCGCCGTCCACTACGGAGACCTGCTTGTGTCCGTAGGTTTCCAGGGTCCACATCACGCGCGCGGCGTCGGTGCTCTTGCCCCAGTCGTACAGCACCACGTGCGTGTCGGCGGTGATGCCGCGTGCGCCTAGGTGCTTGGCGATGGCCGCGGCGCTAGCGATATCGCCCATGTGGGCGGGATCGAAGGTGTCGGAGGTGGGCAGGTGTACGGCGTCCGGGATGTGGCCTTGGCCGTAGTCCTTGGAGCTGCGCGTATCGACCACGACAACGCCGTCGTCAGCGCCGAACTCGCCGACCCAGTCGATGGACACGAGTAGGTGAGCGTTGGGGAACACGTAGGCCTCGCCTTGTCCGGCTTTGTCCTGGGCGCAGAGCGGGCTCGCCAGAAGGAATAGGCCCGAGCATGCAGCGAGCTGCAAGCTGGTGGGGAGTCTCATGGAGTCGGAGGGTTGGGGTTCGATGTCGCGGTTGGACGCAGTCTAGCTGGGATCGTTCGTTGGGTCGGCCGAGCCCTTTGAAAAGAGCGGGTAGACGAGCTGGAGGGCTAGGTTTGCGGGCATGGAATCGTCTTCCGGGTATCCCAGCCGCTCCGGTTCCCGATCGCGCGGCCAGAAGGCGGTGCCGAAGAGCCAATCCCAGCAGCTGAGCACGATGCCAAAGTTCTTGGCTACGCCGCCTTCCTCGGAAGCGTCGTGGTGCCAGAGGTGCATCTTTGGGCTGTTGAATACATAGGCCATCGGGCCGATGTCGAGCTTCACATTGGCGTGGTTGAAGTGACCCCAGGCCGTGCCGCAAACCGCCACGGTGAAGGTCACCCCAGGGCTGGCGCCCATCCAAACCAGGGGTACGTAGAGCACCGAGCGATAGAGGACCACTTCGATCCAATGGAAGCGGAAGTTGCCGGCCCAGTCCATCTGGTGAATCGAATGATGCACCTGGTGCACACGCCACAGGGCAGGCACGCCGTGCAGCACGCGATGCACACACCACTGCATGAAGTCCGACAGCACGAAGAGGATCAGGAACTGCACAACCACGTGCAGGCCCTGCAGGAATCCTTCGGCGGGGAGCACGCCAATGCTCGCCATGCCATCGCGCGTAGCCAGGGCGCCTGCTGCGGTCAGGCCGCCGACCAGGAGGCCATAGAAGTATCCGTGCAGCAGCAGGTAGAACACATCGTTCCCCAGCTGCGGCCGCAGGGACGGCTGGGAGGCTCGCGCCGGAAGCAGTCGCTCAAGCAGGGCGAAGGCCACAGAGATTCCGATCAGCCAGGCGAGGTAGTTCATGGGTCACGGACAACCGTAATGGCCCGCACGGCGGAAGCCAACAGGCATCCAGCTTGGGAGCGAGGAGCTGCACCTATGACTATGCGCAGCGCTCATGGTCCGCCCTGCACGGCATTGGCCCACGCTGCCGTTGCTCTGGAATTCGCGTTCGAGCGACCCGAAACGACGGTCGGAGCCGGGCAGGCGTTAAGCTGCCTGGCCCCGGCGCACATTCCTGCCGCGCCCTAGACCGTCTCTAGTATGAATCGAATCTCAACTCTCGGCCTCGCTCTCGTCTCTCTCGGTAGCTTGGCCAGCGGCGCTGCGCTGCAGTCCGAAGCGGGCGGCATCCAACTCGAGCGCGTCTTTCCGCGCTTGCGCTTCGACCGGCCGGTGCACGTGACCGGGGCTGGCGACGGCAGCGGTCGGTTGTTCGTGGTGGAGCAATCGGGTGTGGTGCGCGTGGTGGGTCCGGGCGCTGACCCGAGCACGGCGGATGTCTTCCTGGACATCACCGAACGCGTCAGTCGGGCGGGCAACGAGGAGGGTTTGATCGGCTTTGCCTTTCACCCGAAGTTCAGCGAGAACGGCGAGGTGTACGTGCACTACTCCCTGGCCGGGCCGGACGCCACGGGCATCCTCTCGCGCTTCACTCTGATGAAGGACGACCCCTCGCGTCTGAATCCAGAGAGTGAGCACATCCTGCTGCGACAGCCGCAGCCCTATCGCAATCACAACGGCGGCACCGTGGCCTTCGGGCCTGAGGGTTATCTCTTCCTCACCCTCGGCGATGGGGGCGCGGCGGATGATCCCCACGGCAACGGCCAGAACCTGCTCACCCTGTTGGGCAGCATCCTGCGCATCGACGTGGACACTCCGGGAGATGGCTTGCCCTACGGGATCCCCGAGGACAACCCTTTCGCGGGTGATCCCGAGAGCGCGCGCGCGGAGATCTATGCCTTCGGCTTCCGCAACGTCTGGCGCTTCTCCTTCGATCGCGAGACCGGCGAGCTGTGGGCCGGCGACGTGGGCCAGAACCTGATCGAGGAGATCGACGTGGTGGAGTACGCCGGCAACTACGGTTGGCGCCGCTTCGAGGCCACGCGCGTCTTCGACAAGACCACCGAGCTGACCACCGAACCCGCCATTGGACCCGTCTCCACCTACGGCCGCACCGAGGGCATCTCGATCACCGGCGGTAATGTCTACCGCGGCCAACGCTATCCCTCCCTACAGGGCGCCTACTTCTACGGTGACTACGCCTCCGGCAACATCTGGCGCGTCTTGCCCTCAGACGACGGCTATCGCACGGACCTCGTTTGCCGTAGTGGTCGCAGCATCGCGGCTTTCGGTGAGGACGACGAAGGCGAGCTCTACCTGTGCAGCTTCGACGGCGGCATCTACCGCATCGTGCCTTCCGATGCGCCCGCCGCGAACTTCTCGCACTGGCCGCAGACTCTCTCGGCCACGGGCCTCTTCAGCTTCGAGAAGGGCCGCGTTCAGCCTGCTGCGCACCTGATTTCCTACGAGGTCAACGCGGCCTTCTGGTCGGACCGAGCGGAGAAGGGCCGCTGGCTCGCGCTGCCCGAGGGCAGCGCCATGACCTACCGCGAGGATGGCGCCTTCGAGATTCCGGTGGGCGCGACCTTGATCAAGCACTTCCGCGGCCTGCACGGCCGCGGCATGCAGGACCTGGAGACGCGCCTAATCAAGCGCACCGCCGATGGCTGGGAAGCGGCCACCTACGTGGACGACGCTTTCGTCAGCCCCGGCGACGATGCGGCGCTGATGCCCGACGGACTGCAGTTCGAACTCTGGACCCGCCGCGGCGTGCAGAGTTGGCACGCGCCCTCGTCCTCCGAATGCGCCACCTGCCACGTGGACGCCACCGGTTTTCCTCTGGGCCTGCGCGCCGCGCAGCTCAACCTCGAGCTCGAGAGCGGCCAGAACCAGCTGCAGTCCCTAGCCGACGCAGGTCATCTGAGCCTGCCTGCACGCTTCGATCCTGCGCAAGCCCCGCGCTTCGTCGACCCCACCAGCGACGACGGCTCCCTCGAAGAGCGCGCGCGCGTCTGGCTCGACGTCAACTGCGCCATGTGTCACCAGCCCACGGGCCCCGGCAACGCCAGTATCGACCTGCGCCATGGCACGCCCCTGGCCAGCACCGGACTCCTGGGCGTAGCGCCCGCCCAAGGCGAGCTTGGCATTGCGAATGCCCTGCTCGTCGCGCCCGGCGAGGCCGCGCGCTCCCTGCTCCTACACCGCATCGAAACCAGCGGTGCCGGCCGCATGCCGCCCATGGGTAGTAACGTGGTCGATGAGCAGGCGGTGGAGTTGCTCAAGGCTTGGATCGAGAGCCTCGAGAAGTAGTCTTCTCAGACCCAGTGGAGTCACGGGCAAGCTACTGAACTTCGCGGGCACCCCTGGATAGGG
>JBLIOL010000289.1:0-6963 GCA_047639615.1 Planctomycetota bacterium | reverse complement strand
GTAGCGGCTACCATGCGGGTGTCTCCAAAACCCTATGCCCATCGGGCGCGCCATGCAGATCCGGACCATTACGCTTACTTTGCTCAGCCTCGTGCCCTTCGCAGCCGGGCAACCGCAGTTGGATCTCAACGAGGATGCTTGCACAAGCATTTTGGTGAGCGCGGGAGCCTCGACCGATGGCTCGGTGATGATCACGTACTCCGCGGATGCGCCCTTCCTGCCGCGACTGCTGCACCTGGCGGCCGCTGATCATGAAGCGGGCGCGCTGCGTGATGTGTGGGGCTGGGAGTCCAAAGACGTGCGTGGGCAGATCCCCGAGGTGGCGCACACCTACAAGGTGGTTGGGCTGATGAACGAGCACCAGCTTGCGCTCGGTGAGACCACCACCGGTGGGCGTCGGGAGCTGCGCAACCGTGACGGGCTGCTCGACTATGACGCGCTCATGTTGCTCACCCTGCAGCGCGCGCGCAACGCGCGCGAGGCCATCGCGACCATCGATGCGCTTGTGAATGAACACGGCTATGGCAGCGGCGGGGAGACCATCTCCATCGCTGACAAGAACGAAGCTTGGATGATGGAGATTATCGGCAAGGGCCCCGGTGTGAAGGGCGCGGTCTGGGTGGCTGCGCGAATTCCCGATGGCTACATCTCAGCCCACGCCAACATGAGTCGTATCACCGAGTTCCCCCTGGATGATCCGGACAACTGGCTCTACTCACCGGATGTGATCGACTTCGCCGTGGACCAGGGCTTCTGGGATCCGAAGTCTGACCAGCCTTTCCGCTATCGCGATGCCTATCACCCCGGCACCAGCACCAGCACCTACCGTGCCTGCGCAACGCGCGTGTGGAGCATCTACCGCCGCGCCGTGCCGAGCGTGACATTCTCCGATGACTTCCACCGCGGCGTGGACGGTGCGCACGACTACCCGCTCTTCGTACGCCCGGATGAGAAGCTCTCCAATCACGACGTGATGCAGCTCATGCGCGATCACTACGAAGGCACGCCCTATGACATGACCCAAGGCCTAGCAGCGGGACCCTTCAACTCACCGATGCGCTTCCGCGGCTTGGGCTTCAAGGTCGACGGCCAGAGCTATTCCTGGGAGCGCCCGATCGCGACTCAGCAGGCGGGCTTTGTGATGCTCTCCCAATGCCGCAATTGGCTGCCCGACCCCGTGGGAGGGGTGTATTGGTTCACCCCCGACGATCCCTACACCTCGGTCTTCGTGCCCTTCTATTGCGGCAGCGACGCCCTACCCGAGTGCTATCTCGAAGGCGATCACGATGCCTTCTCCTTCGACTCCGCCTGGTGGGTCTTCAACATGGTCTCGAACCTCTGCTACGACCGCTGGTCGCGCATCCTGCCGGATGTGCAAGCGGTGCAGCGCGAGACCGAGACGGCCTTCACGGAGCTGATGCCTGTGATCGACAAGGTCGCTGCGGGCCTGGCCAAGGAGCATCCCGAGTTGCTCGGCCGCTACCTGACCGAGCACTCCATGGCCGCTGGTCAACGCACCTTTGAAACCTGGCGCGACCTCGCAGGATTCATCCTGACCAAGCACAACGACGGCTACGTGAACGAAGTCGTCAGCCGTCCGCGCGGTGTCGGTTACCCCGAAGAGTGGCTACGCCGCGTGATCGAGGAAGAGGGCGAGGCCCGGGCCTTGGATCCGGTGGGGCACTAGGCTCACAGGACGCGTTCGAAGCTGACGCGGATCACGGTCGTGTCTGTGCCGCTGGTGACACTCGTCCTGCTGGTAGAGCGGCCCTCCATCTCGAGCCCGTTTTCCACTGTTCCCTCGTGCTCTGCGGTAATTTCAAGCTCTAGGGAAGCTGCGTAGCCCGCCGCCATATCCCAGAGGAGCACACCATCGATGGAGCACTTCTTAACCGAGTCGACCCGCTTCGAGATGGTGTGTCCGCCCATCTCCTTACTAGATCCATGGCTCTCTTCGAGGGTGTACTCACCACTGATCTCAAGCACAGCAAGGTCGCGATTATCCACTCGATTATCCACGCGGTTATCCACGCGGTGTGTGCCCGTATAGGTGATGAGTACTTCCCCATCTAGGCTCCTGTCACCATCCAGCGTGTCGGGGTTATCAGCGCGGTGGGCTGGCCCAGAAGGCCCATCCCATTCCATTGGGAGTCCATGCAGGAAGTCGGCGATCTGCTCGAAGCTATCGGGGGACATCTCCCACACGTCATCCGTATCGACTGCCCCGCTAGGTAAGAACGCAGCCAGGTCGAGATCGAATGTCGGCGGGCGCTCCATGTTGAGGACCGTAGGGGAATCGAGTTCGTAGGCCTCCTCGTCGGGATCCCAGGTGAACAAGACCTGCTTGGTCGTGAGGGCGCAGTCGGCTTCCAACACCAAGTCTTCTAGGCCGAGGCTGTCATCGTACTCATTCTTGAGCGAGTGCTCGATGACCTCATAAGTGCGCTGCAGGTGCGTTGCCCGCTCGTCGGTTGCCTCGATGATCTTGTCGAGTACAACGAGCGCCCTCGACTCCGACATGGTGGTGTTGCGTTCCCGTGTTTTGGACTTCGACTGTCTCTCGTTCACGCTTTGAAGGCTGAAGCTCTTGCGCAGCTCGAGGCCGGCGCTGGGCCTTAGCACGATGCTGTCTGCCGTGCGGGAGAAGCTAGTACAGAGAAGCGGGAGGGCGAGCAGGGGAAGCAGGGCGCTGCGCATGGGGTGCCTTGGCGTTTGCTGATCCTGTGTAGGAAGAGCTTGCGGGTCGTTTGACCGATCTCACTCAAACCGCCATGTACGGGAGCGGCGCGGGGGCGTTGGCGGTAGTGCCCGACATCGGCGGCGAGCGGGATCAAGGATGCGCTCAGGGTGCGTTCTAGGCGCAGGCCTTCGTGAAGGTGACGCGCCTACTGATCCATAGCGCGGGCCCTGGATCCGGTGGGACACCAGTCCTCGCGGCTATTCGACGAGCTCGTAGCTGGCGTTGATGGTGCGCGTGCCGCTGCCGGTGGTCGTGCTCTCGCCGCCGAATTGCTGGCCGCCCACATCGATGATGGTCTCGACCGTACCCTCAGTCTCTTCGGTGATCTCGATGGTCAGAGAGTGAGCGTGCCCGCCTTCGATGTTCCACAGGAGCTCGCCCTCGATGGTGGCTGTCCTGTTCCTGCTGGTGTGCGTCTCGAAGCTGTGGCCTTCCATTGAGCGGGCACTATCGAGACTGTCTTCCGTCTCGATCTCACCCTTCAGGCTGATGACAGCTACCAGGACATCATCGATGGAGCGCGAACCCGCGTAAGTGAAGACGACTTCGCCGTCGGTGGAGTGCTTCTCCTCGGGAGCACCGGCCTCTCCTGTTGAGGACCCGCTGCCGTGGCCGCTTCCACTAGGCGCATTAGGCTCGACCAGATCGTCCCACTCGATGGGTAGCCCGGCCAGGAAGTCCACCGTATCCCGGAAGGCCTGACCTTCGATCCCCCAGCTGTCGCCCTCATCGACCTCGCCCTCGGGCAGAAACTCGCTTAGGTCCAGGTCGAAGCGCGGCTCCTCGCTGAGATCTACATCCGCTTCGCAGCTGAGGGCGTAGCTCTCGTCATCCGTGTCCCATTGAAAATCGAGCGTCTCGCCTATGAGCGCGCAGGTGCCTTCGGTGATGAGCTCATCCGAGTTGCTGCCACTCTCCATGGAGGCTTCCCTAGTGATGGCGACCTCTTCGTAGACACGTTGCATGTGCGTGGCGCGCTCCGCGTCCGCTTCGATGATGGTGTCTAGCACGACGAGCGTGGTCATGCTGCTCTGGTGTGTCGTCATGCTCGAGTCCTCCTCCGAGTCCTCCTCCGAGGTCTCCTTCTCAGACTCGAGGGTCAACTCGAAGCTCTTGCGTAGGACCAGGTCCGACTTCGGCTGGAGCGCAATGCTGTCGGCTTTGCGGGAGAAGCCAGTCAGGAGGAGCGGGAGTGCGAGCAGGGGGAGTAGAGCGGTGCGCATGGGGAGCATTGAGGTTGGGTTGGATGCAATTCTACGCGGTACAGAGCGAGATACGGCAAGGGTACGCGCCTTGTACGCAGTCTGGCTGATGGCTGAATCACCTAAGGTTATGGAAGCTGAAGGGACCGAAATTCATCAAGCCTAGGAGGCTCCCATGCGTTCGATCGTTTCTGTGATCTTGCTGTCCCTCCCCTTGGGTGCCTCTGCATCCGCTCAGGAAGATCTTGGTAGTCGCTTGACCGATCTCATCCGAGCTGTCCTGTCGACGGACGGTGCCGCGGGATTGGCGGTGGTAATCGACGTTGGCGGCGAGACCCTCTTTGAGGGCGCCCACGGACGCATGCACTTTGGCGGTGATGTGGTCATGGCCGTGGACAGCAGCGTTCCCGCCGCTTGCCTGATGGAGCTGTTCACCTCGCTCCTCGCCCTGCAGCAGATCGATCAAGGGAGTTTGGATGATCAGAATCCCCTGGCCAGCTACGTGAAGGGCCTGGAGTGGAAGGGTGAGCGCGTCAGCATGCACCACCTGTTGACGCACACCTCCGGTGTTGCTCCCATCTCGGGTGTGACGGACAAGCTCCGTGCGGTGGAAGCGCTGTTCCGCAGGTCCGATCTGTGGAAGCGAGTTGCGGATCAGCCGCTCCTCAGCACCCCCGGATCCTGTCAGTCCTTCAATGGCACGAATACCTACCTCGCTGGGAAGGTCCTCGAGGAGCTGACCGGAGAGGCTCTGCCGGACCTGATCGTGAAGCTGTTGCTCGATCCCTTGGAGTTAGGTGGTACTGGCTACTCCGCTGATGCTGCCGTGCAACTGGACGAATCCGCCTACTACGTAGACTGCGCTGGCATGCAAGCGGAAGACCCCAACGGGATCGGACGCTTCGGAGCTGCTGGTTTGGTGACGACGGCTTCCGACCTAGTCCGAATCATGCGCGGGATTGCGGATCAGGAGTTGGTTAGTCGGCGGGCTTGGGCCCATCTAAGCGGTACGCACAAGCTGAAGGACGGCCAGGCATTGAACTACGCGCACGGTCTCTCAAGGACTTCCGTAGACAGCTTCGCCGGACTCGCCTTCGGTGGTGCAAACGGACATGAGCGAGTGCGTGTTACCTACTACCCAGGGCTGGATCTAACCCTGGCCATGACGGCTGACTGCGGTCCGGGAGTGTTGCCTGAGCTGACGGATCGGCTTGTGCGAGAGGTGTTCGACCTGCCCCTGATTCACATCTCGGATCGTTCCATGCCTGCGGGTTCGCAAGGCATTTACCTGGGCACCTACCTGGATGGTTGCAACCGCCTCGACCTGCGGGACGCGGGCGACAAGCATCTCCTGCTCGTGAGTGAGGCGCGGCCGGACCTTCGCCTGCTCTACCAAGGTGGACATGAGTTCGTTGCCGAATCAGACCCGGGTCTGCGCCTGGTCTTTCAGGTCGATGGTGATCAGGCTCGCTCCTTCGTACTGAGCATGCACGGGACGGACACGCTGGCCGTGCGCTTGCACGAGGATGACTAGGACTTGGCCCTTGGAACCGGCCGCTTGGCCGGTTCCATCCAGCCGATCACTACTGGGCGCTTGCGTCTAGCAACAGCTCTGCGCTCCAGACGCCGCGGCCCTGGGTCGCTACGACAATTCGTCCGCGGCGTGGCTGCAGGTGGATGTCGATGACGGGTGTGTGGGGCAGTCCTTGGCCGTAGCGCTGCCAGAGGACACCGCCATTCATGGAGACCCACAGGCCGTTGTCGGCACCTGCGAAGAGAATCTCAGGCTGACCGGTTCCGTTGGGCAGCACCTCGACGACGTTGACCGGTACGTCCGGCAGGTTGCCATCGAGCGAGGTCCAGTTGCTGCCGCCATCGGTGGAGCGGCGCACTTGCTCTGCGCCGAAGACGGCGGTGGCTAGGTAGACCGTTAGGGGCTCGCTGGGATGCACGCTGAGCTCGCGGGTGACGCGCGGCCAGCCGGGGTGAGCGCTGAGGATGGTGGTCCAGTTGGCGCCGCCGTTGCCTGAGCGGCGCACTAGGCCGTCGTTGGTGGCTAGGTAGACGATGCTCGGATCTGAGGGCGCTTGGGCCAAGCAGCGCACGGCGCCGCTGCCCGTGGTGACATCGCCGGAGATAGCGGCCCAGCTCGAACCGCTGTTGGTGCTGCGGTAGATGCGCTGGGTCGCGTAGAGCATGCGCGCGGGATTCTGGCGCTCGATCAGGTAGGGCGGCAGGAAGCAGTTGCGATCGCCAGAGCTGATGCCGGAGGAGGAGCCGCTGAAGCTGAAGCCGCCGTTGGTGGAGCGGAAGAGGTTGCCCGTACCCTGGTACTCGCAGAAGACGATGTTCGGGTTGGTCGGATGGATCTGGGTCCAGCCGCCGTCGCCGCCGAAGACGCGCGTCCAGCCGCTGGCAGAGCGCCGGCCGGTGCCGTTGTCCTGGAAGCCGCCTACGAAGACGTCGGGGTCTGTCGGGTGACTGGAGAGACCTGCGTAGAGTTGGATCAGGCCGGGGCCTTGGGCGAAGGACTGCCAATTGCCGCCATCGTCGGAGGAGCGGTGCAGGCCGCCGTCGTCGCCGCTGAGTAGTCGGCCGGCGGCGTCCCAACCGAGAGCATGCAGGTCCACATGCGGCGGTGTGCGCGTGCTCCAACTGCTGCCGCCGTTGCTGCTGTACTTGAGGCTCAGGCCCGCCATGGTGACTACGTCGGCGTTGGTGGGCTTGACGCCGACCACCGAGAGGTACCAGCCATAGCTGACTTGGATGTTCCCGAAGCTGCCGATGGAGGACCAGCTAGCGCCGCCGTTGCTGCTGCGGTAGGCACCCTTGGTGCTGGCGCCGCCGCCGGTGCTGCTGGCGGGATTCACGATCAGGGCGTAGAGCCGGGTGGGGTCGTCGGTGCCGATGCCGATGCTCACGCGACCGTAGGTGCCGCTGGGTAGGCCGCTGTTGAGTTTGGTCCAGTTGGTGCCGCCATCGGTGGTCTTGTAGATGCCGTTGCTGGCATGACCATAGATG
>JBLIOL010000288.1:0-6986 GCA_047639615.1 Planctomycetota bacterium | reverse complement strand
CTAGCGCGCAGGTCGGCAAAGAAGGCCTCGCGACGCTCCTCATCCAAGCGCTCCGCTGCAACCCAACCCGCCAGCAACCGCAGGGGCCGGCCCCCACGCGCCACGCTCCAGGGCACCTCCAGCAGGAACCGATCCCAACTGGCTGCAAGCAGCGACTCATCCTCGCCGAGCAAGGCCACACGCAACTCCACCAAGCGCAAGGCCGGCAAGTCGCTGTCCACAGGTTGCGCCTCGTGTGCCTTGACCAAGGCCGCCAGCGCCTCCTCTAGGTCTCCGGCACGTTCCTTCTGCCGGGCCTCGCCGATCCAAAAGCCCGCCACGCTAATTTGCACCTCTCCGAGCTCTGGCAACTCTTCCAGGACCACCGGCGGCGCACTCGGTACGCGCCGAAAGGGCTCAGCCGATTCCAGAGCGAGGTCATCAAAGGCCTGCGCCGTGCGCAGGTTCTCCCAGGCTTGCTCCACACCCTGGGCAACCACCCGCGCGGTGCTCGTGACCTCCGCATCAGCCAGCTCATCGGGGGTCTGCCCCACCAGCCAGGCGGCCCAGCCCAGGGCACTGGCCGCCAGCACGCCGGCCACGGCCACCATGATCTCCCGCCTAGGGAATCGCGCTCGGGCTGCAAAGGGGCTGCTCACGCGAGCAGGCTAGCGAACCCGCCCGGGCGAATTGTCAACGGTTTGCAACCGATGCCGAGTTATGACGATCTGGATCAGGCACAAAACGCCATGACTCACAGTTCGACGGCCCGCTGCATGGAATCAGCCACGCTTTCCAGCACCTCGCGCTGCTCCAAGCGAGCGAGTTGAGCCTCCGGCAGGTCCCCTGCGCCGCGGGCCGCGCCCCAAATCGCGCCAGCCATGGAACTGATCGTGTCCACATCCCCGCCGCAGGCCGCAGCAAAGGCCAGCAGCTCTAGAAAGTCCGCCTCTAGAAAACGCACCGCCAGGTAAAGCGCCGTGACACACGATTCGGCCGCGACGATGCGGTTGCCAAGCTGCGCGCGCACCTGCTTGGGCGTCACCGCTTGACCCTCCTCGAGCCAGGCCCGCGCGCTGGCCAGGCGTTCCAAGTAGGGCTGCAAGTTGCAGCTTGACGCGGCCGCGTCCAAGAGTTCGAGCGAGCGAGCGCCGCCCAAGGCCGCCGAGGTAGCGCAGGCGATCAACGCCGCGCCCTGTATGCCGAGCGGGTGCGCATGGGTCACGCTGGCGGAGTCCTCCGCCGCTGCGACGATCTCCAACTGCGTGCATTGTGCGAAGTAGAGACCGATCACCGGCGCGCGCATGGCGCCGCCGTTGCCAAAGGAGCCGCTCGCGAACACGGAGCGGTTGGCTTCGCGCCAGGGCACTCCGCGGCCGATGCGCCCTAGCAACTTGGCCGCGCCCGGACCATAGCCGCGACTCCAGCGATAGCTCCCGGCAAAGGCCAGTGCTAGGTGATCGAGGTCGAGCCCCTTGCAGGCGAGCAGGCTGCGCGCCAGGTCCAAAGACATCTGCGTGTCATCGGTCCAACGCCGCTCGCCCTTGCGCGTGCGGCCGATCATGGCCCACAGCAAGCGTTCCACCGGTCCGCCCTCGTGGGGCGCGCCTAGGGAATCCCCAAGAGCCAGGCCAAGCAAACAGCCACGGAAGCGATCGCCGCTCATGGGAACCGGATTCAGTCCTTCGCCTCGGAATCTAGGCGTCCCTTGCGGTAGGCCTGCATCTCGGCGGAACGGCGGCTGATCGCGGCCAAGCGCTCCGGCGCAAAGGTTTCCGCCTGGGCCAATACGTAGGCGCGGTTGGCGGCCGCCAAGTGCTTGAGCGCGCTGGTAAGGCGACCGCTCCCGAACTCGAGCTCGGCCATCTCCTCATGGCTACGCGCCACCCACTCGGAGTCGTTGGGACTCCAGCCGCGATTCTGCAGGCCGATGGCGGCGCGCAACACACGTTCCTGCAAAGCTCGCGCAACGCCGATCTCGCCGGCCAGGCGCAAGCCGTGAGCCAGGGCCCAATCCGCCTTGAGCCGCTCGCGCGTGTTGCCGTGATCGGCGTAGATACTCCGGCTGGATCGGAATGCACCCAGGGCTTGCTCGTGATCGCCCCGAACCTCGAAGGTCCAAGCCAAACTGTTCAGGGCCGCCGCCTCCCAACGCGGCTGCCCCGCGGCTCGCGCACCTTCCACACCGCGCATAGCCCATTGGAGCTGCGCCTCGCCCTCGCTCACCACCAGCGCCATGGACGCCGCCTGCAAGGCACGCCCGTAGAGCTGAGCCTCGAGCGCATAGCGATAGAGTCTCTCGAATTGCTGCAGAGCTGCGGCCGAATCTCCCTGGGCGCGAGCGATGGCTCCGCGCGCCAGGAGCAGACGCGTCCAAGAACGGGGCTCGCTCGCCAGCGCGCCAATCTCGGCTTGGGACATCCAGTTAGCCGCCTCATCCGCCCGGCCGGCGAGCCCGTGCACGGCCGCCACCATGGCCGCAGCCTCGCGGTAGTAGCCATCCTCCTCCGCCGTACGCGCAGCCAGGGCAGCTAGCTGGTAGGCCTCCTGGGCCTTACGACCAGCTCCGGCCGCAAAGGCCTGATCTGCCCGCTCCAGGAGCTCATCGGGCGGCGTCGGCAGGGCCTGATCACCTGCGGCCACGCACGCGGGAAGCAGGCAGAGCAGCGCCAGCACGATCGGGTTCTGAATGGATTGCTTCACACTCCCCAGGGTAGGGACCACTCGGCCTCCGAGCGAGGTAACATGCCGCCTCGACCGGGACCTGTCCCTCTCTCCGCATGCGTCTGCGCTCTCCCATACTGCTGCTCCTGGCAGCCTCGGCTATTGTTCTAGCCCTCGTTCTGCGCGGGATGGGCCTTGGAATTGGTCCAGGTGTGAGCATCGCTCTGGCCGCCGAGCGCCAATCGATTCCCGCTCCCGAGCCTGCGCCCGCTGATCTAGCGGATCCCAAGGCCGAGCCGACGGCGACGCAAACGACTCCCGCCAGCTCCTCGATTCCCATCGGCGAGCTCCCGATCGATACGGCCCGTCGAAGCTCAGCCAACACGGCCCCGGCCGCCCCCAAGCTGCCCAGTGCCCACGTCGAAGTGCGCGTCATCTCCGCAGCCACCGGCACGGGCCTGGCCGGGGTGCGCGTGGTGGTCTTCCTCGAAAATCGCCCGGACGGCCGCGCCGTGCCGGACCGCCCCAGCGACGGCAACCAAGGCAAGCTCGGCTCCAGCGCCCTGACCGACGCGCAAGGCTTCGTGGATCTGCATGTGCCCGCGGACGCGGCCCTGCGCCTGAGTCTGGTGGACGAGGCTGGCGTTGGCGCCCACGCCTCACACGCCGTGAGCGCCCTGCAAGTGGACGAGCTTCGCCAACTGGAGTTACCCCTGGAGCGCGGCAGCAAGCGCTACTTCCTGAGCGTGCTCGCTAGCGCCGATCGCAGCCCCATTCCCGATGCCAGCGCCAGCTTCGCCGAGCGCCTGACGCCCGCTTCGAGCCAGGACTCGCGGGCCGGCCGAACGGACCCCGAAGGTCTGCTCACGGTCAGCCTAAACGCAGGTCGCACCGACTGGCTCTGGGTGCGCGCGCCCGGATACGCGCCGCAACGCATCCGCATCGGACCCGGCCATGACTCGGCGCCCAAGGCGCGCGAGCTCGTGCTCGTACCCAGCTCGAGCCTGCGCTTGCAGCTGCTCGCCACCGACGGCGCGCCCATTGCCAAGGTCCAGGTAGAAATCAGCACCGACGCGAGTAACCAAAGCCCAACCCCCGCCGACTCCCGCGGCTGCGCCGGCGCGACTTGGACCGCCGAAACCAATCCCCAGGGCTGGGCGCACTTCGAAGGGCTCGTGCCTGACGCGCCCCTGACCGTCAAGATTACGCCCACCGCTGACTACACCTGGCCCAAGCTAGACCCGCTGGTACTCAGCCCCGAGGAAGGCCGCGAGCTCGTGCTGCGGCACGCCTCGGGCACCAAGATCGAAGGGCAGCTAATCGCCCACGGAGAGGTGCCTATCGCCGGATTGGAGCTATGGTTGCTGCCCGCGGATGAGCCCACGGAATGCCTGCTAGTGCCCGGCATGGGCGCGCGCGCCTTCGCCCGCACTGTGAGCGACGAACAGGGTCACTACCAATTCGCCGACGTCCCCGCCGGCACCTGGTGGCTGGGCCCGGCACCGCGCCGCAAGGGTCACCCTGATGCTATTCGGCCCGCGCCGCGGGCCGCCTGGATCCGCGTACCCGAAGCCTGCGAGCACCTGAAACTGGACCTGGACATTCACCCAGCCCTGTGGCTCACGGGCCGCGTGCTCACCGCCAAGGGCTTTTCCGCCGGCCGCCAGCGCCTGTGGGCCAAGCCCATCATGGGCGGCGACGGCCTCAGCGCCTGGACCGATAGCGCCGGCCGTTTCCGCATGGGACCGGTCCCCACAGGCACCTACGAGTTGGCCGTTGACGCCGCCTTCGCCCACGCCGGCAGCTCTCCCCTGGTCTTGGACGCGGGCGCGGATCCGGTTGAGATTCGCCTGCGCGCCGGCGCCAGCATCATCGGCTTGGCGTTCGATCCAGAGGGTGTGGAGCTTGAGCCCTTGAGCGTGCTGATCACGTGCTCCGACGGGCAGGTGATACGCAGCGATTGCTTGGACATCGAAGGCCTGCCGGACGGCACGCATGGATTGTTCGTGCGCAGCGCGGCCGGGCGCGTGGGAATCATGCGCGGTCTGGTGGCCAACGCCGGGCATCGCCCCACCGAGGTTCTGGTGACCCTGGGACAGGCAGCCGAACTGCGCCTGCATGTAATGGGCCAATACCGCCTGTGGTCGGGCGGCGTCTGCGTGGGCCTGGGCGAAGCGACCGAAGACGCGCCCCTGGTACTGCTCGCACCGGCTGGGTCGGCGCGCCTGGAACGCGTGGGAGAAACGCAGCGCACCTCCCTAGAGCTGGTCGCGGGAAAAATTCTGGAGCTAGGACGATGAGCTCGGAGCAACTGGATGGTCTGCGCGCCCAAGCGGCCCACCACCGGCGCTGTTGGAGCGAGCAGACCGAGGGCCTGAAGCTCGCCACGGTGCTCTTCCGCACGCACCCCGCAGGCCCCTCCGTGGCCTGGCTTCTAGGGCACGTATTGCACGAGGTCGACACCACCATCGAAGCCGTGTTGGACGCAGAACGCACTTTGCCCAATAGCTTCGTCGAACGGGCCTCACATGCGGATTGGTGCGTAGAGAGCCAAGCGGATTGGGAGCAGCTTCGAGCGCACTGGTCGGACGCTTGCGTGACCCTCGAAAAGGGCCTCAAACAGCTCCCCGCGGCTGCCCTGCAAGAGCCCTGCGCGGTTCCTATTCATGCGGCCCTCGGCGACGCCCTCAGTACCCGTTTGGCCTGGTTCCAAGGGCACCTATTCCACCTGGCGTACCACCTCGGACAGGCCACATTGCTGCGCAACGCGGCAGTTCGAAACCCCCTCCCGCCGCCCCAGGGCTAAGTGCCTCAAATTGGCCTTTTCTGGCCATTTGGGCTTGACTGTACGCGAGAGGCATTTGTGGCACCTGTAGTGGGTGTGACATATTGGAGCCACTACATTTTGTGGCTTCGCCCTTGAAGCAACCACCTCTGGGAGTATCTTCGGACCCGTCGCCCAAGCCAATGTTCCAGCGGCCCACCCCTTCGCCCGCGAGTCCGCAGTGACCCGGGAAGACCTGCCAAGGGCCTGGAACGAGACTCGGCCGTGCCCCCCTCGAGTCTCACCCTCCCGACACCCCCGGATTTCTCTCCTGGGGGCCTAGGGAGAAGCTCCCGCCACACTCCCGTGGGAGCGGTATCCCTTCTCCTTTCCCTGCCTGCCCAGCCGCCTACCAAATATGGATCAAGCTGCCGTCAACTCCGCGACCCTGGCCACCTCCACCAACCAGCCCCCTGCCTCCGCCCAGGCGCCCTCAACAGGGTCTCAGGGCATGCGCGTTCAGAAGCGCAGTGGCGAACTGGAACCGGTAGACCTGATGAAGATCGTCAAGGCGGTCAGCCGCTGCGCCGAGGGTTTCGATTCTGTCGATCCCATGCGCATCGCTACGCGCACGATCAGTGGGCTCTACGATGGAGCTACCACGGCGGAACTCGACCAACTTTCGATCCAGACCGCGGCCTCGCTCACCGCTGAGGAGCCCCAGTACAGCCGCCTCGCCGCGCGCCTACTCGGCACTTATATAGATAAGGAGGTCGGCAACCAGGAGATCTACTCCTTTAGCCAGTCCGTGAAGACCGGACTCGACTGTGGCCTGATCAACGAGAGTACCGCCGCCTTCGTGGCCAAGAACGCGCGCAAGCTCAACGACACCATCGACGCCGACCGCAACACGCTCTTCGGCTACTTCGGCCTGCGGACGGTCTACGACCGCTACCTGCTGAAGCACCCCGAGAGCCGCATGGTGATCGAGACGCCCCAGTACTTCTTCATGCGTGTGGCCTGCGGCCTGGCCGAGACGCCGGGAGAAGCGCGGGACTTCTACCGCCTGATCTCCTCCCTGACCTACCTGCCCAGCTCCCCGACCCTGTTCAACTCGGGCACGCAGCACACCCAGCTCAGCTCCTGTTACCTGCTGGACTCTCCCCAGGACGATTTGGAGGCCATCTACGAGCGCTACAAGGACGTGGCACGCCTCTCTAAGTACGCCGGCGGCATCGGCCTGGCCTACCATCGCATCCGCTCCCGCGGTTCCCTGATCCAGGGCACCAACGGCGAGTCCAACGGCATCGTGCCGTGGCTCAAGACCCTGGACTCCTCGGTGGCCGCAGTCAATCAAGGCGGACGGCGCAAAGGCGCTGCTTGCGTCTACCTGGAAACCTGGCACGCGGACATCGAAGAGTTCCTCGAGCTGCGCGAGAACACGGGGGACGAGGCGCGCCGCACCCACAACCTGAACCTGGCCAACTGGGTGCCCGACCTCTTCATGCAACGCGTTGCCGATGGCGGCACCTGGAGCCTCTTCGACCCCGCCAAGACACCCCACTTCACCGACCTATTC
>JBLIOL010000287.1:0-7106 GCA_047639615.1 Planctomycetota bacterium | reverse complement strand
GACGGGCGTTGGATCGAGGGCGCCGAGGCAGCCGGCGTAGCGCGCGCCGGTTGGGCATGGGGTTCCGTATTCGCCGATCTAGACAACGATGGTGACCAAGACTTGTTCGTCACCAACGGGTTCACCACCCACTCGGAGCGCAGCCTTCCCGATTGGCAGCCATGGTTCTGGCGCCAGGTCCTGGACGATGCGGGCGCGCTTCAGGACGGCCGCCAATCACGCGACGCCAACACCAAGGTGGGCGCCTTCCGCGGCTCCTTCAACGGAAATGAGCGCGACCACTACTACCACAACCCCGACGGCGCGAGCGGGCGCTTCGTTGACGCGGCCTACGTGCGCGGCTTGGACCTGGCCTCCGACGGGCGCTCGGTGGTGCCCGTGGATGTGGATGGCGACGGGGACTTGGATTTGGCTCTGTGGACCCTGCAGGGCCTGGAGCTCTTCGAGAACACTGCAGCGGTGGGCGGTTTTGTGCGCATCGAGTTAGTGGGAAAGGGCGGCGCCGCGGGCAGTCTCGGCGCGCTCGTGCGCGTGCGTAGTGCCGGCCGAGAGCAACGCCAAATGCAGCGCTTGGTGGACGGCTTCCAAAGCCAAGTGCCCGGGCACTTGCACTTCGGTTTGGGCAGTCCCACGCGCATCGATGAGCTGCACGTGCGCTGGCCTTCAGGACTGGAACAGAGCTGGAGCGACCTGCCCGCGAATAGCCTGCTGCGTTTGCACGAGGGCCAAACCGAGGCCGAGCGTAGGGAACTCCCGACTTGGCCCGCAGCCAGCCGCCCGCGCGGCACAGCCCCCAGCGCGACGACCTTCGCCAAGCGATTAGGTTCTGGCCCCGAGGCCCTCGCGAGTCCCGACCAAAACCTGTTGTTGCACCTAGCTGCGGATGCCGCGTCGCCCTGGCCCGAGGCAGCCGCCTTGCGCGCGGCCCATCCAGAGCTGCGCTTGGTGCAGCTCTTGCCTCCAGATGAATTCCAAAGTGCGCGGAGCAACGCGCACTACGCGAGCTTTGAACTGGATGCAGACCTTGCGCAGCAACTCTTCGGCAAGGCAACGCCGGTGCGCCCGGCCAGCTTCCTATTCGACGTAGACGGCCGCCTAACCCGCGCCTTCCTGCGCCCGGTTACGCTCCCCGAGCTGCAGGCCATCCTGCAGGAGCTCGAGGACGAAGCGCCCTTCCCCGAGCTCTTGGTGCAAGCCGGTCGGCGCGCCCTGTCCGAGGGCCGCTTCCGTGAAGCACGCGAACTCTTCCTGGGCGCCGTGTCCGATGGCGCCGGCGAGCCCGCAGCCTACGACGGTTTGGCGCGCGCTCACCGCCTGCTGGGCCGGCCCGACCTAGCCGAGGATGCCTACCGCAGCTCCCTGACCCTCGACCCCGACTACGCCCTGGGCCACTTCAACCTGGGCAGCACCCTGGTAGCCCGCGAAGCATTCCAGGAGGCGGTCTTGGCCTACCAGCAGGCCCTACGCATCCACCCCGACGACCTGCGCGCACACCTGGCCTTGGCCGAGACCCTGCTGCATATGCTGGACCTGGAAGGGGCTACGGACGCCTTCAAGCAGGCCCTGGTGCATGTCCCCGCCGAGGATTTGCAGGAGCGTACCGCTGTAATGCTCGATCTAGGTAGGCTCCTGGGGCAGCGAAGACAGCTGGACGAAGCCACCCTGGTCCTGGAAGAGGTCCTCACTTTGGACCCGGGGAACGTCCCCGCAAAACGCGCTCTGGACCTGATACAGCGACTCCAGCAACAATCTAGGCAGCGCTGAGCGCGCTCCCCCCCCATGAACGACCCCTTCGAACGCTCCCTCGAGCTTCACCGCAAGCACAAGGGCAAGCTTGCCGTCGCCTCCAAGGTCCCCTTGGAAACCCTCGACGACCTGTCCCTGGCCTACTCCCCGGGCGTCGCACGCCCTTGCGAGGAGATCGCCAAGGACAAGAGCCTGGCCCGCGAGCTGACCCTCAAGGGCAACTCCGTGGCGATCATCACGGACGGTTCGGCCGTGCTCGGCCTGGGCAACATCGGTCCTGAGGCAGCCCTGCCGGTGATGGAAGGCAAGGCTCTGCTCTTCAAAGAGTACGCCGATATCGACGCCTGGCCCCTGTGCCTCGCCACGCAAGACGTGGACGAGATCGTCGAAACCGTCAGGCGTTTGGCCCCCACCTTCAGCGGCATCAATCTAGAAGACATCTCTGCCCCGCGCTGCTTCGAGATCGAAGCGCGCCTGCAGGACCTGGGCATCCCCGTCTTTCACGACGACCAACACGGCACAGCAATCGTGCTCTTGGCCGCCCTGCTCAACGCAGCCAAGGTCACGGGCCGCGAACCTGAATCCCTCAAGGTCGTGATCAACGGTGCCGGCGCCGCTGGCACCGCCATCGCCAAGCTGCTGCGCTGCGTGGGTTACGACGAGAGCGTCTGCAACCCCGTGGCCGACGTGATCATCTGCGACAGCCGCGGCGCCATCGGGCCCGGCCGCAACAACCTCAGCCCCGCCAAGCTCGAGCTCTTGGGCTACACCAACCGCGGCCAGCGCGATGGTGACGTGCACGGCATGCTGGAAGGTGCCGACGTGTTCATCGGCGTGAGCGTGGGCAACGTGCTGAACGGTGACGACATCCGTCGCATGGCGCCGAATCCGATCATCTTCCCCATGGCCAACCCCACGCCGGAGATCATGCCAAAGGTCGCCCTCGAAGCGGGCGCCGCCGTGGTCGGCACGGGACGCAGCGACTTCCCCAACCAGGTCAACAACGTGCTGGCCTTCCCCGGGATCTTCCGCGGAGCCCTCAACGCGCGCGCGCCGCGCATCACCTCGCACATGATGCTGCGCGCAGCCCACGCCCTGGCCGCCTGCGTGCCGAACCCGACCGCCGCGCACATCCTGCCCAGCGCGCTCGAAAGAGAAACCGCCCCGGCCGTGGCCAGGGCGGTCGCAGAAGCGGCCGCAGAAACGGCCGCAGCAACGGCCGCAGCGGAAGCTGCGGTCTAGCTTGGCCTAGAAACCGAAGAGCTCCACACAGAGCCAGGCTTTCGGGGCATTGCCGGCGGCCTCAAGAATTCCCTTGGCGCTCTCCCAGTCCTCGCCGAGGGCGGCAACCTCCAGCTCTTCGATCAGGTCCGGCACCCAGGGTGCGCTCATGGCCTGCAAGCTTTCGATCAGGCCCGTAATGACCTTCATGGGATTGCCGCGCTTCGGCGGGAACTTGGCGGCGCGGCTCATGAAGCCATCCCAGGCCTTAGCGTTCTTGGACTTGATCGGCCCCTTGAGCGCCTTGCTCACCACCTTGCGGCTGGTGCCAAAGAGTCGAGCCCACTCCAGCAGGGAGCTCACCGCTGCCTCGGCGGAACGCTCCTCCAGGATCAGACCGACCTCATCGAGGTTGTCGAAGTTCGACACCAGCAGGTTGTAGATGCGCGCGGCGCGATCCAGATCCTCTTCCAGTGCCGGCGTGAAGCTGCTGGCTACGATGAGCAGCGGCAGCGCGAGCTCGAGATCGCCGGACTCGAGCGCTTCGCGACCGAAGGTCTTCCAGTCATCGCGCCAATCCACGCGCTCCGCCATGCGGCGCTTGGCCACCAGGGCCTGCAGAGGATCATCCACATAGGAGGGATAGGGCGCCATGGACGGCGCACCCGCAGCAAAGCCCGGGTCCCCTTCCCACACGACAGTTCCATCCAGGTCCAAGAGCCACAGACGCGGCAAATTGAAGCGCTTGATAAAAGCCGCTTCAAAGCTCGCGCCTTGGGAATCGGGTGTCAAGCGACTGTCGGAACCGACGCTACCCGGCAGGGGATACTCCCCAAGGAAACTCTCCATACCGCCGCCATCCTCCACGGGCATGACCACCATGATCTGCAGGCCGAAGCGATGGCCGCGTGCAGCTAGATCGCGCAACCAAGCATCCACCGGCACCAACTCATTCTGGCGCCGGCTCATGTAGACGACGAGCTGCGGGCCGGGGACCCCGTCCTTCCAGGAAGTACGCTCGCCCTGGGCCCAAGTGCCGATCTTCGGGAAGGGCGGCACGCTGCCTTGATAGCTGCCGGCAATGGCTCCGCCACCGGCTAGGCTGGCTTCAGCCAAGCGGATCTCGCGCTCGATGGAAGCGGCCGGATCGCGCGGATCGCGAAGTTGGAAGCGCACGCGTCGGAACTCGGACTCGCCGCGTCCGACCACCAGACCGAAGCGGCCGCGCAGGGTCGAGCTGCTGCCAAAGGCATGGGTCGCGACCAGCTCGCCGTCGAACCACACGTCCACCTGCTTGCCGATCACATCCAAGCGCAGCTTGTGCCAATTGCCAGCACTGGTGCTGCCCTTGGGCTGAGCGATCTTGACCGGCACGTGACGCCAGGCCTGGGTCGCACCCGCGCCGCGCGAGGTCATCAGATCCACGTAGCCCGAGTTAGACACCCCAGTCACGTCGCGGTCTGGGAAGACCAACACACCGTGGAAGGTGCTCGAGCCCTTCTGACCGAAGACGAAGCCCGCATAGCTGGACTTGCCCTTCTTGACCTGCACGTCGGCTTCGATGGTGTAGTCACCGCTCGTGACGCGATCCAGGGTCAGGAAGCTGAAGTCGAAGTTCTGCGGTTGCACCTTACCGAAGCGGCCCAGCAGCTTGTTGCCGTCAGGCTTGAAGACGCCGTTACCTGCGGACCAGCCGTCCAGGTCATCCTCGTTGTAAGCCAACTCCCAGCGCTCGAGTCCGGAACCACGGCGGCGCACGGCGGCCGCGTACTCCTCGAGCAGTTCCGGCGCGCGGAAGGCGGAGCCGAAGCGCCAGCTCAGGTCGAGCACCATTTCGTCCTGGTCCACATCCTTGTAGGCGCCGACCAAGCTGATGGCTTCCTCGCGCAACTTGTCCATCACGCTGGTGAGGTTCTTCTTATTCGGGTCCAGCTTATTGAGCAGACGCTCGACCTTGGCGATGGCCAGAGCGTCCGGCGGGTCGGCGCGCTCGAAGATGGCCAAGGCACTCTGAAAAAGGGAGCCGGCGCGATCGTGGGTATCGGGTGAGTCCGCCAAGAGCCCGCCGAAGCCCATCATCAGCTCCGTGCTATGGGGCTCATCCAAGAGCCCCTTGGTGTAGTGCTCGGTGGCCCAGTCATGACGGCCCGCCTCCTGGGCTAGGCGTGCCCAGCGCAGGTACGGCAGGCCCTCGCCCAGCTCGCCGGCCTGACGATCGCGCAGGTCCAGAATCCAGGCCTTCCAAACGTCGTTGAGCGCAGCCACGGTCTTGGGCAAGCGCGTGCGCACCGCATCCTTGGGCGGCTTGGCATCGAAGGCCGGCTCCGGATTGGCCAGCACGACCTCCTCGAAGTTCCTGACCGCGCTGTCGCCCATGCGGCCCCCGGACTTATCGATGAAGACCCGGAAGGCCTTGCGATAGACGAAGCGTCCATCCCAGGGGTCCTGATAGTTGTAGAGGAAGAACACCACGCCCCAGGTGGGCGCGTACCAGGGCGGACCCCAGCTGTAGCGGTTCTGGAGCACCATATCGAAGGGCGGCGCGCTAGCCGGAGCTTCCGTGCCCTCCATGGCATCCAGATCATCCTCTGTCATCCAACCCGCTTCCATGCGCGTGGCGAGCGGGAAGAGTCGGTGGTCGGCCGGCAGGTTCATGATCACCGAACCGTTGGCCAGGATGCGCGTGCCCTCGAAGAAGGAGGCCAGGCCCTCGTTGAGCCAGCCCACCGCGCTGGTGGCAAGGCTCACGAACTGGTGCGCTGCCTCGTGAAAGAGCACTCCGAGCATGGCCTCGAAACCGCCGGCGGGCACGTAGGTCTCCACGGCGCTACCGGTGAATTGACCACCGGACCATTCCGCCGGGCTGGAACCCAACTTCAGGTACTCCTCGCGGTTCTTGAAGATGAGCACATTGATGCGCGGCACCGTGCGGCCGTCTTCGACCCCGCCGTACTCGAAGAACTCACGGTAGAAGCCGTTGGCCTGCTCCATGGCCTCCGCCACGCGCACCAGCACCTCGTAACCGGCGTCGGTCTTCGTGATGTAGTGCTCGCGCTCCATACGCCCGGCCTGCTTCCACTCGGAATGCTCGGCGTCGTGCTCGGCGATCCACTCAGCGGTGATGCCCTCCAAGAGGTCCTTGGACTTAGCGTCGGCCGCCAGGCTCGGGTCCGGTTGGGAAGTGACGCGGTCGATGCCATCTATGGCCACCTGGTCGTCGGGCACTAGGGCCAGCACCTGCTTCCACACGCGCAGGGCTCCATGCCAACGCTGCTGTTTCTCGTAGCGCTGCGCCAAGGAGGTCAGGCGCCCGCGGAAGTCCTCAGCGATCTCGAAGAGCGCCTTAGAGGAGGGGTCCAGCTCCGCCAGGAATTCCCGTAGAGCCCTGATCTCCGTGCGCTTCGCGCCCTGGGCCACGGCCAAGCGCAGGTCCTCGTGCAGGGCACGCAGACGCTCGCCGGGACGCTCCGCTGCCTCAGCCCAGCGGGCGAGCAGCTGCCAAGCACTGCGCTGCGCGCGGTCACGCTCGAAGGCGCGCTCGATCGCATCCCGCGACTCGTCCATGCGGCCCGCGTTGAGGTGCCGTTCGGCCGTACGCAGGGCGGCTTGGGCGCGAGCGCCCGCATCCTGGGGAAGGCTTGTGGCTGCGCGCGGAGCCACTAGGCCCAGCAGAAGAAGAGACAAGCCACAGAGGCTGAAGACTGACCGGAGGCGCATAGATGCGAAGAGCTGAGAAAGAACGGACTACGGACTAGAGGCGCCGAATGCGCATGGCGCGGAACCACACGGGGTTGCCGTGGTCCTGCAGGGCCAGGTGGCCCTCACGCTTGAGGCCGAAGGCCGGCATGGATTTGAACTTGGAAGCGGCGACGCTAGCGTTCCACTCCTCACTGCCCAATTGGAAGGAGCACTGCGGGGCGCCATTGAGCCAGAACTCAGTGCTGCCGTCGGCTTGGATGGTGATGCGTGCCTGGTTCCATTCACCGACGGCACGCGAGTCATCGTTCTCGGTGCCGTAGAGCGCGTAGCAAGCCCCGGCAGCAGTCTTGATCCCGCGCTCGCCTTTGAAGCCAGCGTTGTCGAAGACCTGCATCTCGGGACCGGTCACGTAGGTGGGCCCGTCCGTCTCCTGCACGTTG
>JBLIOL010000286.1:0-7146 GCA_047639615.1 Planctomycetota bacterium | reverse complement strand
CCACGCGCTCGTCCTGGGATTCGGGGAAGACGATGCGCCGGTTGAGGCGTCGGGCCTTCTCGGCCAGTTCGAGGAGGACGTCCACGCTGGCCTAGGCCTTGCCACTCTCGTGGGTAGCTGCGGGGGTTGCTGCCAGAACCGCTTCGGGCACGTCGAGCTCCATGCGCAGGAGCGCCAAGCCGTGGGTCTTGCCCTGGGCATCCGTGAGCAGCGAGGCTGAACCGCCGCCGCCCAGGGAATCCTCGAGCAGGAAGTTGAGCACGCGCATATTGGCCGCGCTGTAGCGCGTAACGGCGCCCTTGTTGATCTGGGACAAGTGGCGCTGGACGCGCTCCTCGGTCAGTTCCGCTTCGAGGAAGACAAAGGCCTCGTCGGAGCGTGCGATGATGCCCGCGTTCGAGCCCTCGCCCTTGTCGCCGGAACGGGCTTGGGCAATGCGTGAGAGAAGTACGGTAGGCATGGCTAGGAAGAGAAGACGCTGACCTTGGGGGTGACCTTGTCCTTGTTCATCAAGGCGGGCCAGTAGCCGATGATTTCGGTGGCCTTGGGGCGGCCGCCGGCGAAGCCGGTGACGCCCGGGGGGCCGCTGGTGACGAGCGGCACGAGTTCCGGGCCGAAGCGGGCGATCTTGGCCTTATCATGGCCTTTGACGCCCATGCGCAGCACCACTTCGGCGGGGTCTGCATCGGTGCCGCCGTCGATGCCAGCGTGGCATACGCCGGCGCCGACGAACTCGACCATGCGCTCCTCTGCGGAGTACTCGTAGCCGTCGTGGGCCAGGCGCGCCCAGACGATCTCGGCGCAGAGCTTGGCTTTCTCCAAAGCGTCGGGTCCGCAAACCGTGAGTTGACCCGTGCTCTTCCAGCCGTCCGCGTAGGACATGGAGACCTTGTAGGTGGGGGTGGCCGGGGTGCCGGTCACACCGCTGATGCGCACGCGGTCGTCACCCTCGTCTTCGATCTTGAAACTGGTGAAGTCAGCGATCACATCGGGTGTGAGGTACGCGCCGGGATCGCCCATCTCGTAGGCCAGTTGATGGGCCACGGTGTCGCGGCTGACCTTGCCGCCGGTGCCTTCGTGCTTGGTCACCACGAAGCTGCCGTCGGCCGAAGCCTCGACGATGGGGTAGCCCACCATGGCCAGGTTCGGGATCTCGCGCCAGTCGGTGTAGTTGCCGCCGGTGCATTGGGCGCCGCACTCGAGGATGTGGCCGGCGACGGTGCCGGCGGCGAGCTTGTCCCAGTCTTCGGGGCCCCAGCCGAACTCGTGGATCAACGGGCCGATCACAAGGCCCGGGTCCGTGCCGCGTCCGGTGATGACGATGCGCGCGCCTTGGTCGAGCGCTTCCGCGATGGGGAAGGCGCCCAGGTAGACGTTGGCGCTGGTGACCGTGTCGCGCACGCTCGAGAGCGGCGCGCCGGTGTCCATGTTCTTGAACTCCTCGCCCTTGGACATGATCCCGTCCAAGTCGTCGAGGATATCATCGCCTTCCACCACGGCGACCTTCACATCGTGTGCGCCGTGTGCCGCGAGCACCTTGAGCACCGCGTCCTTGCAGGCGTGCGGGTTCACTCCACCGGCGTTGGCCACGATCCGCACCTTGTCGTCCTTGATCGTGGGCCAGACCCTATCGATGAGCTGCACGAAGTCGGTCGCGTAGCCCATCTCGGGCTTCCGCGTGCGCAGCTTCTGCATGATGCTCATGGTCACCTCGGCTAGATAGTCGAGGGTCAGATAGTCCAGGGGCCCTTCTTCCAGGAGCCGCACCGGGCCCAGGATGGAGTCGCCCCAAAAGCCTTGGCCATTGGCCACGCGCACGATTTTCGGTTCGGTCATGATATTCCGCGCTGAGCGCGGGCGAACAGTGTACGGATGCCTGCCGCCCGCATCCCGCGTAGAATGCTCCCCATGCCCAAGCCCTTCCTCCTGGTGACCGGTTTCGGGGCCTTCGAGGCCGTCGAGACCAACCCCAGCGGTGCTATAGCTAGTTCCCTGGATGCTCGCCCGGATGTGCTGGGCCTGGAGATTCCGGTCAGCTTCACCCGCGGACCGGCGGCTATGGACCAGGCCTTAGCCAGCCTCCCAGCCCCCCCCGCCGGCATTCTCTCCATCGGCGTCCACCCCGGCCCCGAGTTCCGCCTCGAGCGCCGCGCCCGCTCCGGGCTCAGTTCCGAGCGCCCGGACAACGACGGTGACCTGGGCTCCAGCCTGGGCTGGAGCGGTGCGGACTTGGCCACGACCCTCGACCTCGAAGCCATGCTCAAGGTCCTCCATGGCCCCGCCGCCCAGCCCTCGGCGCGCCTCTCGGACGACGCCGGCAGATACGTCTGTGAGTGCATCTACAGGCATGCGCTTACGCGGGGGAACGAGCTCGGGATTCCGGCGCTGTTTCTGCATGTCCCTCCGCTCGAGTCCCTAGCCCTCGCCAGCCAAAGGTCCGTGGTCGAGGCTCTGGTAGATGCGTACCTGGACCAGGTCTAGCGCGGACGGGGATCACAGCCTAAGCCGCTGTCTGGGCCGCGTTACATTCGGTGACTTGATGCTGCGGCCGCGCCAGAGGGCGCTTGGAGCCGAGCGACAATCTGGTTGATTGCCAGGTAGCCGGAGTGCCACGGGGTTTCAGGAGGAATCTAGGGGCAGAAGCTCAAGGCTAGGGCAGCGCTGAGGTTGGTGCCCGTAGGGCCAGCCGGATCTCGATAGAGCCACTGGAAGCTCCAGTGGGTGCCCGGCTGTAAGCCGGGTATGTGCAGGGGCCAGTCCAGGTTGCCTTGGGCATCGCTCCACAGCAGCGAACTGGCGTGCAGAATACCTACGCCGGCGTTGGACAGGCACAGATTGCCATCGCCGAAAGGCATGGGCAGCTGCCGACCGGACGCGTACAGCAGCAGGGCGGGCTGGCTCGCGGGTAGGCCGTGCGCGCCGATGTGCGTGTCGTCCGCGCCGAGGCTTTGGCTGCCGGAGGCCGTGATCTGAGCGGGCTGGCCGGTGGAATTGGGCAGGCTGGGGCAGAAGGGATGCTGCTCCGGGCTGTTGCCCAGGTCATGGATCGAGAGCGCTCCTGATTGAGGTCCTTCGACGGAGGCGCGGTAGGCACCAACGAAGGCGTGGCCTTCGAACAGGTCCACGTCATGCCCGAAGAGCGCTCCATCTTGCATCAGGCTCGGGGTCAGCTTGGCCACCTCGCTCCAGGTGCCAGCCGTAAGTTCGAACACATAGGCGGCGCCCGCGCGGTTGATCGTGTCGGAGTCGAGCCAACAGCCGATCAGGACGCGTTCACCCGAAAGGGAGACTTTGTTGCCCAGCTCGTCGAGGGCGTTGGAGTCTGCGCTTTCCAATTTTGCGCTCTGTTCGAAGCCATTGGGTCCGCGCTCGAAGACGTAGGCGCTGCCGGAGTCTGTGCCTCCCGCTCCGTTGTGGCCACGGGCACCCACCAGCAGGCGGTCACCCTCGAGGTCGAGGTCCAGCCCGAAGAAATTGCCCGCCTGGGGTACATCCGGGCGCACGCGCTGGGTCTTGACCCAAGCGCTGCCGTCAAACTCCCAAATGAACACCGAGCCGGCGTTTTGGCTGGGCCCATCCCAACCGGAGGCGCCCACGGCCATGGTCAGGCCGGAGATCGCGATCCCGTGTCCAAAGACGTCTCCGTTGCCTACAGCGGGTGGGACCACTTCGTCGAACAGGACCCAGCCTGCGGGGCCGTAGCGATAGATGTAGGCCGTGCCTCCGTTGAACGAGCCGCTGTTGTCTTGGCGGGCACCGATTACAAGCCATTCGCCGCTGATGGCGACGCTGACCCCAAACCAGTCTCCGGCGGCGCTATCGGCCGGCACCAGTTGTTGGGTTTCGACCCAGACGTCCGCTTGGCGCTCGAAGGCGTAGGCCTTGCCCGATGCGTTACCGCCTCCATTGGCTTCCATGGAACCGACCACGATCCGGTCGCCCTCAATGGCTAGGCCTAGACCGAAGCCGTCGCCCGCGACCCCATCGGAGGGGCTGAGTTTGGCGGTCTCCAGCCAGGTGTTGCCCGAGCGCTCGTAGACGTAGGCCGCTCCGTAACCATCCGCGCGCAGGGCCGCCACCAAGGCGCGGTTCCCGTCTACATGGACAGTAGCGCCGAAGCGTGCTTCGGCGCTGTTGTCCGCGGGCGTACTGCTCTGCACTTCGCATTGGGCCTGGAGGGGGGTCAGGCTGGCGCCTAGCCCTAGAACGAGCGGGACCCATAGGGCCTGGGGGGAGAGCTTCGTGAACATGGGTTGCGTGTTGCTGGAGGGGGGCGCAGGGCGGCGTGGACCTGTTGCGCGGATGCTTGCCCCAGTCCCTCAGCAGTGGAAACGGGCGCACGAAACCCAAAGAAAAGATCTCCTGATCGCACGCTTGGGCGTGCGATCAGGAGACCGCTGGATCTGTTCTAAGCCCCACTCCGGATGACGCTCTTAGTCGGTGGGTTTGATGGCCGTGGCGATGTAGGCCATGGAGGTCAGATCGCGGAGAGCAGTGGAATGGCAGTCCCGTAGATACTCCAAGGCACGAACCTCCATTTCAGCCCACTCTTCCGAGGGCGTATTCCTACGTAGGAGCGCCATGGGTGCAGAGCCATTGACCATGCTCGTCCAAAATTCATGCGGATCCTGTTTCGGAAAGCGGTGCTCCACGGGGTGGATTTGAATCTCGCCAAAGCCAGCCTGCTGAAGTTCGCGTTCGAAGACCTCCAAATCTTCCAAGCCCTTACTTCCGGGGGGTCGTTGGGTACAACCGGGCTTGGCTGCTTCGAGCGCGCCGAAGAGTGCGAGCATCATGGGCGCCCGCTCCGTAGGCGCCCATGAGGCCACCAGCGCGCGCCCGCCGGGCCGCAGGGTTCGATGCAATTCCCGAAACCCCTGCGGTCGGTCGGGGAAGAACATCAACCCGAACATAGAAAACGCTTTATCGAATTGGTTGCCCTCCAGGGGCAGGGCTTGTCCGTCGGCTTCCAGACGGGTGACGTTAGCACTCCCATTCGCCGCTTGTCGGACTTGGAGCTGAGCGAGCATCTCCCCCGCGAAGTCCACGGCCATCACTGACTGAACGTGGGGGGCTGCACGTAAGCAGAGAGTCCCCGGTCCACAGGCCACATCCAACACGCGGTCGGTTGGGGCGAGCTGCGCGAGTTGGATCGCGTCTTCCGCGAACTTGGCGAGGAAGGGCTCGATATTCTGGGCGTACCCGCTCGATACGAGGTTCCAGGCGGTGTTGGATCCAAGGGGATTGAGTGCGCTCATGGGCCCAGGGTACGGAGAAGACCCTGGCTCGAGACGACCCTCCGGGGATAAGCGCTCACCCTCATCAACCCGGCTGTCCATCGGCCGGTCAGCACTGGCTGCACAGCCGACAACACTCACCGGCTCGGTGCCGCGCACTCATCGTTGCTCTCCCTCGAGCTGCCCGATAAACCTCGACAGGGCGGCGGCGTACTCCGCCGGGCGTTCCTCCGGGGGGTAGTGGCCGGCGTCGAGAGTCACCATGCGCGCGTCGGGCAAGTCCGTCAGGAAGCGCTGGCCGAAGGTCTCCGGCGGGAAGGCCAGGTCCTTAGCCCCCCACAGGAGCAGCACCGGCAGGTCGAGCGTGCGCAGCTCGCCGGAGCGGCCGCCGGTCTCGTCGATCACGAGGTCGACCATGGCGCGCCAGTTCGACGCGTTCTCGCACACCAGGAAGAACTCCTGGGTACGGTCCGGGGGGATCCTGTCGAAGTGTGGCGCGAGGGCCGTTTCGACGCGCTCGGGCGCGTTGATGAACCAGCCGATGTCGGCCAGGGGATGGCCGCGCATCTCGACCTCCTCGGGGAACATTTGATCGTCCGTGCGGGCGTACCCGGACGAGCTGGTCAGGGTCAGGCTGCGGAACAACTCGGGGGCATCGAGGGCTGCGCGCCAGGTGAACTCGCCGCCGTAGGAGTGTCCGACTAGGTGCACCGGGGGCAGCTCCAGAGCGGCCACGACAGCGGCCACGAAGTCGGCTCCCTTTTGGAAGGTCATTGGGCCACCCTCCTCGGGATCGCCAGGCGCCATGCCGTGGCCGAGAACCTCGATGGCGTAGACGTCGCGGTTCGCGGCCAAGCCGGGGGAGGCCTCGACCCCGAGCACGACCTCGCCCCAATTAAAGAGGGTCCCCGGGGTGCCGTGAACCAACACGACGGGCGCCGCACCCGGCTGGGGGTCACGGGCTGGCACGCGGGCGTAGAGCACGGAGATGGTGGCCGGGCCGTCCCCGAGGTCTAGCTCGACATCGAGGCTGCGCACGCCGATATCGGCAAGGGGCCGGTTCTTGCCCAGCACCTCAAGCTCGGTCCGTAGGCTCTGCTTGGACATCGAGCTGTTGACGGCTAGGGCCAGGCCCGCGGGGACCGCTAGTAGGGCTAGCAGGGCGAGCAGGCTCAGCCGGCGGCGGGTCGAGGGCCGCTGCGGGGGCGCGGCAGGTGTTGGTATTTCGTTCATAACGTTCCCTTCGGCGGGGTCTGGCTGAGCTGCCTTTGTGTGCTCTACAGGCTATTAGGGGCCTATAGTAGCCCATTTGGAGCCCATGCACTAGCCGGGCAGGGCAAATGTGGATAGATCCTACCTTGGATTAAATCGGTCATAGCGTCTATTCTTATTGTTCCGTTAGGGCATAGTGTAATTTGACGAACACCATGACCCTGCACGATCTAACCCTCCCTGCCCTAGGCCTTGCCGTTGTCACTCTAGTGATGCTGGCAGCCTGGGTACGCCAGCGCCGGACCGGCAACGCAGGCGTAGTCGACCCGATCTGGTCAGCCTCGATCGGTGTCCTCGCGCTGGTCTATGCCCTGGGGCAAGACGGCTGGGGCCCGCGTCGCGCCCTGGTCGCGTGTATCGCCCTATTCTGGTCCGTGCGCCTGACCCTGCACCTCGTCCATCGGGTGCGCCATGAAGAGGAGGACGGCCGCTACGCCGCCCTGCGCCGCGAGCTCGGTGATCGCATCGACACCTGGCTGCTGTGGTTCTATCTGGCGCAAGGCTTCCTGGCCGTGCTGCTCTCCCTGGCCATGCTGGTGCCCGCCTCGGCCGTGGCCGCGGGCTGGCGCGTCTGGGACTTGGTCGCGGTCGTGATAGCGATCGTGGCCCTCGCGGGTGAGGCGGTAGCAGACAAGCA
>JBLIOL010000285.1:0-7187 GCA_047639615.1 Planctomycetota bacterium | reverse complement strand
GCTCGGCTCCGTGGATGAGCGTAAGGCTGAGCTCATGTCACGTGGTTCCTTGCTGCTCGAACTGGGCCGCGAGGATGAAGCCTGGGCCATCTTTGATGGCCTCTTCGAGGAGGAAGAGAAGGAGGACATGCGCAACATCATGCCCGGCCTCAACGCGCGCTTCGACCACTATGAACAGGCGGCCAGCATCGTGCAGGAGCGCTTGGATGAAGAGGGCGAGCAGAACTACCGCCTCCTGACCCAGCTGGCTGGGTACCTGCGCCAATTGGACCGTCCGGACGAGGCCATCGAGCTACTCGGGCGCGCCTTGATCCTCTCCGGCCGAAACGCCAGCGTACGCACCACCTTGATGGCGGCGCACCGTGAGAACGGCAGTCTCGATACCTACTTCGATGAGCTCAAGGGCGAGGCTGACGAGGATCCGGAAGACGAGCCCCTACAACGCGCGCTCCTGAACCTAGCCATGGAACTGGGTCGCAACGATGTGGCTTTGGAATCCGCCCGGCGAATTTCCGAACGAGCTGATGATGCCGCCAGCATGAAGCAGTTCTTGATGCTGCAGCGTGGGGCCTCCGGCGAGCTGGATCGCGCCCGCGAACTGCAGGTGGAATTGCTCGAAGCCGGGGATGGCAATGCTAAGAAGCGCGCCGCACGCAACATGGCCTGGAAGCACGTGCGCGACGAGGACTTGGCTGCCGCGGTAGAGCTGATCACCAAGGCCTACTCGGATGTGGACCCACTACAGTTGCAGCAGCAACTGGCTACTCTCTACCGGCAGGCGAAGGACTACGAGGAGCTGCTCCTGTGCGCGGATGCCATGCTCAAGCTGGCTCCCAAGGACATCGCCAGCCACTCCACACGGCTCGAGGCCCTGGGCAAATTGGAGCGCTGGGAAGCGGCCATCGACGGCGTGCACGTGGTGCTCGACGAGAACAAGTTCGAGAGTTCTTGGGCAAGCTATGTGATCCGCTTGGGCTACCTCTCCAGCAATTTCGATGAGGTCGCGCGCCAGGAGGCCGCCCTCGCTCTGGACCCCACAGATGCCGACGCCCAACGCCGGCTCGCCTGGGTGCTCGCTGCTCGCCACGAGGATGCACCGGCGATCTCAGCCCTCTCAGCTGTGCTCGCGGAAGACCCCGAGCAACGCTTGGCCCTGCGCCTGCTATGGCCTTTCCAGCGCAAGCTCCAACTCTACAACGAGGCTCAAGCCACCATCGAGAGCCTGCTGGTCGTGCTCGATCGCGAGCAAGCGGTGCAGGCGAATAGTTGGACCCTCAGCAACGAGATCTCACAGCTCCGGCACGCCATCGGGATCCTGTACTTCCTACGCGACGAGTGGAGCACTGGCCTGGAGGAGTGGAAGAAGCCCCGCGGCAGCCGCTATGGCGCGATTCAGACCTACAGCTACTCCTACTACAACAGCCCGATTCAGACTGGTGACACCCACCAGAAGCTGGCTCACGGTTTGTACGACGACTACATCAGCGCCCGGCGCATGGACGCTTGGTTCGACTCCTGGTCCTCACAATGGAACCGCGAGCAAACTGTGGAAGCACGCTTCCGCAAGGGCGAGCGCGCTGCCGCCCTCGAGGACCTCTGGAACATCGTCGCAGAGCCTGGCCGCAGTTTGATTTCCGGCAGCGGTAACAGCTTCTTCGTCTTCAGCGCCTTTGACGACAGCCGCGTGAATAGCGAGTGGCGTGTACTCGTGCGCCTGTGGCAAGAGGAAGGCCGCATGGACGAGTTGGTCGCGCGCGTGGACACGCGCCTGAAGGCACGCCCGGATGACACCACCATGCAGGGCATTCGCTCGTACATCCGGCGTATCCAGGAAGACTGGGAGCCCTTGCTCGTACTCGCCGAGGAAGCGCTGGCAGACAAGCCTGACGACAAGACCATGCTTACGAAGCTCGCCGGCACCTACGTGGAGCTCGAACGCTACGCGGATGCGGTGCCCCACTACGAGCGCTTGCTGCGCCTGGCGCGCGGCAAGGTGCAGGCCAACAGCGGTTGGATCTATCGCAGCAGCCGATCCGGCGCATCCCGGGGCAACGCCGACCGCATCAGCTTTACATGGGGCGCGGGTAGCGGCGGCTTCAACTCCTTCGGCACTTCCTACTACAGCTCCGGCATGCAGGTTGCGAATGGCTCCACCGAGGAGTCCGGTCTGCGGCGCACCCTGATGGCGCTCTACAGCAAGCTCGGTCGCGGCGAGGAAGCACAGTCGATGGAGCAGGCGGAGTTGGACCTGGCTGAGTTTGAGAGACGCACGCCCGCGGCGCGGCGCCTGGAGCTTGCCAATGCCTACGCAAAGGTCGATGCCACCGAACACGTAGTTCGTTTGTGCGAGGAAGCAGCCGAGTTGGATCCCGATAACGCTGTAGCCGCCTGGCGCATCCTCACCAGCTACTGGCACAAGCAGGACGACCAGGTGCAGGCGCAGGCCAGCGCCCGCAAGCTCAGCGACAACATCGAGAAGCAGCTGCGCGAGAATCCCTTCGGTCTCGACGCGCGGATCCGCCGCGGACAGTGGCGCTTGACTCAGATTTCGGAACCCGAGGGAGCCCGCGAGGATGCACTCGTCGCCCTAAAGCAAGATCCCTACTCCACCGCCGCGCGGGTGCTGCTCGGACGAGCGCTCATGGCCTTAGATCGGCCGCAGGAAGCCCTACGCGAGCTACGCCGGGCCGAGGAACTAGGTTTTGCATTGGGCATACGTGGCACAAGCGACCTGCACTACGGCCTCGGACTCGTCCTTCACGATGAAGACCCTGCCGCAGCAGCCCCCTACCTGCGGCGTGCCCTGGCTGCCTCACCCAAGCATCGGGACGCCGAGATCGCAGGCGCTCTGCTAGACTAATGACACGTATTCCGGTGCAGGCTTCTCCTGCGCCGGCCCCAACCCGTCCCGCGTGCATTCCCGCCGCGGGTGGAGACTTCGCCCCATGAAAGATCGCACTCAGCGAACGATCCTGGAAAGCCTGGACAAGCTGCGCCTGCGTTGGATGCAGACGCGCTTCGTGTCCGTTGGCCTTCAGGCTCTGTTCTACCTGCTGCTTGCGGGCGCCGCGGTGCTATTGGCGTTCCCTGGAACGCCAATGACCTCGCTCGCCATGGCCCTGCTCGGAACAGCCGCCCTCGTGGGCGCCTTGACCGTCTGGTTCACGCGCCCCAGTGCCGCAGCCCTGGCCAAGGATTACGACGACAGCGCCGGACTCAAGGACCGCATCTCCAGCTCGGTTGAGCTGATGGACGGTCCCTCCTCGCCCATGGTGGAGGCCCTCGTTGAGGATGCCGCCATCGCCACGGCGCGGGTGGCTCCGGCCCAGGTCTACGCCTACTCCATGCCGCGCGAAGGTCGCTGGCTGCCCTTGCCGTTGTTGATGCTCCTCGGAGTCGTCTTCCTGAGTGGCCCCGGCAGCGCTGATCAAGCCGTGGAGGCCGCTCTCGAAGCGAAGCTCGCCGCCGGAGTGGAAGCCATCGAGGACATTCTCTCCGAGGAGCAGAACGAGAAGCTGAGCGAGCGCGAAAAGGAGATGCTCGAACAGCTACGCGAGCTCAAGGCCAAGCTCTCCGAGCGCGGGATGGAGAAGAAGGACGCCATGGCGGAAGTCGCCAAGCTCCTCGACCAACTCGAGCGCGAGGAAGAAGCCGCCAAGGAGGGCGAGAAGAAGCTCAAAGAGCTACTCGCCGGCCTCAAGGAGGAGAACAAGGACATCTCCGAGGAGATGGAGAAGGGCGACTGGCAAGACGCCCTCAACAAGCTCCGCGAGAAGATGAAGGAGCTTGAGGACGAGATCGAGAAGAAGAAGAAGGAAGGCGCCTCCGAGGAGGAGCTGGAGGAGCTTGAACAGGAGTTGGCCAAGATGAAGGAGATCGAGGCCAAGTTCATGAAGTTCATGAACCTGAAAATGGATGCGGCCATGCTCGGCCACACCATGGACTTCCTCGAGGCCTTTGAGGGCGACCTAGCCGACCTGGAGAACATGGATCCGGCCGACTTCTTAAAACCCTGCGACTGCGACGACCCATCGACGTGAATGGGGAAAGCCGGAGAACCGTGAAGCGGTAAAGGCAAAATAGCGCACAAGGTGGCACGACCGTCACTCAACGCCGGCAACGGCACGATGCGCGACTTCCTCGGTGAGGAAGGCACAAAACGACAGGGAACACTGGAAGAAGAGAAGGTCACAGCACGTCAGGGTTCGGGCAAGAGCTCGTTCACCCAGACCAAGGTGGCTAACGACGGGAGCCGTTCTCAGGCTCAGGAGAAGGAGGTCTATTTGGCGTCTAAGAAGGCCGCTGAAGATTCCATCCAACGCCAAGACATTCCCGCCGGTTACCAACGCTACGTACGTAAGTACTTCGAGGGCATCGAGCCCGAGAAGGCGGAGTCCAAAGAGGAAGACGAGTAGGGCCTAGCCCCCAAAGTCTCTCCCCCACGGAACCCGTGGTCGGTGCGCGCTCTGCTCACTGACCACGGGTTTCTTCTTAGGAGGGTGTTGCACATAGACGAGTTCGCGAGCCAAGCACCCTCTCCCGCGATGCTGCGTTGCTAAGGCCCCCAAGTAACTACAGGCCCCCAAGTAACTACGGCTACGAGGGGCTCGAAGCGCCTTGCCTCGCGAAAAATGGCGCACGCCTCGCGAACTCGTCTATGTGCAACACCCCACTACGCCCACAACCGCGCCCGTTGCCCGTAAACTCAGGCGCACACTTCGCCCTTCGCCCCCCCACCTCGCCATCATGATCGCCGACTCCGCCGAAGCCCGCGCCCTCGTCGAATCCTTCCAGGCCCGTTTCCAGTCCCTGGCCACTGAGATCTCCAAGGAGATCGTCGGCTACGAGGACGTGGTCCAGAAGGTCCTCATCAGCCTATTCGCAGGCGGCCACGTACTCCTGGAAGGCGTCCCCGGCATCGGCAAGACGACCCTGGTACGCGTGCTCTCCAAGGCCCTCTCGGTGGATTTTTCGCGCATCCAGTTCTCCCCCGACCTGATGCCCGCCGACATCGTCGGCACCAATGTGCTGGTGGTCTCCGACACGGGCGACAAGGAGTTCCGCTTCCAGTCCGGTCCGATCTTCGCCAACGTCGTCCTGGCCGACGAGATCAACCGCGCGACGCCCAAGACCCAGTCCGCCATGCTCGAGGCCATGCAAGAGCACAGCGTGACCGTCGGCGGCACCACCTACCAACTGGACCAGCCCTTCTTCGTGCTGGGCACCCAGAACCCGATCGAGATGGAGGGCACCTACCCGCTGCCCGAGGCCCAGGTGGACCGCTTCCTGTTCAAGCTCGACGTGGGCTACCTGTCCGAGGACGAGCTGCTCGCCGTGGTCGACCGCACCACCACCGACTCCGCCCCCGAGGTCAACGGCGTGCTGCAAGGCCCCGACATCCTTGAGATGCGACACGTGGTGCGTCAGGTGGCCGTGGCTGATCACGTCAAGCGCTATGCCGTGCGCCTGATCTCCGCCACGCACCCCGGCAGTTCCGCCTCGACGCCCATGGTCAACCGCTTCCTCAAGCTCGGCTCCAGCCCGCGTGGCGCCCAGGCCCTGATGCTGGCCGGCAAGGTGCGCGCCCTAATCCAAGGCCGCTTCCACCTGGCCTGCGAGGACGTGCGCGATGTGGCCATGGCCGCCCTACGCCATCGTCTACTGCTCAACTTCGAAGGCGAGGCCGAGGACATCAGCACCGATAGCATCGTGACTGAGATCCTGGAACAGACCCCGGAAATGGCCGCAGCAGCCACCGCCTAACTCTTGGCACGCACCGAAACACAAGCGCGCCCGCCGCTTGAGTTCGACGGGCACTTCCTCAAGCGCCTCGAGTTCCTCAACGTAGTCGCCAAGAAGATCCTCTCGGGCCGCATGCGTGCGGACCGCAAGTCTATCCGCAAGGGCTCCAGCGCCGAGTTCGCCGATCACCGTGCCTACGTGGCCGGTGACGACCCGCGGCGCGTGGACTGGCACCTCTTCGGACGCCTGGAGGAGGTCTTCCTCAAGCTCTACCGCGAGGAGGAGAACCTGCACCTCTCGCTGCTGGTGGACGTCTCCGAGTCCATGAACCGCGGCACGCCGCACAAGCTGAACTACGGCCTGACCGTGGCCGCAGCCCTGGCGTACATCGGCATGGCCAACATGGACGCCGCCAACCTGCTGCCCTTCGGTGGGCGCATCGAGGACGCACGCTGGGGACTCAAGGGCCGCTCGAAGCTCTTCCCCATGCTCGAGTTCCTAAAGGGCGTCGAGCCCGTGGGCGAGACGCGCATGGCGCCCGTGCTGCGCGAGTTCGTCAAGCGCGAACGCCGCCGCGGCGTGGTGATCGTGATCAGCGATTTCTTCGACCTCGACGGCTACCAGCAAGCCCTCAAGTATCTGCGCTACCAACACCACGACGTCTACGTGATCCACGTGGTGGACCGCCAGGAGGAGAAGCCCGACCTGCGCGGCGACCTGCGCCTGGTGGACTCCGAGACCGGTGACTTCAAGGAGATCAACGTGACGGACAGCCTGCTCACCCGCTACGAAGCGTCTTTCGAAAAACTCGCGGGCTCGATCGAGTCCTTCTGCATCCGCAACGAGATGGGCTACGTGCGCGCGCGCACCGACATCGATTTCGATGAGCTCGTGATGCGCATCCTGCGCCGCGGCGGGGTGGTCGGTTGAACTTCGCCGCCCCCCTACTCCTGGGACTCGGCGCCCTGGCCTTGCCGGTCACGGTGCTCTACATCCTCAAGGTCAAGCGCCGCCGCGAGAGCGTGCCCTACCTGCGCCTCTGGGAAGAGCTGCTGGTGGAGACCCGCGCTCGTTCACTCTTCCAGCGCCTCAAACGGCTCTACTCCCTGCTGTTGCAGCTCTTGATCCTAGGCTCGATCGTCTTCGCCCTGAGCCAGCCCGCTTTCGAGCTGGCCTCGGTCAAGAAGGAGAGCATCGTGCTGCTGCTCGACACCTCCGCCTCCATGAATGCTCTGGAGGACCCCGAGACCGGTCGCACGCGCTTCGACATGCTCATGGAGCGCGCCGCCGAATTCGTAGAGGGCCGCAGCTTCGAGGACGAGATGATGCTCGTGGCGGTCAACGACCGCGTGGACGTGCTCTCGTCATTCAATCGCAACACGATCCGCCTGCGTGCGGGGCTGGAGCGCCTCGAACCCAGCGAGCGCTCCCTCGACGCCGCACGC
>JBLIOL010000284.1:0-7194 GCA_047639615.1 Planctomycetota bacterium | reverse complement strand
AATGATCCCGGCCACCCTCAGGATTCAATCGCGGCGTGCGACCAAAGTCGCTGGAGAGCAGGACCAGGGTCGAGTCCAAGAGTCCACGCTGATCCAAGTCACGGATCAGCGCCGCGAAGGCCTGGTCCAGAGGCGGCATCTGACGATTCAGTCCCTCTTGAATATTCTGGTGCATGTCCCAGCCCCCGTAAGTCAGGGTCACGTTGCGCACGCCCGCTTCCACCAAGCGGCGGGCAAGGAGCAGGCGCTGCCCAGCGGCGTTGCGACCATAGGTGTCTCGCATCTTGTCCGGCTCGGCCTTGAGGTCGAAGGCTGCGCGCGCTTCCGGTGAAGAGAGCAGATCGAAGGCCCGCTGGTAGAAGGAATCCATCGCGTCCAGGCCATCAGCAGATTCGCGACGGCCAAAGTGAGCGTTCACCTCGCGTAGCATGGCGCGACGACGCGCATCGCGCTCGTCGTTCACATTGCCCGGGCGCTCGAAGTCGCGCACACCGAAGCCCTCTGAGGCGGGGTCGGATCCCAGGGAGAAGGGCGCGTAGGACGAGGACAGAAAGCCCGTGCCTGCATACACGTTCGGGTTGGTCGGAATCCAAACGTAGGGCGGCAGATTCTTCTGCGGCCCGAGCTCGTGGGAGACGACGCTACCCAGACTCGGGTAGATCACCGCCGGGCTCGGGCGGTAGCAGGTGAGCATGTTGTGCTGGCCGCGCTCATGGGCCGCTTCACCGTGGGTGAAGGAGCGGATGATCGTGAGCTTGTCCGCGATCTTGGCGGTCTGCGCCAACCGACTCGCGAACTGCACACCATCCAAGCTGGTGCCGATCACCTTCAAGTCCCCGCGGTAGTCCACCGGCGCATGGGGCTTGGGATCGAAGGTATCCTGGTGAGCGATGCCGCCGGGCAAATAGATGTGGATGAGCGCCTTGGCTTTCGCGGGCCGTACACCTCCCAGTCCATTCAGCAGGCCGCCGGCTGCCGGCGCACGCCCATGCATCAAGTCCGCGAGGCCTAGCCCAGCCAGAGCACCACGTGCAAGAACACTACGCCGACTGGAAACTCCACCGAAAGGATCGTGACTCATGGGGCTCTAGGCGAGGGATGGCATTCGGACCAAACACGGGCATTAGGGGCGAATGCCCCTCAACACTGGCCATTTTAAGGCCGCGCCTATGATTGCGACGGCTCCTAATCCCATTCCTCTCCCGTATGCCCTGTGGTGGGTTAGAAACCCTCCCTTCGGACACCAATACAGCACGCCCCGCAACCCACCAGTACTAGTTCATGCTGAGCAGCAGGCAGGCGATCGCCGTGGAGTAGGCCGAGCTCGGCCCCGGCTCGCAGGACCAGGCGCCAGAAGCTTGCTGATTCGCCGACAATCTGGAGAGGAGCACCCTACGCCATGTGGCCCAGATGGGCCGACCACGTTGTGGATCACGCTGGGCATAGGTTGCCAAGGCCAGGCCACTGAGCAGCTCCGTATCCCAGTCCAGGAAGGTGCGATCCTTAGCGTCCACGTCCTGCGGCCGTAGGCGCTGCAGCTGCACCAATCCCGCAACCCCAAAGTTGACCTCAAGCGGACCCAAGCTAGCCGTGGTCAACAGACCGGCAGCAACCGTATTGGCGGTGATCCGAGCTTTCGGATTGTCCTGGTAGCGGAAGGCACCGTAGTGGGAGCTCGCGGAGTCGGCCACGCCCAAGCTCTTCACATGTGCGAGCGCCCGCGCCAACACATCGGGCGGTACGGACACGCCCGTGGTTTGCGCACGCAGCAACGCGCGCACCTGATAGGCGGTCTCGAGTACATCGCTATACTGACTATTGGGCACGAAACGCCAGCCACCAGCATCGTTCTGCGCTTCGTAGGTGAACCGAACCGCAGCTTGCAAGGCATCCGCCACATGGTCGCTAGGCTCCAACTCCTGCCAATGAGCCAAGGCCACAAGCGCGTGCGCGTGCGCGCGCATACCCGTCCCTTCGGCACTGATATAGCCGCTATTTACCTGTCGGCTGACCAAGAAATCTGCCGCCTTCGCCAGGGCACTGCGCAGCTCTGAACTCCACGGACGGGGAGCAGCCGAGAGCAGCGCGTCGAGCGCCAAACCAGTCACTCCCACATGGGCAACACTTGGCTGACTTACACGGAACGAGTTGTTGAGCTTGTATCCCACGTCCGCGATCCAGCCACCGCTGACCTTGTCCTGGGAGACGAGTAAGGCCGCCACGCCCCTAGAGAGCGCCGACCCTGCAGGCACCTCAGGATCTTGCACAGCGCGCGCCTCTACGAACGCCAGCGGCAGGGCCACGAGCGCCGTGCCTAGCGCCAGACCCAGACGCGCGCGACGCGCCAGACCTCCCCGGCGCTGTTCTCGATCCAACAGGCAACGCACCCGACGTTCGAAGGCTCCCGCACCAGCCATGCCCGCCACACTCGCCATACGCGGTGAGGCTGTACTTGGAATCAAGGCCATCAACTGCGCCGCATAATCGGAAGCGACCACACCACTCCCAAGCACCACATCATCCGCCGCCCGCTCCGCTTCCTGGCGCAGAACCCGCAAGCTCCACCAAACCAGCGGCGTGGCCCAGAGCAAGGCCGCAATCACCCCACAAGAGATCGCAGCCTGACCGTCGCGCCGGGCCACGTGAGCATACTCGTGCTGCAACGCCGCGCTGGCCGCAGCCTGATCACCGAGCAGTTCCGCGGCCGGCAATACAACAACAGGCGCGCCCATGGGCAGTGGGTCCCACACGAAGGGCACAGCCACCTCACGGCTCACCACCAGCCGCGGCCTGCGCCGCAAGGCGAGTCCAGCCGCAAGCACGTCATCACATGCACCCCAATCAGCGGCCGAACACCTGCGCGAGCGCCGCGCAATGCCGCGCGCCAGTTGGACACCCCGCAGCAACGGATAGAGCGCCATGAGTACGCCCAAGGCCCAGACGCAAATCAAAGCAGTCGCGAGCCAGCCACTCCTCGCCTGCCCATCAGGCTTCACCGCACCCGGCACAGCAGGTATGAAGACAGCGGCCTGGTCCCCTGGCAACGGTTCCGACACAACACTCCCTGAGTCCGTGCCAGCAGGTAGGACGCCGATCCAAGCTCCTGCCGCTTCCGCCTCGGCCACTTGGACGGCCGGCAAGACCTGCCACTGGATGCGCGGGCCATAGACAACCGCGAAAGGAACCAACGCCACGGCTCCGAAGGCCAGACGTAACACATGCTCGCGCAGGGCCGCGCGGGCATGACGCAAGCACGCGTGCACTACAAGGGCAATGGACAGCACCAGGCTGGCCTTGATCAAGATTTCAGCTAGTACGATTAGGGCTGCATGCATAGCTACCTGTCTTCCTTCTTGGCCTCTTCGACGAGTGCGAGCAGACGCTGCTTCGCGTCCGCGGAGAGCGTCCCCTTGGAGACATTGAGCAAGGCTGACACCGCCGAATGCAGGTCGCCCTCAAAGAAGGTATCCAGCGCGCGCTTCATGGCCTTCTTACCCGCGACGCGTCGGTCGCGCGTGGGTCTATAGACATTGCGAACGCCCTCGCGCCGATGCCGTAGGTGCCCCTTCTCCTCCAGGATGCGCACCAATCCGCGCACGGCGGAGTAGCTGGGCGGATCCTGCATATCGCTGCGAATCTCCACCGCAGTGGCTTCTCCGCGCGCATAAACGATGTCGAGCAATTCACGCTCTCGACGGCTTAGAGGCTCTGGCTGGCTCGGTGTCATGGGTACCTTCTGCCAGTTTTTGTAGCACTAGCCCCAGGCTCCCACCTAGGCCCTGAGTGCTAATTTCCCTAGCACAACGCAAGTCAAACAAGCGCGGCCCGGTGGCGCCTCGCAAGGCACCGTTACTGCAGGGTCACCCGCAAGGCCTTTGAGAAGCCAGCCGGCGCAGCCCCGTTTTCGTACCAGTACTGAAAGGACCAACTCTGCCCGACCATCGAGCACAGATTACCACCCGGAGGGCTCGGCAAGTCACCTCCACCTCCGCCGGTCGTGGCCTGCATCAGGTCGGTGCTAAAGCCTCCCGCAGGGTCGGTAAAGCCTGAATCCAAGCGATAGCGCCCGATGGAAAAACCGCCCAAGCATAGGTCACCGATAGCCCCCGGCGGATTCGCGATGCGTCCCATGCCAGCGCCCACCAACAGGTAGCACAGGCGATTGGCCGGCGCCCCACTCATACTGATCCGCATGCTTCCCGATGCGCACGAGCAGGTGTCGATCTCGATCTCCGCTACGTTGGCCGTGTTGCCCGTACAAAACACGCGACTACAGATAGCCGTTGGCGGAATGTCCGCCGGCGGATCGAAGCTGATCGTCAAGCGCGGCCTGCGCATGGGGTCCGGCAGGTACTCGCGCGAATCGAAGCGCTTCGCGTTCTGCACCACACTCTCATTGCTTGCCTTGATCAACCAGCCGTTGTTGACAAGCGATTGATCGAGCCAGTGCTGCACGTCCGATGCGAGGCCCGTAGAGGACCAACTGATCGGGCCCACTGAGATCGACGACTGTGTAGCCGCACTCGAATTAGCAGCGAAGTCGCCGCCCACATTGGTCCAGAGAGAACCCGAGTAGAACGTGTGAATCCAAGTGGCGTCGTCAACTTCGCTGGGTGCGCCTGTGCCCTCTTCGCCGGGTGCGTCCGACGCCCCTTCGCCCCAGGGTTGGGTGACTCGATGCACCGCGAAGAGGGTGCCCGGCGCGAGTAGCGGAACCTTGGAGATGTACATGTCCAGGGTGACCGAAGAGATGATAGATCCCGCAGGCAACCCGGAGAGATCGAAGTGCAGCAAGGTCCGCCGCAAGGTTCCGCTGTTGGTAACGCCAGCGAAGAGGCGCTCGCCTGATCCATTACTGAGTGAACCCGTAGGCGACTGGTAGAGGGTGTTATCCCGATCTGCTTCCACGGTCAAAGTGTCGGCTCGCGCTCCTTGAGCACCAACCACGAGCAGCAAGGGCAGCAGTGATGTGAATGATATAGACATTGGATATTCCGGCCTTCGCGCCAATCCTGCGTGCTCGGTGGGCCTTGATTGCGCCCTACGCTAGAAATTCCCGTAGACAGACAAGTGCCCGAAGAGCCCAGGCAACCGATCGATGACCGACATCTCACGATGCCTGTAGAAGCAATAGAATAGTACCCGTGTCACATCGAAGGCATGGCCCACGGCCACGGGGCTCCCAGACCGGGAGCGCATCGGTATTGCCCGCGTGCCTCGACGTCCCCTCCCTGCTCCCTCACCTCAAGAAGGAACTCCATGGCTGGTTCTCCCACAAGAAACCGCACCCTGGCCCCGACCAACGCCCCTAGTGGCGCACGCCTCCAGCGCGGGACAGTCCCAAAGTTCCATCCCAAGTTCGACCGAACGGCCACGACGAGCACCACGTCCATGGCCTTTTCTTCATTTCAGGCGCCGGACGTGTCGCCCACCTCCCATGACGAGGCGATCGCCTTCCTCCTCAATCACGCAACGGCCGGCTTCACCGTGCCGGACTATTTCGAGGCCAAGGCCATGGGCTACAACGCCTGGCTCGACTGGCAGCTCGACTACCTGAACATCGACGACGCGGCAGTGGACACGGCCTTGGCGGGGTACGGCACGCTGACCATGACCAACAAGCAGCTGTACGAGACCTATCAGATGGACCAGAACACGGTCATCTTCGAGTTGCAGGAGGCCAACCTGCTGCGCAGCATCTACTCGCGCAAGCAGCTCTATGAGCGCATGGTCGAGTTCTGGACCGATCACTTCAACATCAACCAGTTGGACGAATTCGCCATCTGGTTCAAGACCACCGACGACCGACGCGTGGTGCGCGAGAACGCCCTCGGCAGCTTCCCTGAGATGCTCCGCCGCTCGCCCACGAGTGCGGCCATGTTGTGGTACTTGGATAACTACAACAACGTCGCCGGCAGCGTTCAGGAGAACTATGCACGCGAGTTGCTCGAGCTGCACACCCTAGGAGTGAACGGCCCTTACACCGAAATGGACGTGGTCGAGGTCGCCCGCTGCTTCACCGGCTGGACCTTCCACGGCGTCTTCACCAACGGCCCCTTCGGCAAGTTCACCTACGTGGACGGCGTGCACGACAACGGCCAGAAGGTAGTACTCGGCCAGACCATTCCTGCCAATGGAGGCATCACCGATGGCGAAGTTGTTCTCGACCTGCTGGCCATGCACCCGGCCACGGCCGAGTTCATCTCCACCAAGATGGCTAAGTGGCTGCTCACCTACGATCCGCCCCAAGCCCTCGTAGATCGCTTGACACAGATCTACTTGAACACGGCCGGTAGCATCAAACCCATGGTGCGGCACATTCTCAAGTGGCAGACGGTGAGCAGTATCCCCGCCGCGGACCGACGCAAGCTGAAGCGCCCCTATCACATGCTGACCTCGGCCATGCGCGCGGCTCAGGTGCCTTCCACCGACCTGCTAAACCTGACCCTGCAATTGCTCAAAATGGGCAACGTGCCCTATTGGTACCCGACGCCTGATGGCTACCCGGACACGGTCAATGCCTGGGGCAAGGCCCTGCTACCGCGCTGGGAGTGGAACTCGCTGCTCTTCGGGCGCGACATCGAAGGCAACAAGCCCGAGATCGTCACCCTGCAATCCCTGCTGAACACCGCGCCCGCCGGCGGCACCGTAGCGGATGGAATCAACTGGGTCATGACCGGCGGAGCGATCGAACAGGCCCACGTGGACTCTGTTCAAGCCTTTATCGACTCGCAGACCACGAACCCGAACGCGGTTCTTCGAGAGGCCTTTGCGCTCATGGCGACCAGCCCGAGCTACCAGTACTACTAGGAAGGAAAGCTCTGCCATGAAAAACAACAACCAGCCCTCTTCCTGCTCCGAGTACTCCGCACTCTCACGCCGAGGTTTCCTATCGCGCTCGGGAATGATCGCCGCCAGCGGCCTGACCTCCCCCATGTGGCTGCCCAAGGTAGCCCTGGCCCAAGGCACCGCGGGCACACCACGCGACGTGATGGTGCACGTCTTCCTACGCGGTGCCATCGACGGCCTCTCGGTCATCGTGCCCTACGGTGACGGTGACCTCTACAACGCACGACCCAACCTGGCTGTGGCACCCCCCGGCCAGACCGATGGCGCCATCGACCTCGACGGCTTCTTCGGGCTCAACCCCAACGCGCAACGCCTGACGACGCCCTACAGCAATGGCCACCTCGC
>JBLIOL010000283.1:0-7309 GCA_047639615.1 Planctomycetota bacterium | reverse complement strand
GCGAATCCGGCACCGAGGAAGCCGCGCGCTTCCCCATGCTGCGCCAGCAAACCATCCATCCGGACGAGCGACCCAACCGCAGCTTAGCGGACTACGTAGCACCCGCGGACTCTGACTTGGTGGACCACGTGGGCGCCTTCGCCGTCTCCTGTGGAGAGGGTTGCGCAGCGTTGGCTGCCAACTACGAGGCCGACGGCGACGACTACAACGCCATCATGGTCAAGGCCCTAGCCGACCGCCTGGCCGAGGCCTACGCCGAGTACCTGCACCAACGCGCACGCAAGGAGTGGGGCTACGGCAAGGACGAGGCCCTCAGCAACGATCAACTGATCGCCGAAAAATACCGTGGCATCCGCCCGGCCTTCGGCTACCCCGCCTGCCCGGATCACACGCCTAAGCGCGCGCTCTTCGAACTCCTGAACCCCGATGAAATAGGCATCACCCTGACCGAGTCCCTGGCCATGGGCCCGGCGGCCAGCGTCAGCGGCATCTACCTAGGTCACAAGGACGCGCGCTACTTCGGCATCGGCCGCATCACGGAAGCGCAGGTCGAGGACTACGCCACCCGCGCCGGCATGACCATCACGGAAGCCGAGCGTTGGCTCGCACCCTCCCTGGCCTACGAACCCCAGGCGTGAGCGCATTCCGCAGCGGACTCTTCCTCGGCGCGCTGCTGCTAGCGGGCTGCGGGGAGAGCTCCGCAGTTCTGCCCGCCGCAACCCATGCGGATGCCTGGGTAGCCCCGGCCCAAACCCAGCACGGCGCGGCCTGCCGCAACTGCCATCCAGAGATCGCACGCAGCTACTCGAGCTCGGGCATGGCGCGCACCCTCGGCCCCGTGGAACCGGCTGAATTCGCGCCCCTAACCCAACTCGATCCGGTCGAAGACGCAGCCGGCTACCGCTACGCCTTCGCCCGTTCGCCGGAGGGTACGCCGCTACTGGTCGAGACCCACCGCGAGCACACGGCCTATGCGCGCCCCAGCGCCCTGGCCTTCGCGATCGGTTCGGGCGAGCACGACCGCTCCTACGCCGCTGCCGTTGGACCGCTCATGGCCTTCGCCCCCTTGGAAGTGCTCCAATCGGAAGCCGGCCGGCACGCGGCCCTCGCACCGGGCAACTCCATGACGGCCGGCACGCGCTTCAACTCCCCCATAGGTGCGGATTGCCTGCGCTGCCACACGGACGACCTGCCGGATCCCAGCTGGCCCGAGGACCTCGGCCCCGACCCTGCCGAGTGGTCGCCCAAGGGCATTTCCTGCGGCGCCTGCCACGGCCAGGTCGAGCAACACGCTGCCACGCAAACGGCCCTGCAAGGCTCCGATCCGGTAGCCAGCGGGCTCACAGATCTGAGCACCCTCACGCGCCTCCAACGGGTCTCCGTCTGCGCCGCCTGCCACTTACAAGGTGACGCCAGTATCGAGCTCGAATCCGGTGCCCACGGTCTGCCCAAAGTCGGCGGCGACCTGCTCGACGCACGCGCTATCTTCGTGGCCGCCAAGGCCACCGACGAGATCGGCTTCGTCTCCCAGGTAGAGCGCCTGGCCCTCTCGCCTTGCTTTACGCAGTCCCCCGAAATGGACTGCAGCACCTGCCACGACCCGCACCTATCCCTGCACTCGCCCGCAGGCGACTTTGCCAACCGTCGCGCCGTGCGCAACGCCTGCGCCCAGTGCCACACGCCCGAAGCTTGCGCCACGCCTGCCGAGCAACGCGCGCAACAGGATTGCGCCAGCTGCCACATGCCACGCATGGGTGTCTTCGACGTAGCCGAGGTGCAGATCCACGACCACTACATTCGCCGCGACGCGCCCCGTGGTCGCGGCCCGACGCCGGCGAATCGCTTGCGCGTAGAAGAGAGCCCAAGTGCTGATTGGCGCCTCTTCAGTTGGCCCGGCGAAGACCCGCCGGCCTACTCGGAAGACCCCGGTCTCTGGCTACTGGCCCTCGGCGGCCGCGGTCACGAGCAGCGCGCCAGCACCTACCTCGACAAGCCCTTGGGCTCGCAGTCGGCCGTGCTACCCAATGTGCACCACGCGCGCGGCTTGCTCTTGGAACACGCCGGCCGCATCGAGGAAGCGGAAGACGCCTACCGCGCCGCCTTCACCATCGACCCAGACCACGCCCAGAGCGCCATCAACCTGGCGCTAATCCTCCAAGGCAGCGAACGCACCCAGGAGGGCCTCAACATCCTCGACAAGGTCATCGCGCGTTACCCCAAAGCCGAAGGTGCCCTACGCAACCGCGCCATCCTGCGTCTGGCCAGCGGCAACACCGCCGGCATGGCCGCCGACCTAGAAGCCGCCTTCTGGATCCGCCCAAGCGCCGCCCTAGCCAGCAAACTAGCCGAGTGGTACCAAGCCTCCGGCAACCCCACCCAAGCCAGTCGCTGGCGCTCCGCCGCAACGAGCGTAGATCCCGCATACTGAGCGCATGCGCGCTTCCTTGCTACTCGTTCTCGGTCTGTTCAGCTTCCAGGCGCCCCAGGCGCCATCCCAGGAGATGCCTGAGGGGCCGCCCAATATCGTGCTGCTATTTGCTGACGATGCGGGGTACGCGGACTTCGGTTTTCAGGGCAGTGGATCGCACGCCACGCCGCACATCGACTCGATCGCGACGGGTGGGGTGCGCTTCACGAATGCCTATGTGAGCGCGTCGGTGTGTAGTCCCTCGCGGGCGGGCTTGCTGACGGGGCGTTATCAGCAGCGCTTTGGTCATGAGTACAACCTGCCGGGGATGCCGGATGAAAAGGTCGCGGCGGAGATGCGCGGGTTGCCCGTTGGGGAGCGCACCATGGCGGATGAGCTTAAGGAGCGCGGGTATGCGACGGGCGTGATCGGCAAGTGGCACTTGGGCAAGCTGCCGCAGTTCCAGCCGGAGCAGCGCGGCTTCGATGAGTTCTTCGGCATGCTCGGTGGGAGCAGCACCTATAGGCCCGGCAAGGCTAAGTCGATCGTCTCGAATTATCGCGAGGTGGATACCAGCACGCTGCCCTACCTGACGGATGCCTTTGGAGACGAGGCCGTGGGGTTCATCGAACGCCACAAGGCTGAGCCCTTCTTCCTCTACCTGTCCTTCAATGCGCCGCACGGGCCGCTGCACGCTAGGCCCGACTACTTGGTCGAAGCACGCGAACACTTCGAGACCGAAGAGCGTGCCATCAACGCGGCCATGACGCGCTCCTTGGATGACAACATCGGCAAGGTCTTGGCCAAGCTTGAAGAGCTCGGGCTTGCCGCGAACACGCTGGTGGTCTTCACCAACGACAACGGCGGCGCTATGCCCTACAACGCCTCGCTCAATGCACCCCTGCGCGGGACCAAGGGCACCTGTTTGGAGGGCGGCAACCGCGTGCCCTGCGCCATGCGTTGGCCGGCTGTGCTAGGCGCTGGCTCGGTCTACGAGCAGCCGATCATCAGCCTCGACCTACTGCCCACCTTCGTGGCAGCGACCGGCCGCTGGGTCGAAGACGAAGGCGCTGCAGCACTGGATGGGGTCGACCTTCTGCCCTATCTCAGCGGCAAGGCGCAGGGCCGGCCCCACGCAGCGCTCTTCTGGAAACTCAACTGGGGCGCGGCCGTGCGTGTAGGCGACTGGAAACTGGTGCGCACCCCCGCCGGAGAGCACTGGCTCTTCGACTTAAGTACGGACATTGGCGAACACCAGGATCTCGCCGAGCAGCACCCGGACAAGCTCCGGGCCCTGCGCCAACGACTTGAAACCTGGGAATCGGAACTGCCCGTACCTATTTGGCAGTCTGCGCCCATGTGGCGTAAGCACAGCCTGGAGCGCTATGACCAAGAGCGCGTGCAGGGCTTCGTGCGCCGCTGACATACTTGTGACCGGTTGACCAGGGTTCGCACGCGCCAGATTGCTCCCCATGCAATATCTTGCTGGACCGGACTTTCCTCCACCCCGCGAGCCGCCAGGTCGCCAAGCATGAGTCTCCATCACTACGCCGTTCTGCCCTTCCTCTGCCTCGGCCTCGTGGGAATCTCCCACGCTCAAGAACCCGAGGACGACGTTCCGGAAGGCCACTCCAGCCACGGCGAAGTGTTCAACGAGGGTCCGCGCCAAGCGGCCTACCTCATGGACCGTCCGGCGAGCGTGCAGTTCCCGGTCACCGCGAAGCACGTCGACACCCAGGCCTTCTTCAACCAGGGCATCGGTCAACTGCACGGCTTCTGGTACTTCGAAGCCGAGCGCACCTTCCGCCAGGTGGCCGCCAACGACCCGGACTGCGCCATGGCTTACTGGGGCATGGCCATGGCCAACGTGGACAACAAGGAACGCGCGACGGGCTTCGCCAATGAAGCTTGGTCCAGGCGCGAGCACGCCGACGAGCGCGAGAAGCTCTACATCGATTCGCTGGCTCGCTTCTACGAAGCCGACAAGGTGATCGAGAAGCAAGACGAGGATGACAAGGAGGAGGAAAAGGACTCCAAGGACTCCAAGGACGCGAAGTCGAAGAAGCCGAAGAAGGATCTACGCACCCCCGAGGAGAAAAAGAAGGAGTCGGACAAGCGCCGCGACGAGCAGAAGAAGGCCGCCCAGAAACTGGTGCACGACTACGAGTCCATCATCTGGGCCTACCCCGATGACATTGAAGCCAAAGCCCTGCTGGTCAATCGCCTGTGGATGAACCGGCGCTTCGGCCATGCCACCACCAGCCGGCACGCCAACGAAGCGATCCTGGACCAGATCTTCGCGGTCCAACCCAATCACCCGGCCCACCACTACCGAATCCACCTCTGGGATGCGGCCGACTCGGCCGAGTTCGTGGTGAACTCCGCCGCGCGCAACGGTCAAGCCTGGCCCGGCATCGCGCACATGTGGCACATGAGCGGGCACATCTTCGCGCGCCTTGGCCGCCACTCGGACGCCGCCTGGCAACAGGAGGCATCCGCCCGCGTGGACCATGCGGCCATGATCCGCGATCGCGTGCTGCCGGACCAGACCCACAACTTCGCCCACAACAATGAGTGGCTCACGCGCAGCTTGCGCCATCACGGGCGCGTGGCCGAGTCGGTGGACCTGGCCAAGAATATGATCGAGCTGCCGCGCCACCCCAAGTACAACCGCTTGGACAAGGGCGGCTGCAGTGCCTTCTGGGGCCGACGCCGCCTGCTGGAAACACTTGAGCTCTACGAGCAGTGGGACGAGCTAGTGGCGCTCTGCAGCAGCATGTACTTGGAGCCCTCGGACGACGATGGCGACAAGGTCCAACGGGCCTACGTGCTCGGCAAGGCGCATGCCTACCGCGGCGACCTGGACGGCTTCGACGCCCAGGTGGCGCGGATGGAAGAGCTGCTTGCCGAGGCCAAGGTGCGCCGCTCCGAAGCCATCACCAAGGCCGAGGATGAGTCCATCGAGGCTGAGGAGAGCAAGACCGAGGTCATGGAAGGCATGCAGGCCGTCATCAAGACCTACCAGACCGAGCTCAGTGGCCTGCGCGACAAGATCGAATCCCTCATTGCGCTCGAAGCCGTGCTGGCCGGCGAGCACGTCGAAGAGAACATAGCCATCCTCGAAAAACGCGGCTTCGAGAAGGCTCACCTGGCTCGCTTCTGCTTAGAGGCTGACCTGAACGAGAAAGCCGAGAAGCTCGCGCGCAAGGCCATCGAGAAGCGTGACGGCCGTATCTACTTCACGGCCAACCTGGCTCACGTACTCGCTTCCCTCGACAAGCAAGAGGAAGCCCTCGAGACCTTCGACGCCCTGCGCGAATACAGCTCGCGCGCGAACCTCGACATGCCGGTCTTCGAGCGCCTCGCTCCCCTGGCCAAGTTGCGCGAGCTGCCCGCGGATTGGCGCACCCCCGTAAGCACCCGCGAGGACATCGGCGAGCGCCCCGACCTGGCCACCCTGGGCCCCATCCGTTGGACGCCGCCCGAGGCCTTGCCCTGGACCGCTCAGGATGGCCTCGGAAAGGACGTCTCGCTCTCCGATTACGAAGGCCGTCCGGTCCTGGTGGTCTTCTTCCTAGGCTTCGGCTGCGTACACTGCGTCGAACAACTGCAGGCCTTGGAGCCCGCGGTCGAGGACTTCCGCAGCGCCGGCATCGAGATCGTGACCATCGGCACCAACACGGTGGCCGAACTGGCCGAGGCCGAAGGTGAGGGCGAGGACCGCGAGCAGATCTACCCCTTCCCGATTCTCTCGAACGCGGACCTCGACCTGTTCAAGCTCTACCGCGCCTACGACGACTTCGAGGACATGCCCCTGCACGGCACCTTCCTGGTGGACGGCAAGGGCAAGGTGCGCTGGCAGGACATCTCCTACGAGCCCTTCATGGACACCGAGTTCCTGCTCAAGGAATCCAAGCGCCTGCTGGCCCTACCGAGCGTCAGCGACAACGCGCGCAACGTCTCCAGCCAGGGCCGCTAGTGACCTGCGCCAAGAGTTTGTGTGACTTGTTCGAGATCCATTCGTTCTCTCAGCTGGCGCGGCAACGCTGGCGTAACCGTAGCTACTTCGAGTTGTCGCAACGCTGCGAGAGGTCGAATGGGGCCGAACAATTCACACGAACCCTTGGCGCAGGTCACTGGGCATGACGCGTGTAGCGGTGGTTCAAGCCGCCTCCGTCGGCTTCGACCTGGACGCCTCGCTCGAGAAGGCGGACAGGCTCGTAGCTGAAGCGGCAGAGCAAGGCGCCCAGCTCGTGGTCCTGCCCGAGGCCTTCCTCGGGTCGTACCCGGCCGGTCTCGACTTCGGCGCACGGGTCGGCACGCGCGACGACGCGGGCCGCGAAATGTGGCGGCGCTACTACGAAGGCTCCGTGGACCTCGACGGCGAGCACGCGCAGCGCATCGGTGCTATCGCAGAGCGCCATGGGGTGCACCTGGTGATCGGCCTGATCGAGCGCAGCGGCGGCACGCTCTTCTGCTGCACGGCCATGTTCGCGCCCTCCGGCGAGTTCCTGGCCAGGCACCGCAAGCTCGTGCCGACCGGCATGGAGCGGCTCATTTGGGGCCGCGGCGATGGTTCGACCCTGCCGGTGGTCGAAACGGACGTAGGACGCATCGGATCGGCGATCTGCTGGGAAAACTACATGCCCCTGCTGCGCACCTCGCTCTACGCCAAGGGCGTGCAGTGGTACTGCGCCTCCACCGTGGACGACCGCGATGTGTGGGTGCCGAGCATGCGCCACATCGCGGTGGAAGGGCGCTGCTTCGTACTCTCATCCTGCCAGTTCGCCACGCGCGCCGACTACCCCGACGACTTCCCCACCAACCTGGGCACGGACCCGGACAGCGTGCTGATCCGCGGCGGAAGCTGCATCGTCGATCCCTTTGGCGAGCTGCTAGCTG
>JBLIOL010000282.1:0-7349 GCA_047639615.1 Planctomycetota bacterium | reverse complement strand
GAGGCTGGCAGCAAACGTTGGAGCCTCCCCGGCGCCGCCTTCGCGCAACTCGTCGAACCGGGCGGCGAGCTCTCCTTGGAATGGACTGGGGATTCCGCAGAAGACGAGGCCCTAGCAGCCCTTTATGGCGGCGACTTGAAGTTCCGTCGCACGAGCTCCGAGGATGCTGAGCGCATCGAAGTGAGCATCTCCGGCGACATCGTCTGGACCACTCGTATGCTGACCCAGCTCGTCGACATTCCGATCACCGACGGCGAGGCGACCATTAGCATGGAGCAGGACCTCGAACTTGACGGCGAGCTAATCTGGGATGCTAAGTCCGGCCACCTGATCTCAATCACCCTCGACGCGCGCATGCAGGGCACCATGCGCCTCCTGCGCGATGAGTCCCTTCCCGGACCCACTTTCGAGAGTCGCACGCCGATCGAGGGCACTCTGACCTGGAGCGTCGAATTCGAGCCCGCCGGAGAGTAAGCCGAGCAATACTGGCGCCATGCGCCCGCTGCCTACGGCCCTCCGTATCACCCTAGCCCTAGTGTCCTTTGTGGCGCTGGGGCTCTGGCTTTGGGCGGTGGTTCAGCGCGTGGCGCATCCCTTCGCCCTGGAGTGGATCGAGGGCGCCATGCAGATGCATGCGGAGCGCGTGCTGGCGGGGGAGCCGCTCTACATGGAGCCGGGTCTGGCCTTCACGGCCTTGCCCTACCCGCCGCTGTTTGCCTGGTGCGGCGCTGTGGCCCAGTGGCTCTTGGGCGAGGGCTTGCCCAGCCTGCGCATCGTGTCGCTGCTGGGTACGGCGCTGCTCTTCGTGTGTCTCGCGATCGCCGCGCGGCGTGGCGAAGCGCATGCACCTCATTCGCGCCTCGGTGGTCTCGTGGCTATCGGCGTGCTTTGCGCGGGTCATGCCTGGGCCGGCGCCTTTCTGGATGTGGCGCGCAACGATGCGCTCTACCTGGGCTTGGTCATGGCTTGCTTTGTCCTGCAGCAGGGTCAACCGAAGAAGGTCGCGGCTCTCAGCGCTGGGCTGTTGGGCGCCGCCGCTTGCCTGGCGAAACAGAGCGCGGCCGCACCGGTCGGGCTCGTGTTCCTAGCGCTGCTACTGCGCGCACCGCGAGCGGGTGCCCTAGCCCTAGCCTGCTGCAGCACGCTGCTGCTCAGCGTTTGGCTTCTGCTGCGCGCGCAGTGCGGCGAGTGGCTACATTTTCATATCTTCGAAGTGCTGCGCGAGCATCCCTGGTTCGTGCCGGGTGTGCGCGGCTTCTGGCGCGATGACATGCCCTGGTTGCTGCCCGCTTGCGTGGCGACGGTGCTTGCGGGCGGAGTCTTCAGGCGCGCATGGAATAGCGGCGCTCTCGCGCTGGTGCTCGGCTTGCTGATTGCCGCTTGGGCAGGACGCGCGCACATCGGCGGCTACGACAACGTGCTCTTGCCGATGTTGGTAGCGGTGGCGCTCCTGGCCGGTCAGTGCGTGGGCAGCCTTGAGAACGCGCCGGAGTTTGGGCGCAAGGGCAAGCTCGTCGTGGGTTTGCTCTTGCTGCAAATGCTGCTCTTTGCTGCTGGGCCCAAAACGCGCGTGCCTTCCGCGGAGGACCGCGCCGCCGGCGAGGCGCTCGTGGCGCGCATCGCTGAGGTTCCCGGCGAGGTCTACATTCCGGCCCATCCGGAGTTAGCGCGCATGGCGGGCAAGCAGCCCAGCGCACACTGGATGACGATCCTAGATCTCTCCGCTAGCGGCGACGGGCAGTGGGGCGTGAGCATGGTGCAGGAATTGCGCGAAGCCCTCGCAAGGCGGCGCTACTCGGTGGTCATCCTGGACGACGTCGAGAGCATGAGTGGCCCTGCACGCGAGCTCTTCGCTGCGCACCTGATCATGAGCGAGCGCCTCTTCCCGGACGGCCCGCGCATGCTGCCCGTCACAGGTATCGCCGCCGCACCCGCCGAGTGGTGGGTGCCGCGCGAGTAGCGACTACTCGTCGTCCTCGCCCGCGTAGCCGATGGCTTGCAGCAGGGCGTGGGTCCCGGCGCCGGCGCGGTCCTTACGGGTTGGCGCAGCCGCTTCCGCCTCGGCTCGCGCGCTGAGCAAGCGCTGGCGCATGGCTTCGGCGCGCTCGGGCTGGGCGGCGGCCAAGTCCTTGGTCTCGCCGGGGTCCGTGGCCAAGTTGTAGAGCCGCATCTCGCCGCCCTTGGGAGCAGCTGCGGGGGGCGTGCCCCAGGGGCGACCCGCAGGCGCCCAATGCAGCACCCACTCGCCTTCGCGTAGGCCCAGGATTAGGGTCTCGTTACTGCCCTTCCAATAACCCTTGGAGGTCTCGAAGAGCACCGGTTCGCTCTTGGCCTCGAGCAAGCTGGGCAACTTGCCACCGCCGAAGGGCACGTCGAGCAGTTGCGCCAGACCCGCGGGCAAAGTCGAGGTGCTGACCGGCATAGGCATGCGTTCGCCCGTGGGCAGACCCGGACCCGCGAGGATCAGAGGCACGTGCACCAGCTCGCGCCAGAGCTCGTGGCCGTGCAGCAGGTTCTGGTGCTCGAGGAACTCCTCGCCGTGGTCTGCGGTGTAGGCCACGATCGTGTTCTCGGTGAGTCTCCAGGCGTCCAGTTGATCGAGCAGGACGCCGAGCCAATGATCGCCCTGGTGCACGCAAGCGTCGTAGAGCGCGCTCGAGAGTTTGAGCTCTTGCGCGCTGAGGAAGGGCCGTCCGTCGGGCAGTCCACCGGGGCCCGGGCGCGCACCCTTGAGTAGGTCGAGGGAGCGCTGTTGGAGCAGGTTGGGATCTTGCTGCAGTTGCTCCGAACCCGTGAACTGGCGCAGGTCGCGCGGGCGCGGCGCGTGCGGCAGGTGCGGATCTTGCAGGTGTACGTAGAGGAAGAAGCGGTGCTGGCGCGCTTGGTTCAGCCACTCCAAGGCGCGCGGCACGACCTGGTCGCCCTTGACCGATTCGAGCGAGGACTCGAAGTGCTCGAAGCCTTGGTCGAAGTTGCGCTGAGCGCTGACGATCGGGTTACCGGAGAAGCCGCCCGTGGCGAAACCGCGGTCCTGCAGAGCTTCGGCTAGGGTTTCCAATTCGCCGGGGAGGAAGCCCGTGCGGTGATCGAGCACGCCGTGTGCTGCAGGGGCCAGGCCGGTCATCAAGGATGCGGCGGCGGGCCAGGTCCAGGAGGAAGGGCTGGTGGCGTCTTCGTAGAGCAAGCCACGCTGCGCTAGGCGCTCGAGGTTGGGCGTGGTGGGGCGGCCGTAGCCGTAGGGCACCGTGCGATCCGCGCGCTGGGTGTCCATGACCACCATCACCAGGTTGGGTTTCTGGGCCGAGGCCAGGCTGCGCGTGCGTGGAGTGCTGCGCATCAGGCGCAGGTCGGCGAAGGCGGCACGGGCGGGTTTCCCCGCCAGGTGCTCTGCGCCGGCTAGCAGGCTCGTGCGCAATTCCAAGCGTGTGGCGCCGTCAAGTTCGAGGCCCGCGGCGGGCAAGCGTGCCCAGAGGTTCTTCGAACGCACGGCGCCGCCGGCGTCGCGCGGCATCTCGGGATGCACCAGGACCTCTTGGCTCCAACGCAGCTCCCCGTCAAAGAGCACTTCGAATTGCACGCGCGCGGGTTGTTTGGCCTTGGCCAGGGCGAGCGCCTTGGCGGTGCTGAAGTGCACGCCTACCGATCCCTGTAGCAGCAGCTCCTGCGCGCCGGAATCCAAGTCCATGGCCAGGTAGGTGGGCGTGGGCAAGACCAAGGCGAGTTGGTCAGCCGAGTCGCCTAAGTGATCCAGGCTAGGCGTGATCACCGCTACCGACGGCGCATGCTCGATCGGTGAACCCAGCACCTGCCAAGTACCCAGGGTGTTGAGCTCGCGCTCCGTGCGCAGCACCTGAACCTGGGGCATGTCATCACCGCAGCTGCCGAGGGCAGCGGCTAGGAGTCCAGCTAGTAGCAGTCTCGCGTAGCACTTCATTTCGGTTTGCGCATGAGGGCGCGCGTGATCATCGGACCCACGATACCGCCCATGCCGATCACCACCACGATCAGGATCACGAAGCGCCCGATGCCGCGCCAGCCCGTGGGGAAGGTGCTGTAGAAGAGCCCCAGGCCCGCGGCGCCGAAGCACACCAGTCCGAGCACCAGCACCCAGCCATCGCGGGCCAGCACGCGCAGGTCGCGGTGGGCCGTGCGAGCGTCCGCATCAAGAATCCAACCGGCGGGCAGGGCGGCGCGGATGCGCGCGGGCGTGGCCTGGCGACCGGGCAAAGCCAGCGCTTCTAGGTCCACCAATTGCTCGATGGGTACGCGGCCGCCGGGCGGGGGAGGCGTGCCCTGTTCGGCGCTGGTGGTTTCCTCTTGGGGGGACGTCACGGCCGGAAGTGTGGCACTTGCTCCGCGCCGCTCCCAGTCATGGAACCGCCAGATTTGCATTTACCTACCCGCCTTGAGACCTCTTCAGCGCCCAGGCGGGCCCTGGGACCTCTTTTTGCGCCTGCGAAACCCATGCGGGCAGCTCTAGCAGTAGATTCTGGGCCGGCTGAAGAGCCTTCGGTCAGGGCGGCATTGTTTCGCCCAAAGCCCGGACCTACTTTCACCTCCATGCTCAGCTTTGCACTCACCTCCCCCGGCCCGGGGGTCTTCTCCGATCCGGACTGGACCAGCCTCGGTCTGGTTGCCGCCATGGTTGGCGCCTTCCTGATCGCGAATGCAACCCTGCTCGAGCACCCGCGCCGACTTGTGGCGCGCTACTTCGGTCGCAGCTCCGGACGCCTGCAGTCCGTGCGCGAGTACGTCTACAACCGCGTGCAGACCACCCTGGGATTCGGCTTCCTGCTGCTGGGCTTCGGCATGCAGCTCGTCGGCCACTCCCAACCGGCCCCGGCCGGTGCCGCACCCCTCAATATGGCCTGGGTTGGGCTGATCGTTGTGCTGGCTGTAGTGGCGCTCTTCTCCGCATGGTGGTGGTCCCTGGTGGCCTTCCGCCGCTACGTGCGCGAGTACTTCCAGGCCAATCCCATCAGCCTCGAGCACGAGGGCAGCGTGGCGCGCGAGATCGGCGAGCTCTTCGGCGTAGACTCCCTCGAGGACGACACGGTCGAGACCTACGTGGCGCGCCTGCGCCGCCAGGCTGGACTGCCCCGTACCGATGAGACACTGCCTCCCTTGCGCTCCATGCGCCTGGATCCGCGCGACGGCACGGACAGCACCCTCGAGGAAAACGAGGGCGGCGAGTTCGAGTTTTAGGGCAAGGCCTGCAACCGCCGCAGCCCAGAGTGGGTTGCCTAGGGGATGCAATGCTTGCGGCGCGCCCTGGATGAGTTGTTGGAGTTCCTGTACCCCGCGGGTTGCCGTCTGTGTGCGGCCGAGCCCGAGGACGCGGCCGGCCTAGCCTGCGCCCAGCACGCCCTGCCCGCCGGGCTTCCGGGCCCGCGCTGCGGCAAGTGCTGCGCAGCCTTGCCGCCCATGCTGCCCCATGGGCGTACCTGCGCCCCGTGCAAGCGGCGCCCCCTAGGTCTGGCGCGGGTCCTGGCCCTGGCCGACTACCGCGCGGACGCAGGCGCGCGCGAGTGGTTGCTGGCGCTCAAGCACGGGGGACGCTCGGATCTAGCTCCCATACTCGGTGCGCTCCTGGGCCAGGCCCTCGCCCAAGCGCCGCCCCTAGGCCAGCAAACGCCTGTGCTCGTGCCCGTGCCCCTGCATCCTTGGCGCCTCCTCGAGCGCGGCTACAACCAAGCCGATGGCTTGGCCCAGGGCGCAGGCAGCACTTGTCACTGGCCCGTGCATTCCTTGCTGGAGCGCGTGCGTCCCACCCCGCCCCAGGGTGCCCTGGGCAGTCCCCAGCGCCGGGCCAACGTAGCCGACGCCTTCCGCGCTGTGCCGCGCCGCGCGCGGCGGCTCGCGGGCCGGCCGGTTTGGCTGGTGGACGATGTCTCCACAAGCGGCGCCACCGCCCAGGCTGCTGCGCGCGCCCTGAGGCGCGCCGGATTGGGGCCCGTGGGCTTGGCGGTCATAGCGGTTGCTCGCGAAGCTGGCTGAGTCGGCCCGCGCGCGTCAAGATGGGGGCGATGAGCACACTCTTGATCGAGCCCCTCGGCGGGCTCGCGGGCGACATGTTGTTGGCCGCGTTGTTGGACCTGGAGCATGAGCGTTTCGCGCTCGCGGACCTGCGCGGCTTGGCCGAGGAACTCGTTCCCGGTGAGGCCCAGCTAGAGTTCAGCCAGGTGGTGCGCGGCGGTGTGCAAGCCGGCCACCTCTCCGTGCACACGCCCGAGAGTCATCACGCGCCGCACCGCCACTACTCGGACCTAGAGAAGCTGGTGGAGCGCGCCGCCTGTCTGGGCGAAGGCGCACGCAAGCGCACCCTGGCTGCGCTCTGGCGTTTGGCCGAAGCCGAGGGGCGCGTGCACGGTTGCGCGCCGGAGTCGGTGCACTTCCACGAGGTGGGCGCGGTCGACACGCTCATCGATGTGTGCGGTGCGGCTATGGCGATCGAACGCTTGGGTATCACGCGCATCGTGGCCAGCGCACCGCTGCTCGGATCCGGCACGGTCAAGTGCGCCCACGGCATCATGCCCGTACCCGCGCCGGCCACGGAACAACTCATGCGCGGCCTGCCCGCGCGCGAGGGCGGCGAGGGCGAACGCCTGACGCCCACGGGCGCGACGATCCTGGCTAGCTGGGTCGATGAGTTCGAACCCATGGGCGCCTTCCGCACAGCGGCTACGGGCTACGGCGCCGGCACGCGCGATCCCAAGCAAGGCCCGCCCAACTTCGCGCGCGTGCGTCTGGGCGAGGGTTTGGCGGGCTCCAGCGATCAGGCCGCCGGTTTGACCTGGCGCTTGGACGTGAACTTGGACGACATGACCGCCGAGGAGATCGGCCACGCCGTGCAGCAACTGCGCGCGGCGGGCGCCCTGGAGGTTTGGAGCGCGCCGCTGCTCATGAAGAAAGATCGACCGGGCACCTTGATCTCCTTACTCGCGCGCGGCGCGGACCGCGAACGTATGGAGCGCCTGCTCTTCGAGTGGACCACGACCCTCGGCGTGCGTTGGTCTCAGGTGCAGCGCACGGAGTGCGGCCGGCGCGAGCTCAAGCTCGAACTCGACGGACTCACGGTGCGCGTCAAGCTGCGCGAGCGTCCGGATTACGCGGATCGCTCGCCCTTCGGCGCGCGCGATGTTTCGCCGGAGCACGACGACGTGGCAGCGCTCGCGGAAGCCCGTGGCTGGACCCTGCGCGAGACCCGCGAGCACTGCGTGCGAGCGGCCTTGGCCCAGCTCGACGCGCAGTAGTTCGAGCGAGAATTTCCGAGCTAGCGCAAGGCCGGTTCGGGGTGCGTCTCGGGCGGGGGCGGACCCTCGTCAGCTTTCCCCAGCAGGCGCACAACG
>JBLIOL010000281.1:0-7359 GCA_047639615.1 Planctomycetota bacterium | reverse complement strand
CCGGCCCCCAGCGGCGCGGGAACGTGGCTGCCCCTAGGCGAATTGACCGCGCCCGCCATCATGCGCGACACCCCCACGCTTGCCCATGCGGACCCCTCCGGTGGCATGGTCCGGCCCCAAGGTCGTTTGGCCGAACAACTGGACAACCAAGATGTGCTCGAGCTGGAGCCAGAGCGAATCCTAGAGAAGCTCTGGGATCTTCAAGGCGCGAAGCAGCTGGGCGGAACGCTCTTGTTGGTGGGTCACAATCTCTGGATTCACGGTTCGGACAAGCTGGTGGCCGAGGCTCGCGGTTTGATCGACGGCATGCGCCGGGCCTACGTGGGACCGAGCATGGAATTCGAAGTGCGCTACGAGTTGTTGGATGCCAAGCAAGCCGCGAAGTTGCTAGCCCAGTCCGACCCCGCGGCCCTGGTGGAGCACCTGGTACGCAAGCTACGCCTAACCGCACGCGCCGGTGACTCGGCCTTCTTGACCGAAGGTGTAGAGACCTCCTACCTCAAAGACATCGACGTGGAGATCGCCCAAGGCGCCTCCATCGGTGACCCCATCTTCGGCGAACTCTTCGCAGGTGTATCGCTTTGGTGCCGCGCCACTCCGAACCCGGGCGGCAGCCTGTGCTCCTGGATCGAACTCGTGGTCCACCGCGAGGGTGAGTCGATGAGCATCCAAACCGCCAACTGGGAGCCCGTCGTTACCGAAGAGAAGCCCGGCGCCCAGACTCCCAACGGCAGCTTCAAACTGGACACCAGCCTCCAACTACCGAGCACCCTACGCGCCGGTATGCAGGCCCGCATCAACGCAGTTTCCGGGGCCTGGAGCATGCTCGGCGTCAGCCGCCTTGGCGGCACCGACAAACTCTTGGTCGCCATCGCCCGCACCACCGCGCGCTAGTTCAATCCTCGCCAACGAATCGGTCCAACCACTCATCTAAGTGATAGTCGGAGTAGCCGCCTTGCCTGCGCGCGCGGCCGATGAGCACAGGAATGCGCCCCGGCTGCGACACGCTCAAGCTCGCGAGCAGTGTCTCGAACAGCCGCTCGTCGACCATGGATCCGAAGCAGCGCCGCTCGAGGTTCGCCTCGAATAGACGGCGCTGTCCAAGGCTCGCGTAGAGCTCTCCCACCTCTGCCAAGCTCAAGCTCCAGGCAGCGTCGCGCTGCGTACCCGCGGCGCACAGATCCGCGATCAGGATCTCGCCGATGGAGCGGATCGCACTCGTACGACCGCTCTCGCTGTAGCGTCGCGCGATCCACAGGCTCAGCTCCCAGGGCGATTCCCAGGCCTTGGCCGCACGCTCCGCGTAGCGCATGCCGCTGCTCTCCTGGCCCGCCGCGAGATAGGCCATGGCCAAGCGCAGCAGTAGCTCCGCTCCGGCCGAGTCCTCACTCTGTTCCAACCTGCGCAGCACCCGCAAGCCCTCGCGCGGCACACCTGCCTCCAGAGCAATGTCTGCCACACGCACAGGATCCGCGATGCGCGCGAAGACCGCGCGCGCCTGATTGACTTGACCGCGGCGCAGAAGATTGCGAGCCAAGGACTCATCCTCGTCCAGTGCGCCCGGTCCCCAAGGCGCCTGCGCACCGCCTGGAACGAGGCCACGCAATTCGTCACGCAACTCGAGCAAGGCCGACTCCCGCGGATAGCGCCTCAGCAGCTCCTCGAGCACAAGACTCGCCGCAAACGGCTCGTGTAGGTAGCTGTGCACAAGTACCAGGAGCAAACCAGAATCACAGTCCCGCGGATCCACCTGCAGCTTCTCGCGCAGTGCCTTGCTCTGCACATGCAGGTAGACCTTCGAGGACCACACCTCGCGCGCCCACGTGCGTGCCTCGCGGCGCATCGTTTCATCAGGCCTGCGCAGCAGCCCTGCTAGGCGCGCTCCAACGGCCGCGGCGTTCCCCGCGCGCACCTCTAGATTGAGCACGGTCAACAGCAGCTGACCATCCCCCGGTTTCTCCAGCAGCGCCTGCTCGTACAACTCGCGCGCCGCCGGATAGTCCTTGTCGCGAAGCTCCGCCTCGGCCAACTCCACGATCAGCGACGGCCGGCTCGGCGCCAGGGCCAGCAGCGCCTCCTCCGCCCGGAGCGCTTTGTCCATCTCCCCGGCATCCCGATGGAGCCGTGCGATCTCCGGCAGCAGTCGCACGCGCTCCTTGAGGTCGGCCTTCACGATCTCACCCAAGCTGTAGGCCGCAAAACTCGGATCGCCAACCGCCTCGGCCACCCTTGCCTGAGTCAGGAACAGCTCTTGGCTCGGCCCCCCACTCGCGTGCTCTTCCAGGATCACCTCCAACCAGGACCCCGGCGGCTTCGCCTGCGCGAGGGCGCAGACAAGCAGCACGCACTCGGAAGTGCTGCGCTCGTTCTCCAGCAACTCGCGCCGCAGCTCGCGCGTGATCTGGTTCGTGGATTGGGTTGCATGTCGCAAGCGGCCGATGCTCCAGGCCATCTCCACCCGCTCGCGCGGCTGCTTGCTCATGGGGAAGCGTCGCCGCCAGGCAGCGAGCGCCTTGCGCGGCTTCCCATCGATCTCATGCAAGGGCGCTAACTGGCCCAGGATTCGATAGGGATTGCCACCTGCCTCGAGCGCCATCTCCAGAGCACGCAGGGCACCCGAGGGCTGATCGATAGCGATCCACTCCTGGGCTATTTCTTCGAGAGCGCTGGGCTCGCCAGCTGCGAGCGCCCGGTGCTGAGCCTCGGTCAGGAGGCGCGCCTGCGAGGAGCTGCGCCCCGCCTGGCGGCGCGCCGCAAGCAAAGCCCGCAAGGCCCGCAGATCGCCCGGTTCCAACTCCCAAGCCGCCTTCAACAAGCGCTCCTGCTCCCCGCGCGCGCCCAGCTGCGCCTGCATGCGCGCCAGATCCAAGTGCAACTCGATGCTCTTTGGCGCGCGCGCTAATTCCTGCGTCCAATGTCCTTGGGCCTCCTCCATGGAACCCATCCCGGCCAGCAGCAAACCCGCCTCCCGGTGCAAGCCCAACTCACCGGGGTGCAGCGCAGCCAAGCGCCGATACTCGGCCACAGCCTCGGCACCACGCTCGCCATTGGTCAAAGCCTGTGCGTACTCCACGCCGCGCGTCAGATCACCGGGGAAGCTGCGCGCACCCTCTTCCAGCACTTCCAAAGCACCAGCCGGGTCGCCGTACTCAAGCAGCGCCCGCGCAAGAAAACCACGCAGCTGCCCATCCGCATTGCGCGCCACGCGCCTGCGCATGCTCTCGATCCACTCGGGCAAGTTGCCCAAGCCGCGGCGCAGGTGCAAGCGTCGCTCGAACAACTCCTCCCGCTGCCAATGTCCCGGACCGAGCAAGTCCATGGCCTCGCCGTAAGCCTCCTCCGCCACCGCCGCATGACCGAAGCCCTCCAACACGCGCCCACGCATGTCTAGTACGCGCACGATGGAAGCCGGGTCATCCGTCGCCAAAGCCAAGGCCCGCTCCAACGCTTGTAGCGCCGGCTCTTCCAAGCCGACCTCTTCCAAGAGCGCCGCCGCCTCAAAACACTGACCGAAGGACCCAGGATCCAGCTCCGCGAAAGCCTCAAAGGCCGCCACCGCCGACTGCCGATCGCCCAGCCGCATACGCGTCCGCCCAAGCTCCACCCAAGCATCCCCAGCCAAGCGCCGATCCTCAAAGGCCTGCGCCGCCTTTAACAAGTCCTCGCAAGCCTCCTCAAAAGCACCCAAGCGCACCTGTAGATCGCCGCGCAGTTGCCACAGCCCCGCGCTCTCCGCCTCAAGCGTCCCCAGCCGCGCCAATGCTTCCGCCGGCCGACCCAAGTGCGCCTCCAGCCGCGCCAACAGCACCACCAAAGCCTCCTCCCCTGGCCGCTCCAAAAGCAGCGCCTCCAGCCCCACCACCAACTCCCCCTGCACCCCGCGCTCCTGCGCCTCATGCGTCCAACGCGCAAAGGTCCGCTCGTGATACGGATTGCGTTCCAGATAAGCCTGCAGCTTCTCCAGCGATACATCCGCCTGCCCAAAGCCCGCCGGCGCGAAGCACAGCGCTAACAAGCAGGTGAGGATCAGGGGAATGGAGCGCATCGGCAAGGGCCTTGCGGCCACTCCCTCTAGTCTGCCACCAACCAACCGAAACACGCCATCCGCCATTTCCCAGCACCCAGCACCCATACCGAGCCCCACCAGCGAGGATCCCCACCAATCCGCATGATCGAGGTGACAAATCCCCGCCGCTGGGGTCCATCCCTACACGTCGCCTCTCGCTCGCCATCCTCATTCGCCGCCTCTGCCACCCATGAACACGCTCCATTCCATCGGAACCCTGGCACTGCTTTCACTGGCCTCCACGAGCATCAGCTCCGGCCAGGGCCTGGGTCCGCCGAGCGCGCCCCCCGAAAACCCGATCACCCAGGCCAAGACCTTTCTCGGGCAAGCGCTCTTCTGGGATGAGCAACTATCCACCCTCGACACGGTGGCTTGCGCCACGTGCCACCTGCCCGAAGCCGCCGGCGCGGACCCGCGCACCTTGGCCGACCTGGCGGGCAGCACCTACGTGGGCGTGGACCGCATCTTCGGCACCGCCGACGACACGCACTCCTCGCCGAGCATCTCGAGCCACCGCCCGGCACATAGCTACATCTTCCGCCAGCTCACTGGCATGGGCCCCCAGCTCACTTTCCGCCACACGCCCCAGGTCTTCGACGCGGCCTACGCGCCGGAGCTACTGCTGGATGGGCGCGCGCCTGGTGCCTTCGTCGACCCCATGAGCGGGCTGACCATCTCCAGTTCCGGAGCAGCTCTCGAGAGCCAAGCCCTGCTGCCGCTCACGGACGAGAAGGAGATGGCCTTCTTCGAACGCCCGGTGGCCGAGATCCTGGATGACGTGCGCGACTCGCAGCCGCTCTACCTAGCGGGCAACATCCCCGCCACGCTCTCCAGCTGGATCGCCGGCCGCGACTACGAGTTGCTCTTCGCCGACGCTTTCGGCAGCCCCGGCATCACCACCACGCGTGTGGCCCAGGCCCTGGCCACCTACATGCGCACCCTGGTGACCTACGACCAACTGCCCTTCGACGACTTCCTTAATGGCGACCAGAATGCACTCACCGCAGAAGAGCGCGCTGGCTATGGAGTCTTCGTCAGCAAGGGCTGCGCCACTTGCCACCCCGGCGCGATCCTCACCGATCACCTCTACCGCAACATAGGCCTCGATGATTTGGGCGACGACCCGGGCAGGCGTCGAGTCAGCCTGGTTGCCGCGGACCAAGGCAAATTCCGCAGCCCCAGCCTGCGCAATCTAGCCCTGACCGCTCCCTACTTCCACGACGGCAGCGCCATCACCATCGCCGACGTGATCGAGTTCTTCGACGTGGGCGGACACTTCAACGTGCCCAACAAGGATCCCTTGATTCAGCCCCTGGGCATGAGCGCCCAAGAGAAGTCCGACCTGGCTGCCTTCCTGGGCAACCCTCTCACGGACCCGCGCGCCGCCAACTTCGAAGGCCCCTACGAACGCCTGACGCTCTACGCCGAGTCCACAGAGGCCCCAACGCTCTTCGGCACGGCCACCCCCGGCACCAACGGCACGAGCCCTAAGCTAACCCTGCTCGAGCCCACGCGCCTCGGACACACAATCACCGTCGCCGTCGAAGCCGCGGCCTCAGGTGCTCCCGCAGCCCTGGTGGTCTCCACCAGCTCCATGCCCCTCGGCATTCCCTTCCAAGGCGTCCAACTCTACGTGCCGCTCAACTCAGCCAGCAGCACCCATCGCGTCCTACTCTCCACCCAAGGCCTCGGCCCCGGCAGCGAGTCCGTGCGGCTAACCCTGCCCGCAGACCCGATCTTCGACGGCACATCGCTCTACGCCCAGTGGCTCATCTACGACCCGAGCCCCCAAGGCCGCTTAGCCGCTTCCGAAGCGGTCGAGATGCACTTGTTCAACTAGACTGGCGCCTATCGATTGCTGCCCGCCTGCGCCTCACGCCGGATGAACTCGTTGCGAGTCTGCAGCAAACGCCGCAGGTAGCCCTTGAGCACCAAGGCATCCACCAACGCTCCCAGCGGCCCCAGCGGTGCGCGGAACTCGAGTTCATCGGTCATGCGCGTGCCGGTCGCCGTCGCTTCGAAGTAGTGGTCGTGCACGAACGATCGAAAGCGCCCCTCCACCATCTCATCACGAAAGTGCCGAGGCCGATCGAAGGCGCTGATTCTCGCCTTGTGCAGGTGCACCATCCCGAAGTGCCGCGCCCGCCAGGTGACCTCCTCACCCAGCTCGATCAGCCCGCTCGTGCGCCCAGCCACAGCCTCCTCATTGGTATGGCTCATGGACCCGCGATGCAGATCCAAGTCCCTCGACAGGTCGAAGCACACCTCTGGCGGAGCCTTGATATCCAACACTAGTTTGATCCTAGCCATGTCCTTGCTCGCCTTGGTTAGCCCGATCGGCTAGTCCCGCGTCATCCACCAGAGCATCGTCTTCGTTACGAGCTCGGAAGCGTCCTGTTGAACGAAGTGGCCAGCGCCCGGGATCGTCACCAGGGTCAGGTCCTGCTCCAGATAGTCCCAGGTGTAGTTCAACCCGTCGGAGTGCAGGGCCTGGTCCGCTAGGCCGTGGAACTGCAAGACCGGTACCTGGACCCGCGGTAGATCCTCAGCACCGAAAGCCTCAAGGCTGGGGGCTCCAGGAAAGTTGCGCTTGTAGTACGCCAACATGCCATCGAAGGAGGAGCGCTCAAAGGCCTCCACGTAGTGCTTGCGAGCCTCCCGATCCTCGACCCAACCCGAGAGCGTTTGGGGCGTCATCGGAAAGCCAAAGAAGACGTCGGGGTCCGAAGGTGATTTGGTTTGGAAGGTGCGCGCGTAGGAACTGTTCGCCTGCTGCTCAGGATTCTCGGCCAACTCCCTCGCAAGGCAAATCGGATGCGGGAGGTTGAGCACCACCAACTTGTTCGTCATCTCCGGCTGGTGCATGGCGAAATTCCACGCAACCAATCCGCCCCAATCGTGCCCGACGATGATGGCGCTCTCCTCCTCCGCATCGCGAATCACCGCCGCAACATCCGCCACCAACAACTGCATGTCGTAGTTCCGGGTGCCCTCTGGTTGATCGCTCAGGTTGTAGCCACGCTGGTCGATCGCGAGCACCCGAAATTCCGTAGCGAGAACCTTCATTTGATCCCGCCAGGTGTACCAATAGTCCGGGAAGCCGTGGATCATGACCACCAGCGGCCCGTCTCCCAAAGCCGCGTAGTGAATCTTGACCCCATCTGAGTCCGCGTAGTGATGCTCGACGTCCCTCAACAGATCGTCGTCCGCCAAGAACGCTAGGGAAACCAGGATCGGAACTGAGAGGAGCAGAATCGTGCGGCGCATGGGATCTCCGGTGTGTCACGAGGCAA
>JBLIOL010000280.1:0-7360 GCA_047639615.1 Planctomycetota bacterium | reverse complement strand
GACGGAGCGGAGGCCGTGGGCGGCGTGGTGGTCGCGCGCTACGGCTCCAATCCCATGGAGGTCATCGAGGCGGTCAAGCAACGCATCGCTGAGATCGCACCCAGCTTACCCACCAAGCAATTGGATGGCGGCGGCATCAGTCAGGTGACGATCCGCCCCTTCTACGACCGTACCGAGCTGATCGAGGAGACCCTCGACACACTCTCTACGGCCCTGCGCGATCAGGTGATCGTGACAGCGATCGTAGTGCTGCTCATGCTGGCGCGTCTGCGCAGCGCGCTGCTCGTGGCCGGGCTCGTGCCCTTGGCCGTACTCGGTTGCTTCGGCGCCATGCGCATGTTCGGCGTGGACGCCAACGTGGTCGCGCTCTCGGGTATCGCGATCGCCATCGGCACCCTGGTGGACATGGGTATCGTGCTGGTGGAGAACATCCTCCAGCACCTGAAGCCCGGCATGAACTCGAAGGAGCGCATCGATGCCATCGCCAAAGCCACGGGCGAGGTGGGCAGCGCGGTGCTCACGGCGGTGCTCACCACCATCATCGGCTTCCTGCCGGTGTTCACCCTGACCGGTGCGGAGGGCAAGCTCTTCACGCCGCTGGCACAGACCAAGACTTTCGCGCTCTTGGCGTCGATCGTGCTGGCCTTAACCGTGATCCCCTCGGCCGCGCGCTTCCTCTTGCGCGGCAAGGCTCCCGAGCTGGCGCGCAAGTGGCCTAGCCGCTTGCTCGCGGTGCTGGCCCTGATCGCCTTCGGCTGGGCCTGGCAACCGGCGGGTCCCGGACAGGACCTGCGCAATGCAGCCTTCACCCTGGTGATGCTCGGCGGCTTGCTGCTGGCCTTCATGCTACTGCACCGTGCCTACGAGCCGATCCTGCGTTGGTGCCTCAAGCACAAGCTACTCTTCCTATCGATTCCCGCACTGATGCTGGTGATGGGTTTCTCCGTCTGGCTCGGAGTGAACAAGACGCTCGGTTGGCTCCCCGCGAGCGTGCGCGCCAGCAGTGCCTACGCCAGCTTGGAGCGCAACTTCCCCGGTCTCGGCAAGGAGTTCATGCCGCGCTTGGACGAGGGCTCCTTCCTGCTCATGCCGGTCACCATGGCGCACGCCTCCATCGGCGAGGCTTTCGACCTGATGCAACTGCAGAATGAACGCATCCGCTCGATCCCCGAGGTCACCGAAGTAGTCGGCAAGATCGGACGCGCGGAGAGCGCCCTGGACCCGGCTCCCATCAGCATGGTGGAGACGGTCATCCAATACCGGCCGGAATATGCCGAGGACGAGGACGGCGAACTCGTGCGCCAATGGCGTGCTGAGATCAAGACGCCGCTGGACATCTGGGATGCCATCTCGGCTGCGGCGGAGATTCCTGGCATGACCAGTACGTCCATGCTGCAACCCATGGAGACCCGCCGCATCATGCTGCAGACCGGACTACGCGCGCCCATGGGCGTGAAGGTCTTCGCCCCGAATATGGAGATCCTGGAGGCGGCCCTGGCCCAGGTTGAGCCGGTGCTCAAGCGAGCCCCCGGGGTGCATCCCGGGACCGTCTTTGCGGACCGAGTCGTGGGCAAGCCCTACCTGGAACTGGACCTGGATCGCGAGGCCCTCGCACGCTACGGACTCTCCGTGCGCAATGTGCAGGACGTGATCGAGGTCGCGGTCGGCGGCCGCGCCGTGACCAGTGTGCTCGAAGGTCGCGCGCGCTTCCCGGTGCAGGTGCGCTACCTACGCGAGCTACGCGATAGCCCCGAGGACTTGAAGACGATCCTGGTTCCGACGCCCGGTGGCGTGCGCATCCCCCTAGGTCAGCTCGCCACCCTGCGTTACACGCGCGGTCCGCAGCTGATCCGCAGTGAGGACACCTTCCTAGTTGGCTACGTACTCTTCGACGCCCTGCCGGGCGAAGCATCCGTAGACGTGGCGCTAGCCGCGGGCGAGTACTTGGAGAACGCGCGCAGCAGCGGCGAGCTCGACCTGCCTCCCGGCGTGACCCTGCGCCTCGCCGGCGAGTACGAAAACCAGGTACGCGCCGCTGCTACCCTGCGCATCGTGCTGCCCCTGGCTTTGGCCATGATCTTCGTGCTGCTCTACCTGCAGTTCCGCAATGCGCTCACGGCGACGATCGTCTTCAGCGCCGTTTTCGTGGCCTGGGCCGGCGGCTTCATGCTGCTCTGGCTCTACGGCCAGCCGGGCTTCTTGGACGTGTCGCTCTTTGGCGTCAACCTGGCCGAGCTCTTCTCGGTGCACACCATGAACCTATCGGTGGCGGTCTGGGTAGGCTTCTTAGCCCTCTTCGGCATCGCCACGGACGACGGTGTGATCCTCTCCACCTACCTGCGCCAGTCCCTGGACGAGCGCAGACCCACCGACAAGAGCGCCGTGCGCGAGGCCGTAGTCCACGCCGGCCTACGCCGCGTGCGCCCTTGCCTGATGACCACCGCCACCACCACCCTAGCTCTGCTGCCCGTGCTCTCCTCCCAAGGGCGCGGCTCGGACGTGATGATCCCCATGGCCATTCCGACCTTTGGGGGCATGCTCGTGGTGCTGGTGACTTTGTTTCTTGTGCCGACGCTTGTGTCAGCTATCGAAGAGCTGAAGATCCGCTTCCGGAAACCTTCCGCCGCCCCTACCGTCTGATCCTCCCCCCCTACCCCGCAACGAGAGATCCCATGCAACGACTCCTACGCACCTGCCTACTCCTCTGCCTGTACGTGACCCCTTCCTGTGGTGGCGCCGAACATGACGACCACAGCCACGGGCCCGACGGTGACCACACCCATGAAGCAAGCACCGCCGGCGCTTCCACCGCCGCCGACATGGCTGACGCTGGCGGTGCCACCAGCGACACCTACCCCCTGGCCAACTGCCCCGTGAGCGGCGAGGCCCTGGGCTCTATGGGCGATCCGGTCGTGCTCAACCAGCCCGGCCGCGAGGTTCAGCTCTGCTGCAACAGCTGCGTCGCTAGCTACGAAGGCGACCCCGCCAAGTACAACGCGGAGATCGACGCCGCCATCATCGAAGCACAGTCGGCCAGCTACCCGCTGAGCACCTGCCTGATCTCGGGCGACACCCTGGGTGAATCCACGACGATGGTTGCCGTGGATCACGTTGTCGGCAACCGGCTCTACAAACTGTGCTGCGAGGCTTGCGTAGGGTCCCTCGAGAAGGACCTGCCCAAGTACCGCGCCCAGCTGGTCGCCGCCGCCAAGTAAGCCGTGGCCTCCGTCTACATCTGTCCCTGCCACCCGGATGTGGTGGCCGAGGCTCCCGGGCTATGTCCCAAGTGCGGCATGGGTTTGCAAGCCGCCGACGGGAGCCAAGGGGCAGGTGCTGACGCGGAGCTGCTAGACATGCAGCGGCGACTGCGGATGGCGCTGCTGTTCAGCGTGCCGCTGTTGGTGCTCGCCATGGGTCCCATGCTGCTGGGCCGCATGCAGTTCCCGGGCATTCCGCCGCGGGTGAATGCCTGGCTGCAACTGGCCCTGGCCGTTCCGGTCGTCTTCGGCAGTGGCTGGACTTTCTTCCAGCGCGCCTGGGCCTCGGTCGTGCACCGCTCGCCCAACATGTTCACTCTGGTGGTCATGGGTGTAGCGGTCTCCTTCGGCGTGAGCGCCGTGGGGCTTGTTGCGCCCGAGCTCTTCCCGGTCACCTTCCGCAGCGCCAACGGCGAAGCTCCGCTCTACTTCGAGTCCGCTGCCGTCATCGTCGCCCTGGTGCTCATGGGCCAGGTGCTCGAACTACGCGCCCGAGGCCAGACCTCGGCCGCTCTACGTCAGCTGCTGGAGCTAGTGCCCGAGACCGCGCTCAAGGTGGACGGCACCGGCCAAGGCCACGTGGAAGTGCCGCTGCACATGGTGCGCGTCATGGACCGCTTGGTGATCCGCCCCGGCGCACGCGTGCCCGTTGATGGCGTGGTGGTTTCGGGATCCAGCAATGTGGACGAATCCATGCTCACGGGCGAGCCCATGCCCGTCGGTAAGACCAAGGGCCAGCCCATGGTGGGCGGCACGGTCAACGGCACGGGCTCGCTCGTGATGCAGGTAGAGCGCATCGGCGAGAAGACTCTGCTGGCGCGCATCGTCAGCCAGGTAGCGGACGCCCAACGCAGCCGCGCGCCGATCCAGCGCCTGGTGGATCGCGTTGCGGCGGGCTTCGTGCCGGCAGTGTTCTTGGCAGCCTTTCTGGCCGCTCTCGGTTGGAGCCTATTCGGTCCCGATCCGCGTCACTCGCATGCCTTGCTCGCGGCCGTGGCCGTGCTGGTGATCGCCTGCCCCTGCGCCCTGGGCCTGGCCACACCCATGTCGATCATGGTGGCGACCGGTCAAGCGGCGAAGGCGGGCGTGCTCTTCCGCGAAGCGGCCGCCCTAGAACGCTTGGACAAGGTCGATGTGCTGGTGGTCGATAAGACCGGCACCCTGACCGAGGGCAAGCCCTCGCTCAGCAAAATCGAATCGGCGCAGGGCACCAACTTCAAAGCGGACGAAATTCTGCTCCTAGCCGCCGCCCTCGAGCGCGATTCGGAACACCCCCTCGGTACGGCCGTGCTCGAAGCGGCGAAGGCTGAGGGCCCCTTGCCCGCGCGCGCCGAGGAGTTTCAGTCACACACGGGGCTGGGCGTGACAGGAGCGGTGAACGGCCGCCGCTTAGCCCTCGGCAACCTCGCCCTGATGCAACGTGAAGCACCGGGAGAGTCCTTTCCCGCAGCGTCCGCGAACTCCCCGGCCACGCGCATCTACCTAGCGGTGGACGGCCGTGCTGCCGGTTGCCTCTCCGTGGAGGATGCGCTCAAGCCCAGCACCCCGGCCGCCATCGCAGCCCTGCGCGCAGCCGGCTTGCGTGTGGTGATGCTCACCGGTGACGCAGAAGCTCCCGCCAAGGCTCTCGCCGCGCGCCTCGATCTCGACGATGTACGCTCCGGCCAACTGCCCAGCGATAAGGCCGACTTCGTGAAAGAGCTCATGGCAAGCGGCCACGTGGTCGCCATGGCCGGTGACGGTATCAACGATGCTCCCGCCCTGGCCGCTGCCGACGTGGGTATCGCCATGGGCACGGGCACGGACATCGCCAAGGAGACCGCGCCGGTGACCCTGGTCAGCGGCGACCTACTGGCTCTCGTGCGCGCGCGCTCCATCGCCCGCGCCACCGTGCGCAACATCCACCAGAACCTGGTGCTGGCCTTCGGTTACAACTCCTTGGGCATCCCCATCGCCGCCGGCGTGCTCTACCCACTCACCGGCTGGCTGCTCTCGCCCATGCTGGCTGCGGGCGCCATGAGCCTCTCCTCGGTGTCGGTGATCGCCAACGCCCTGCGTCTGAAACGCATGTGACCGCGCACGTCCGTGGCGCTAGCACAGGGCCCTACACGCCGCCTGCCCCATGACGACCACATCACTCCTTCGCTGCCTGCTTCTCGCCATGCTCCTCGGCGCAGAGGCCCTCCCCCAGAACGAGGCCCAGAACGAGGCCCAAGACGAGGCCCAGAACAAGGCTCTCGCACCCTTGGCTCAGAGCCTGGCCCAGTACCGCGAGGCGCGCGAGGCCTCCGAAGGCGTTGACGAAGCTCGCAGCTCCGTGGAAGGCAGCCTGGCGGCCTTGGCTACGGCTCAACAGGAGCGCGTGCCCCTCAGGCTCAGCTCCGCCATCGGGCGCGCCCTTTGGCTCTCCTGGAAGCCCGAAGACTTCAAACTCAAGCCCGGCAAGGTCACAGGGGCCGAGTACCACGGCGGCAGCTTCACCCAGGACGGCTTGGACTACGCCTACCGCGTGCCGAAGAGCTATGAACCCGAGGGCCAAGGCCTGCCCCTGATCCTCAGCATTCCGGACGAGGACGAGCAGCCCGCGAATCACCTACGCACCCACTGGATCGAACGCCCCGTGCTCGACGGTGCCATCCTCGTCAGCCTGAGCATGCCCAAGGATACGGGCACTTGGAACAAGGTCATGGCCGCCGGCCGGCCCGGAGGCGTGAGTCACGTGCTCACGGTCCTGCGCCTGGTGACGCAGCAGCTTGCCGTGGATCCCGATCGCATCTACCTGGTGGGCCGTGGCCGCGGCGTGGAAGTCGCCCTCGCTACCGGCGACTACAGTCCGCAACGCTTCGCTGGCATCATCGGCCGCGCCGGTGATACCGGCGAACAGACCTCCGCCAACCTCAGCAATCTGCCGACCCTCTTCGTCGGCGGCGGAGCCAAGGCACGCGCGTTCCAGGCCAGCACGCCGAACTCCAGGATCGAGACCAGCGCAACCGAAGCCGAGCTCTGGCGCTGGATGCAGGAACATCCGCGCACGGTCCATCCAAGCAGCGTCACAGTGGTCGTCGGCATGCCCTTCCCCACGCGCACTTATTGGCTGCGCCTAGCACCCGATGCCATGGACTGCACCGCCACCGCAAGCATCGATCGCGAGGCCGGCAGCGTGACCATCACGGGCCGCGGGGTTAGCCATGTGACGCTCCACCTGAACGATCAATTGGTGGATTTAGACCGGCCTCTGACCGCTATCTGCAATGGGGTCACCAGCACCATCACCCTGCAGCGCAACCTGCCCATCACTCTGGGCCGCATGAGCGACGGCACGAGTGATGCAGGCTGCGTCTATGTGGCGCAAGTGCGCCTGGACATGAGCGGCAACCCCACGCCCGACCCGCGCGCCACCGGCCAAGCGAGCGACCCGGAGTTCGAAGGCCGCCGCGAAGCAGCCGCTGACGATGCTGCGCGCCTCTGGGATCTCTATGGCTGGTGCAACGAGAACAGGCGCAACGTGCAAGGCGGCCAGATCCTCGCGCGCTTGCTGCGCCTGCACCCGCAGCATGAACCTGCCCGCGCCGCCCTCGGCCATGTGCAGCACGAGACTCAGTGGTTCAGCAACCAGGCAGCCCTCGATCGCTACCTCGCCACGCAGGATTCCGGCCAAGCCGGAGCGCGCGGTCATGTGCAGCACAAGGGTCAGTGGATGCACGCCGAGGAGCGTGCCCTGATCAACAAGAAGTGGACCCGCGATCACGAGAGCGGGCTCTGGACAACGCCTGAGCAGCGCCGCTTGCTCGAGGCAGGTGGTGTCCGCCAAGACACGCGCCTCCTCGACGCCGACCAAGCCACCCAAGCCGAGCGCGGACTCTGGCTGGTGGACGGCGAGTGGCTCGACCTAGCTGCCGCCAACCGGCGTCACTCCGAGCTAGCCAAGATGTGGCAGCTGCCCGATGCCGAAATCCTGCTGCATACCACCACCGACCGTGCAACTGGCCTATGGGCCCTAAGGGAAATGCGCCGGGCCATGCACGACCTGCGCCGCGTCTTCGGCGCACAGCCCCCGCTCCCCCTGCGCGTGGGGCTACTGCGGGATGAAGAACAATACGACC
>JBLIOL010000279.1:0-7385 GCA_047639615.1 Planctomycetota bacterium | reverse complement strand
GGCGGATGATGATCCTGCCCATCAAGCGGTGTGCTGACGCAAACCAAGCCCCCCATGCCGCGGCATGGAATGCGTGCCTGAGCACGCGCCGCCAAGGCGAAGCCAGAGAGCTCTTCGACCGTGACTCCCTTCCAGCGCAGGGCCGTAAGGAATGCCCCGATGGTGACTTCACTCTCGCCGCCGGTGAGGACCGAGGTGAAGGCACGGAAGGCCTCCTCCTGGGTGAGGTTTCGGGCGTCCTTAGGGTCACGACCCAGGACTCGCATCAGGTGGCGGAGAGGCATCCAAGGAATACTAGCAAGGGATCGCGAATCGGAAGTAGCCCCCTTCCCCCAAGACTGACGGCGGCCCGGGATATCCCGAGCCGCCGTCAATTCTAGGAGTACTGATGTGCTGAGCTACTCGCTCTCGCCGTCAGACCCGCCGTCGTCGGTCTTCTCGCCATCAGCTTCCGCTTCGCCTTCGGCAGGAGCCTCCTCAGGAGCCTCCTCAACCTCGTCCTCGGATTCACCCACGTCGACCTTCTCGGCCGGAGCGACCTCGGTCTCGGGGCGCGGACGGATGTGAGCGTAGTAGAGCTCGGCCTGCTTGTCGTAGACCACCTTGCCTTCCACCAAGGCCCACTGAACGAAAGTCTCGTAATGCAGCACATCGCCGTCGGTGATGATCAGGTCAGCATCCTTGCCCACCTCGATCGAACCGATGCGGTGATCCACACCCATCATGCGCGCCGGAATGAGCGTCATGCTCTCCAAGGCTGCCTGCTCAGGCAAGCCACCACGCACGGCGAAGGCCACTTCCGTGGGTAGGTGAATGATGTCCCGGCCGACGATACCACCCAGGCTGGTGATGCCCGTGGTCTGCGGCACGATGGCGATCTGCACGCCAGCGGCGTAGAGCTTGGCGGCGTTCTCGATGGAAGCACCACCGGCGTTGGTCTGACGCTCATCCTTCGCGCCGCGCGAGCGGGCGGTGACGATCGCCATGGCGCCGGCGCGACCCAACTCATCAGCCACCACCCAGCCCTCGCGGCAGCCGCGGATGACCGGTCGGAAGTCATAGGTCTGAGCCAAGCGCGCAATCTCGCGCAGGTCGTGGCTGTCGTCAGCACTGAACAGGCCGCGCTTCTCGCCGCGCAGGACGGCGACCAGGTTGGTGTCGAGGCCCGATGTCTTGGGCTCCTTCAACTCCTTGTCGCTCTTGACCTTCACTGCCCACTCGCGATAGTCGCGGATGTAGGCCGCGGCCGCCTTGAGCTTGGCCCGCAACTGACGCTTGCCACTCGGGTTCGAGTTGCCGAAGGACATGCTGTGGAAGAAGCTGCTGCCCACCACGATGTCTTCGATCTCGCCGAACTTGAGCTTGCCCACTTCGCTGCCATTGGCGGCGGAGGTCAGACCTGAGGCCAGGGCCAGGATCAGGTTGCGGGAGTAGGGGTCCATGGAATCCTCGAGGCCACCGGAGGAGCCGAAGATGCCACTGGATGAGATCGCCACCAGGCCCGGGTAGACCCGGAAGCCGGTCACGTCCAAGACCTCCGCGTCCTCGGGCACGAAGACGTCGAAACCGACCTCTTCGATCACGCCGTCCTTGGACAGCACCGTGGCGCCGCGCAGGACACCGCCGGTGCCGACATAGACGTCGCCACCGACCACGGCGGTCCACTTGGGGCCTTCATCCTTGTCCTCGTCTTCCGCTTTGTCGTCATCGATGACGAGCGGCAGACTGGGCGCCGCCAAAACGGGAGCCTGCAGCCAGCAAGCAGCGCCGGCTAGCAGGGCGAAGGTCTGAGTGATGCGCTTGGGGTAGTTAAGCATTACAGGTCCACCTCGCCGTGCACGAGGGCGCCGTCGAGGAAGACAGCTTCCACCTCGGTCGCGGGTTCAAAGGGTTTTCCGGAGAGCACAAGGAAGTCAGCGGCCTTGCCAACTTCCAAGCTGCCATGGGTTTCGCCCAAGCCGAGGAAGATCGCGGGCTCGAGGGTCATCGCGCGCACACCGGCGCCGGCGTCGAGGCCAGCAGCGACGATCACGCCCGTGTCCCGCAGCCATGTGCGGAAGGAGGCGATGCTATCTGTACGCGGAATCAAGATCAGCTTGGCGCCGGCGCGGGCCATATCGGCCGGCATGTTGCGCTGACGCAGGGTGCCGGGGTAGAGGGTCAGGAGCGGCTCCATCATGACCGCGGCACCTTGCTCGCCGATCTGGTCGATCACATAGAAGAAGTCGGACTCGGTGGAGAGCGGCAGGCGCAAGTCCCACTGCACGTCCTCTTCGCCTAGGGCGTCGAGCAGGTGTAGGTAGGTGCCAGCGCGGTCCAGGGAGACGAGCATCTTCAGCTCGCCCTCGCGCATCTCGAGGAAGGCCTCAACCTTGGGGTCGTTGGCGGTGGGCTTGTACTCGCCCAGCTTCTCGAGGGCGGCCTTCTTCTTGTCCTTGTCCTTCTCCTTGCCGGCCTTCTCCTTGGCGTCGTCGTACTTCTTGCGGTTCTTGGCTTCCTTCTCGAGCCACTGATCCGCCTTCTTGAAGCCGTCGCTGAGGTTGCGCTTGGAGCTCGAGTTGGAGCGCATCTGCACCTTCAGGTAGACCGAGTCCGCGGCCGCCGAAGCGCCCATGGGTCCACCTGCGGTACGTACTGCAACCGCGCGGCCTGGGATGCCCGTACCGGCAGGAACCTGCCCGAGCATCACGATGCCTTGCTCGAGCGCATCCTTGTAAGCCGACGAGCCGGGGTTCAGCTCATCGGAGGCCTTGATGTAGGGGCGCGAATCGGAGTAGCCGCCGCCCGACATGCCGATGCGCGAGTACGCATTCACCAGTCCGGGGATCAGCACCTGGTTCTCATCCAGTTCGAGCACCGGGATGCCGCGTTCGATGGGCAGGTCCTCACCGATGGTGACGATCTTGCCGTCAGCCACCAGCATGACGGCATGCTCCAAGGTCTCACCGGTGCCGGTGTGAAGGTACCTAGCGCGGACCGCGAACAGGTCTTGGGCAGCCGCCGGGGCCATCGCAAGCCCGGCCATGGCCAGGGGGATCAAGCAGGGGGGGAATTTCATCGGGATCGTCCTCGCAAGGTAGCGATGGGCGCAGCACAACCGGATTGGAGCGCTGAGTGTTCGAACAGGTAGGGCATCACCATCGGCGCACCCCTAAATCGGCGTCGTAGACAGGGCGACCTTCCAACAGGACCAGATTGACGGCCGTGCGGGGATCGATGGGGTCTCCAGTGAGGATCAACAGGTCGGCATCCATGCCGGACATGATCGATCCCACGCGGTCTGATATTCCGCTCACCACAGCAGGTACGCAGGTGATCCCGCGCACGCCTTGCATGCGGTCGTTTCGCAGCCCGTAGCGCACACCCATGGCTGCCTGCAGGGGCAACTCCTCCTGGGGTATGACTGGCGCGTCGGTGTTGAAGCCGATCAGCGGATGTCCTTGTTCCTGGAAGCCCCAAGCTGTGCCTTGGATCTGGCCGTCCGTGTCGAAGCGCGGCGGGCGCGGCGACATGATCTGACGCGGGCCCAGGATGGCGGCCACGCCATACTTCTGAGCGATCGGGCTCGTCAGGTAGCTGTCGAAGGAACCGTGGTCGATGTAGGTGGCGAAGCCAAAGTCGCGCGCCAACATGGTGATCGTGGTCAGTACCAGGTGGTAGTACTGGGTGTGGGTCGAGACCTGAGTCTTCTTGGCAACCAGGTCGCGGAAGATGTCCAAGCGCAGGTCCCGGCGCGGCTTCGGGGAGCCGTCGCGCTCGTGGGCTTCCCAGGACTTGGCGTAGGCGATGCCCTCGCGAATCACCCGCGACAGGTTCCAGGCCATGGTGATGCGCCCCATGCGGAAGCCCCAACGGGTGGGGTTGTCTCCCTGTGCGATCTTGAGCGAGCCAGGATCGCGCAAGACCATCTCTTCGTAGGTCTTGAAGCCGGTCTTGAGCAGCACGCCCTGGCCGCCGATATTGGTGCCCGATCCAGGAATGTAGAGCGTCGTGGTGACGCCAGCGGAGAGCCCTACCAAGAGGCTGTCGTTGCCCGGAACCACCGTTGGTGCGACGCGCAGACCGGGGTTGGTCTGATGCACCATGTCATTGATGTCGCGCCGCGTACCGCCCACGTGACTGTGCAGGTCGAGCATGCCCGGAGCGACCCACTGGGCCCCCACATCGAGCACTTCATAGCCCGCCGGAACGGAGAGCTCACGCGCCGGTCCGACCGCTTCGATGCGGCCGTCCTTAACCAGAATCAGAGCATTGTTGATGGCCGACTTGCCGTGCAATTCGGAGACCAGAGCCTTGGCCGTACGAATGGCCAAACCGCGCCCGCCGGGTGCGCCGGCGCTAGCGTCAAAGGTCGGCAGGTTGCGCCCATCGTTCCCGTTCGCAGACGCGCCAGCAAGCGCGCCCAGCGCCAGGCACGAGCCCGCCGTCACGCCCAAAAGGGCGCGTCGCAGCAGACTCAAACGTAGGAACGAGAGCAGGCGCATAGCTCTACCAGCGACGTCCTTCTTTGGTCGGGTCGTAGACCACCTGGCCTACGGAGAAGACCAACTCCACCGAGTTGCGCGGGTCGGTCAGATCGCCGGTCACCACAAGGATGTCAGCGTCCTTACCCTTCTCCAGGGAACCGACGATCTCGCCGATGCCGCCGGCCATGGCCGGGATGATGGTCAGGCCACGCAGGGTGTCCATGTTGTCGTCCTTGAAGCCGTAGCGCGCGGCCATGGTGGCCTGCACGGAGAGCTCCTCCTGCGGGATCACGGGCGAGTCGGTGTTGAAGCCGATGCGCGTGTGCCCCATCTCCTGGTAACCCGCGACCACACCTTGGATGCGCTCGGGGTTGGAGCCGGACCAGCGAATGAAGCCGGCGCTGGGCACGTCGATGTTGCGCGGGCCGAGGCAGGCGAAGATCTCGCGCTTCTCAAGCTCGGGCGCCAGGCGCCAGGAGTCGAAGGTGCCGTGGTCCACGAAGAAGGGCAAATCGAGCTCGTCGTGCACCAGGGTCACGGTCTTCAGGATGACCTGGTAGATCTGCGTGTGGGTTGAGATGTGGCAGTCGCGCTTGCGCAGGTGACGGAAGATCTCCCACTGGGGATCCTTGCGCGGCTTGACGCCGCCGTCCTGCTCGTAGGCTTCCCACTGCTTGGCGTAGGCGATGCCGCGCTTGAAGGTGGTGCGCGTGTTGAAGTTCATCAACGAGCGCTGCGGGCGCATGAGCCAGCGCTCCGGGTTACCGGCCTGGGCCAGCTTCATGGAGCCGGGATTGCGGATCTCCGCGTCCTCGTAGTGTTCGAAACCGGCGCGCAGCATGACCCCTTGGCCACCCACGTTGGTGCCCGAGCCGGGGATGTACAGCACGGTGGTCACGCCGCCGGCCAGACCCATCTTGAGCAAGGCGTTCTTCGGGACGACGTCGGCGGAAGCGCGCAGGCCGGGGTTGGCCAAGTAGACCATGTCGTTCAAGCCGAACTTGCCCGCCACGTGGTTGTGCATCTCGACCAGGCCAGGCATGAGCCACTTGTCGCCCACGTTCATGACGGCGTAGCCATCGGGAACGCGCACGTCCTTGGGCGAACCAACGGCTTGGATCTTGCCGTCCTTGACCAGCATCACGCCGTTGTTGACCACCTGGCGGCCCTTGTACTCGGCGCAGATGATCTTCTTGGCGTAGATCGCCAGGCCCACACCGCCGGGGCCGCCGGGCTCGACGCCCTCGATCGCAGCAGGCGCAACCACGGTCTCGCTGCCACCGACTTCGCCTTCCGCAAAGAGAGGTGCACCGAGAGCCAGCGTCATCAGGGGCGCGGCCAAACGAGTGAGTGTGCTTAGGGTCGATTTCTTCATGGTCTTGTTCTTCCTTTTCGCCTTACCAGCGCTGTCCGTCCCGTTTCGCGTCGTACACGCGTCGGCCTTCGATGAAAGTCATGGAGACCGCCACGCGCGGATCCACGGGATCCCCTGCAGTGACGATGAAGTCAGCATCCTTGCCGACTTCCAGGCTTCCCACGCGGTGGGAGATTCCCGCCGTAACCGCGGGAATGATCGTGAGGCCGCGCAGCTGATCCGCGTTCGGCGTCTTGAAGCCATAGCGCGTGGCCATGGCGGCTTGCAGGGGCAGCTCCTCCTGGGGGATCACGGGCGAGTCGGTGTTGAAGCCGATGCGCGTGTGACCCAGGGCCTGATACTGGGCAGCCATGCCAAAGATCGCGCCCTCCGTATCGTTGACGATGTTGAAGCCGCGGTACTGGATGCGCAGGTGCGGAGCAATTTGGCGCGGGCCGAGGATAGCGTTGACGCCCTCCTTCTCAGCCAAGGCAGCCGTGCGCCAACCGTCGAAGGAGCCGTGGTCGATGAAGACCTCGAGGCCCATTTCCTGACGCACCATAGTGATGGTCATCAGCACCACTTGGTAGAGCTGCGTGTGCGTGGAGACCTGCAGGGCCTTGTGATAGAGGCCGTCAAAGACCTCCATCTGGATATTCTTGCGCGGGCGGTCCGCGCCCGACTCCGTTGCGCGCGCCTTGGCGTAGGCCAGGCCGCGCTTGAAGGTGTTGCGCGTATTCCAGTTCATGACGGAACGCCCAACGCCCATCAGGAAGCGCTCGGGGTTGCCCGCCTGGGCCAGCTTGAGGGAGCCCGGGTTGCGGATCTCCATCTGCTCGTAGGTGGGCATGCTGGTTTTCAGCAGCACGCCTTGGCCGCCCATATTCGTGCCCGAACCGGGGATGTAGAGCACGGTGGTCACGCCCGCGGCGGCGCCCTTGATCAGCAACGCCGTCTCGGGCACCACATCGGCAGATGCGCGCAGGCCCGGGTTGGCCAGGTAGACCATGTCGTTGAGGCCGAACTTACCGGCCACATGACAGTGCAAATCGATGAAGCCCGGAGTGATCCAAGCAGCGCCCAGGTCCAGGTGCTCGTAGCCGTCGGGAACGATCAACTCCGAGCGCCGGCCAATGGCCTCGATTTTCCCGTCGCGCACAAGCATGACAGCGTTGTGCACGGCTTGCGGTCCTTCGAGCGGCATGCTCATGGCCTTAGCCGCGAAGACCGCTAGCCCAGGACCGCCCAACTCGCCAGCCACGGAATCGCCCCCTTGGGGTGCCGCGATGGCACTTCCAAGCAAGGCGCTCCCGAGGAGCAAGCAGGCGATTCTGGCGCGGAGGAGCATGACTACTTCACTTCCTCGCCGCCGACCCAGACGCGCAGCACACTGCTCGAAGCAGAGAGCGGAGCGCCGTCCAGCAGGACCACGTCAGCAAAAGCGCCGGGGCGCAAACTGCCGACCTGACCGCCGAGGGACAGCATGGCGGCTGCGTCACCCGTCAGAGCTCGAACCGCGCCGGCGGGAGACATGCCGTTTGCGACGGCGAAGGCCGCCACGTCCA
>JBLIOL010000278.1:0-7415 GCA_047639615.1 Planctomycetota bacterium | reverse complement strand
GCTGCCCGGCCAGCGGCCGGCTCCGGCGGTTAGGAGCGCCATCACCCGCGATCAGCCCTAGCCCTCCGCTGAGACCCGTCCCCCTTCTCCAGCCCCGGCCTCCAGCCCCGGCCTCCGGCCGGCTCCGGCGCGCCCAACCCTCAGCAACTGCGGACCGCCCTCCAGCTCCAGAGCAACCCCGACCCTCCCATCGCCAGCTTCTGCCCTGGCCGGCTTGCGCGGTTCTAGCCCTCAGCACCAGTAGGAAGCCCAGTCCTCTTGCTTGGCTCATGGCAATTAGGTGCGTCATGCCTGCTTCTTGGGGCCGAATGCCGCTTGCGACCACCCCTAGCTTGTGAGGTCGGGCGTTACAGCACCCCCGCCCATCGACCCCACCAGGTAGCGTCCGGTGGCACTTGGGCGCGACCTTGACGGAGAGGGCCTAGGGCGGGGGTGGGCGTGTTGTAGCACGCGGAGGAGGGCGATCTGGGTAGAGCCGGGAGGGGGCCTTTGTTACTCTTCGCGGCTGGCGTCGAGCCTCCAAACATGTCCGCAAGCCCCCAAGAAGCACTATCCAAGCGCGCCCGTGGCGCCAGCCAGCGCAAGCCTGCCTGGCTCAAGGTGCCGCTGCCGGGCGGGGATGGCTACACGAAGCTCAAGCAGCTGACTCAGGAGCTGGGGCTCAACACGGTCTGCGAGTCGGCGCGTTGCCCGAACATCGGCGAGTGTTGGAAGGGCGACCAGGCCACCATGACGCTGATGGTGCTCGGTGATGAGTGCACTCGGCGCTGTCGGTTCTGTGCGGTGAAGACCGTTCAGAAGGCGGCGGCGCCCGATCCCAAGGAGCCCGATCATGTGGGTATCGCCGTGGGCGAGCTGAACCTGGCTTATGTGGTCATCACCAGCGTGGACCGGGACGACTTGGCGGACGGCGGCAGCGCGCACTACGCGGCTTGCGTGGATTCCATCCGCAAGCATGCGCCCAAGACGGTGGTGGAGACCTTGATCCCCGACTACGTGGATCAGAACCTCGACACGTTGATGGTCTCGGCGCCCGATGTGCTGGCCCATAACGTGGAGGTCGTGCCGCGCTTGCAGCGCAAGATCCGCGACCCACGCTGCTCCTTCGAGCATTCCCTCGACACCCTGCGCCAGGCTAAGGCCAGCAACGACCTGGTCTTCACCAAGTCGGCGCTGATGCTCGGCTTGGGCGAGGAAGACGGTGAGGTGGAAGAGTCCCTGCGCATGCTGCGCGAAGCGGACGTGGACTTCCTGACCGTTGGGCAATACCTACGCCCGACCCCCAATCACGCGCCGGTTATGGAGTACGTCTCCCCCGAGCGCTTCCTTGAGGTCGAACGCCTGGGTCGCGACCTGGGCTTTAGCTTCGTGGCCTCCGGGCCCCTAGTGCGATCCAGCTACAAGGCCGGAGAGTTCTACGCCGCGCGCCTTGTGCGCGAGCGTAAGGCTGCACGCAAGTAGTTTCGAGCTCCGTCCCGACCCCCCCGAACATGAATCAGCCCAATCTACTCTCCGTGATTGAAGAGGATGGCGCCGCTCCGGGCGCCAAGACGAACCTCTCGCGGGAGGACTTCGTGCAGTGCTATCGCACGATGCTCAAGGTGCGTGCCTTTGACGAGATCTGCGTCAAGCTACAGCGCGCCGGCCGGATTGGCTTCTCGATCCCCAACAGGGGCATCGAAGCCACCCAGGTGGGCGCTGCCAGCGCCATGCGCAAGTCCGACTTCTTCTTCCCGAGCTATCGCGACTTCGGCATGGCCCTGTATCACGGGGTTCCGGCCGTCGAGATGATGCACAACATGTTTGGCAATGCAGCGGACTCCGCCTGCGGACGCCAGATGCCCGTGCACTTCTCCTTCGTGGATCCGATCCGCTTCTTCTCGATCTCTTCCCCGATCGGCACGCACCTAGTGCACGCGGTGGGGGCGGCCTACGCCTACAAGCTGCGCGGCGAAGACAACGTTTGCTTGGCCAGCTTCGGCGACGGCGGCACATCGAGTACAGGCTTTCACAGCGCGCTCAACTTTGCCGGCGTCTGGAAGGCACCGGTGGTGTTCCTCTGCCAAAACAATGGCTGGGCCATCTCCATGCCCTCCGAAAATCAGACCGCATCGAACGGCTACGCGATCAAGGCCAAGGCCTACGGCATGCCGGGCGTGACCGTGGACGGCAACGACTTGCTCGCCGTGCACCAAGCCGTTGCGGAAGCTACCGCGCGCGCGCGCGCCGGTGAGGGTCCGACCTTGATCGAGGCCAAGACCTACCGCATGGGCGGCCACTCGACCTCGGACGATCCCACCAAGTACGTGCCCGCCGATGTGTTGGCCGACTGGGAGACCAAGGATCCCGTGCGTCGCTTCCAGCGTTTCCTGGCCCACGAGGGCATCTGGAACGAAGAGCTGGAGCAGACTCTGCTCGACGAAGTTCGCGAGGAGGTCGCCGCGGCGGCCAAGATCGCGGAGAACACCGAACGACCCGGCTTGGAGACTATCTTCACCGATGTCTTCGCCGAGCTACCTGCGCACCTGCGCGCCCAAGGTCAAGCGACCTTTGATTTGGCCGCCCGCAAGGGTGACGCCGATGCCGGCGACGGCGCTTTCCCCCTCTAGACCGACTACTTAAGAATCCAATGCCCATTCTCACCCTGCTCCAAGCCGTCAACGACGGCCTGAAGACGGCCATGCGTAAGGACGAGTCCGTGCTCGTCTTCGGCGAGGACGTCGGTCCCAAGGGCGGCGTCTTCCTGGCCACCGAGGGACTCAGTTCCGAATTCGGCGAGTCGCGCTGCTTCGATACGCCGCTCTCCGAGGACGGCATCGTCGGTGCTGCGATCGGCATGGCCACCAACGGCCTGCGTCCGGTCTGCGAGATCCAGTTCCAGGACTTCATCTTCCCGGCCTTTGATCAGATCGTCTCCGAGGCGGCCAAACTGCGCTATCGCTCCGGCGGTCAGTACACGGCTCCGATGGTGATCCGCACGCCCTACGGTGGCGGCATCCGCGGCGGTCTCTACCACAGCCAATCCGGTGAGGCCTACTTCACTCACACGCCCGGTCTGAAGGTTGTCATCCCGTCCACGCCGCACGACGCCAAGGGCTTGCTCTTGGCTTCCATCGCGGACCCGGACCCGGTGCTCTTCCTCGAGCCCAAGGCGCTTTACCGTACGCTCAAGGGCGAGGTGCCGGAGGGCGAGTACATCGTCGACCTCTCCACTCTGCGCACCGTGCGCGAGGGCGACGATGTGACCGTGCTCTGCTATGGCTCCATGGTGCCGGTGGTTGAGAAGGCCGCTGCGCAGGCATCCGAGCAAGGCATCTCCTGCCACGTGGTCGACCTGCGCACCCTGATGCCGCTCGACGAGCAAGGCGTGCTGGAAGCTGTCAAGCAAACCGGCCGTTTGGTGGTGGTGCACGAAGCCCCGCGCTTCTGCGGCTACGGCGCGGAACTCTCGGCCCTGGTGGCTGAGAACATCATCGAATACATGGAAGCCCCCGTGCGTCGCGTGACGGGCTTCGATACTCCCTTCCCGAACACTCTCGAACATCACTACCTGCCCGACGAACGTCGCGTGCTGGACGCCATCGAAGAGGTCGCGCGCTACTAGCGCCGAAGAACAAAAGCATGATCGAATTCAAGCTGCCGGACATTGGTGAAGGTGTTGCCGAAGGCGAGATCGTCACCTGGCTCGTTAAGGAAGGCCAGACGGTTGAAGAGCATCAGCCCATCGTCGAGGTCATGACAGACAAAGCGACTGTGGAGATTCCGGCCCCTGCGGCCGGTGTGATTTCCAGCATCCTGGCCGGGGAAGGCGACACCATCCCCGTTGGTAAGGTGATCTTCCACTTGGATAATGGTGGTGGTGCTGCGGCACCTGCACCTGCAGCTGCGGCTGCGGCTGCACCTGCCCCTGCGGCTGCGGCTGCACCTGCCCCTGCCCCTGCAGCTGCGGCTGCCCCCGCTTCTGGAGGAGGCGGCACCGTGATTGAATTCAAGTTGCCCGACATTGGCGAGGGCGTCGCTGAAGGCGAGATCGTGCAGTGGATTGTGGAAGAAGGCACCACTGTCGAGGAGCACCAGCCGGTGGTCGAGGTCATGACCGACAAGGCCACCGTGGAGATCCCCGCCCCGGCGGCGGGCGTGGTCACCAAGCAGCTCGCGGCGGCCGGTGAGACGGTGCCCGTGGGCTCCGTGATCTTCCACCTAGCCAGTGCTGGTGGCGGTGCTGTTGCGGCTCCGGCCGCGACTGCGACTGCGACTGCGACTGCGGCTGCGGCTGCGGCTCCGACACTGGCCCAGCCCAGCGCTCAGCCGGTCGCCGTTGCTGCGGTACGCCCGGCGGGATCGAAGGTCCTGGCCGTGCCCAGCGCACGCCGCGTGGCGCGCGAGATGAACATCGATCTGACGGCCGTGGCGGGCAGCGGTCGCAACGGCGTCATTCGTCGGGCCGATGTGGAAGCCTTCGCCAAGAGCGGCGCAGGCACGAGTGCGGCAAGTCCCGCGGCCGTTAAGGCGAGCGCTCCGGCGCCCGCCTACACGCCTCCGGGTTCGGACGATGTGCGCGTGCCCTTCCGCGGCGTGCGGCGCAAGATTGCCGAAGCCATGATGCGCTCGGTGCAGACCGCGGCGCACTTCACCGTGGTAGAGGAGGTCGACGTTACCGACCTGGTCGAGTTGCGTGGCAAGGCCAAGGCCCTCGGCGCCAAGGAAGGCGTCAAGGTCACCTACATGCCCTTCATCATGAAGGCCGTGGCGCTTGGCTTGGCGAAGATCCGCATGCTCAATGGTCACTTGGACGAGGCTGCGGGCGAGATCGTGCACACGGGTCGCATCAATCTCGGCATCGCCACCGATACGCCCAATGGGTTGATCGTTCCGGTGATCCAGGACGTGCAAGCTAAGGGTGTCATGCAACTCGCTGCCGAACTGCAGGAACTTGCCGAGCGTACGCGCGCGGGCAAGGTCAAGCCGGAGGAGCTGAAGGACAGCACCTTCACGATCACCAACGCCGGAAACATCGGCGGCATCATGGCCACCCCGATCATCAACTTCCCCAACATCGCGATTCTCGGTGTGCACCGCCTGATGAAGCGGCCGGGCGTCTTCGAGACCCCCGAGGGTGACGAGATCGGTGTGCGCCAGTACATGAACTTCTCCTGCAGCGTGGACCACCGACTGGCGGACGGCGCGGACGCCGCCCGACTGTTGGCCTACATGCGCACCTTGCTCGAGACCCCGGGTTTCCTGTCCCTGTAGATCGTGGAAAGCGCACAGCAGATCTTGTCTCCGAAAGGGCAGCTCGTCGGAGCTTGCCCGGACCTAACCGATGAGCGGCTCTATGAGCTCTTCGTCCATATGTTGCGCATTCGCGCGATGGACGGGCGCATGCTCAAGCTGCAGCGGGCGGGCCGGGTTGGATTCGTGGGTACGGCCACTGGACTGGAAGCCAGTCAGGTGGGTAGCGCGGGTGCCATGCAGCCCCAGGACTGGCTCTGGTCTGGCCTGCGCGAGGGCGGCGCCGCCGTCATGCGCGGTTTGCCCATGTCGGAGTACGTGGCACAGATGTACTGCAATGCCAACGACACCGCCAAGGGCCGCCAGATGTGCAACCACTTCCAGCACAAGGGTTCGAACTACCCCAGCTGGTCATCGGTCATCGGCACCCAGCTGATGCACGCGGTGGGGGCAGCCTTCGCCAGCAAGAAGCGTGGCGAGGATGTGGTGCATGCAGCGTTTCACGGCGACGGAGCCACGAGCTCCAGCCCCTTCCACAGTGCGCTCAATTTCGCGGGCGTTTGGAGGGTGCCAGTGGTCTTCGTGTGCGTCGACAATGGCTGGGCGATTTCATTGAGCTCCAGAGATCAGACCGCTGCTGAGTCCTACGCGGCCAAGGCAGAAGCCTACGGCATGCCTGGTGTCGAGGTGGACGGCAATGATGTGCTGGCCACCTACCAGGGAATGCATGACGCCATGGAGCGCGCGCGCGCCGGCGACGGCCCGACGCTGCTGGTGCTGAAGACCTACCGCATGCTCGGACACTCGAGCTCGGACGACCCCACCAAGTACCGCGACGATGCGGAGGTCGCAATGTGGGCCGAGCGCGATCCGATCGAACGCTTCGAGCAGTTCCTGCTGGGCAAGAACGTCCTGAACGAGGGCGAGCGCGGGCTCTTGGAGCAGCAGCTCCTCGACGAGATCGACGCGGTCATCCACGAACAGGAAGCTGCACCGCCGATGGCCCTGCGCACCCTGGTCGATGACGTCTACGCCACTACGCCTGAGCACCTCAAGCGTCAGTACAACGCCTTCATCGCCGTGGCCGAACGCCGCGGCGAGGCACGCCCCGGCGACGGCGCGTTCCCCCTTTGATCCCGGATTACGTGATCCACAATACGGGCGCCGCTTGGGCGCTCTAGATTCCATGAGCTCTAAGGTTGTTGTCATCGGTGCCGGTCCTGCGGGATACGTCTGCGCCATTCGTCTCTCCCAACTTGGGCAAGAGGTCACCGTCGTGGAGAAGGAAGCTGTCGGAGGGACCTGCTTGAATGTGGGCTGCATCCCTTCCAAGGCACTCATCGCCGCGGGTTCCTTGCTCTCCAAGATCGAGCACGCCAGCGCCATGGGCATCACCGCCAGTGATGTCTCCTTGGATGTGAACAAGCTCGTCGAGTGGAAGGAGGGCATCGTCGCCCGACTCACCGGCGGCGTCTCAGGCTTACTCAAGAAGCATGGCTGCACGACCCTGATGGGGAGTGGATCCATCGTCGACGCGAACACGGTCAAGGTCGTCTCTTCCGAGGGCGAGCAGCTGGTCAAGTGCGACACGATCGTGCTCGCCACGGGTTCCGTACCCTCTTCGATCCCTGGCTTCGACTTCGACGAGAATCACATCTGGTCTTCCACCGGCGCCTTGCGCCCGAAGACCATGCCCAAGCACCTGGTGGTAATCGGCGGCGGCTACATCGGGCTCGAGCTGGGCATGATGTACAAGAAGCTCGGCAGCCAAGTGACCGTGCTCGAGGCCACCCCCGGTGCGCTTCCCGGCCAAGATCGCGGCTGCGTGAAGATCATCGAGCGCTCGCTCAAGAAGATGAAGGTGCGTCTGATGACCAAGACCTTCGCCAAGGGTTGGAAGCAGACCGCCGACGGCTACGAGGTTACAGCTACGACGCCGAAGGGCGAGGAGGTCATCGCTTGCGATCAGATCCTCTCCACCGTGGGGCGGCGTCCCTACAGCGAGGGGCTCGGCCTGGACAAGGTCGGCGTCAGTGTCGATGAACGCGGCTTCGTCGAGGTCGACAAGCAGATGCGCACCAAGGTCAAAAACATCTTCTGCGTCGGCGACCTAGCGGGTCAGCCCATGCTGGCTCATAAGGGCAGTAAGGAAGGCCTCGTGGCTGCGGCGGTGATCGCCGGCC
>JBLIOL010000277.1:0-7438 GCA_047639615.1 Planctomycetota bacterium | reverse complement strand
ACACGAAGCTCTCGATCCACGCCGGCTTCGACTGCAGCGCCACCTGCCTCGGCTACAACGACGACACCTCCGGCCTGCAGAGCCGCGTGCGCATCCTCGGCGCCACCGCTGGTGACCAGTTCCTAGTCCAAGTTGGTGGCTACGGCTCCAGCTTTGGCGCAGGCACGCTCAACATCGCCACCTACGTCGACCCCTGCACCAGCGGCACCGACGACTCTTTCGAAGACAACGACACCTGCCTAACCGCGGTTGCCCTCGGCGCCGGCAACTACCCGGGTCTCTTCACGAGCACTACGGACGGCGACTTCTACAGCATCAACCTCCCGATCGGCGAGATCCTGACGGTCACCTGCCTGGATGCGCTGAACAACAATGGCGACATCGACCTGCGCCTGTACGACGCCGGCTGCAACCTGATTCAGGACTTTAACACCGACGGCTTTACCTTCGCCAACCCCGGTGCCACAGCGAACTACATCGTCGAGATCTACGCCGATCCCACCTCATCGGATCAGTGCAGCCTCTACAACATGGACGTCAGCCTCGTGCCGGACCCCTGCTTCATGGCAACGGACGATGCTCTCGAGGACAATGACACCTGCCAGACGGCAGTGGTCCTGACTTCCGGCAACTACCCGGGCCTCTTCACCAGCGTCAGTGACGCCGACTTCTATCGCGTCAACGTGGTCGCCGGTGACATCCTGACCGTGATCTGCCTCGACGCTCTCAGCAACAACGGTGACGTTGAGCTGCGCTTGTACGACAGCTCCTGCGCTCTGATCCTGTCCCCCTTCGGCGACGGACTGACCTACACCAACAACGGTGTCACAGCCGACTTCATTGTCGAGGTCTTTGCTAACCCGAACGTCAGCGATTCGTGCACTGACTACGACATGGACATCTCCTCGGCACCGGATCCCTGCTTCACCGCAATGGACGACATGTTCGAAGAGAACGACGACTGCGGCATGGAGGTTTCCCTCGGAGACGGCACCTACCCCGGACTCTGGACCTCGAAGACGGACTGGGACTACTTCAGCTTCTTCGTGGCTGACGGCGACACCATCCAACTCGACACGATCGGCAACCTGCTGACCGGCGATGTGGACATCATCCTCTACCTCGACGGCTTCTGTGAGCCCTTCGCCAACGGCGACGTGGGCTGCAACAACTCGATTGCCTGCGGTTACACCACCGCCGACAACGAGCAGATTTTCTGGACCAACAACACCGGTTCACAGGCCCGCGTGATCGCCAAGATCAACGTCTGGCCCTCCTCCTCCGGTCCTGACTGTGGCCCCTACGACCTGATCGTCTCCGGCGCTGATGGCGGCGGTGGCTTCGGCACCAACTACTGTGGTCCTGGCGCTGTCAACAGCAGCGGCATGCCCGGCATCATCGCTGCTTCCGGAAGCAGCGTCGTTGCCGACAACGACCTGCTCATCACCGCCAGCCAGCTGCCGGACGGCCAGTTCGCCTACCTGCTCGCTAGCCGCACCCAAGGCTTCGTGGCCAACCCCGGCGGCAGCCAGGGCAACCTCTGCGTCCTCGGCGATATCGCGCGCTTCAACCGCGCCGGTGAAGTTGGGGCCATCGCGGGCGGCGTATTCGCCCTGCAGATGCCCCTCGGCGACTTCCCCGAGCCCCCCACGAACGGCGTCAGCGTGTTGGCCGGCGACACTTGGAACTTCCAGTGCTGGCACCGGGACTTCGTGAACGGTTCGCCCACCTCGAACTTCACCGACGCCACCGAAGTCGATTTCCAGTAGGCAGGCGTAGTGCACCCGATGGTGCCTGCGATTCACCCGAGCCCCCGAGCCCCCGGTCGCCCAGCGACCGGGGGCTCGCTGCTTGGGCCCCTAGTACAGCTTCTGAACAGGAATTGGAGATCAGGTATAGACTGTGTATCGCCGGTGCACGCTCCGATCGCGGCATCCTAGCTGACCGGCTTCCCACCCTCCTCTCTCCACGCACGATGACTAACCTACACAAGCTCCTCACCCCGGCGCTCGCTCTGGCCTTCGCCAGTAGCGCCATGGCCCAGACCGACGACTGCGCCAACCCGACCCCCATTGGTGCCAACGGCAGCTACGGCTTCGACACCACAAGCAACACCACCAGTGGCTTCAGTGGAGGCGGCTCCTGTGGCGGCGGCGCCGACACCATCAACCAGGACCTCTTCTGGGTCTTCACGGTCCCGGCCCCCGGCGACTACGTCTTCGACACCTATGGTTCCTCGTACGACACGAAGCTCTCGGTCCACACGGGTTCTAACTGCAGCGCCACCTGCGCCGCCTACAACGACGACACAGGCGGTCTACAGAGCGAGGTCACTCTGCCCGGTCTCTTGATGGGCGATCTGATCCTCATTCAGGTGGGTGGTTATGGCAGCAGCTTCGGATCCGGCACCCTGACCATCGGCACCTACGTTGACCCCTGCAGCGCCTTCATGGACGACATGTTCGAGGAGAACGACGACTGCGGCATGGAAGTCTCCCTGGGCAACGGCACCTACTCCGACCTGCGCACCACCAAGACCGATTGGGACTACTTCAGCTTCTTCGTGGCTGACGGTGACACCATCCAACTCGACACGATCGGCAACCTGCTGACCGGCGATGTGGACATCCTCCTCTACCTAGATGGCTTCTGTGAGCCCTTCGCCAACGGCGACGTGGGCTGCGACAACTCAATCGCCTGCGGTTGGACCACCGGCGACAACGAGCAAATTTTCTGGACCAACAACACCGGTGCCCAGGCCCGCGTGATCGCCAAGATCAACATCTGGCCCGGCTCTCCCGGTCCGGACTGTGGCCCCTACGACCTGATCGTCTCGGGCGCTGATGGCGGCGGTGGCTTCGGCACCAACTACTGTGGCCCTGGCGCTGTCAACAGCAGCGGCATGCCCGGCATCATCGGCGCTTCCGGCAGCAACATCGTTGCTGACAACAACCTGATCATCACCGCCACCCAGGTTCCGACCGCTCAGTTCGCCTACATGATCGCTAGCCGCACCCAGGGCTTCGTGGCCAACCCCGGCGGCAGCACTGGTAACCTCTGCATCCTCGGCGACATCGCGCGCTTCAACCGCGCCGGTGAAGTCGGCGCCATCGTCGGCGGAGCCTTCGCTCTGACCATGCCCCTCGGCGACTTCCCCGAGCCCCCCACCAACGGCGTAAGCGTGTTGGCCGGCGACGTCTGGAACTTCCAGTGCTGGCACCGTGACATCGCTGGTGGCGTCCCCACCTCGAACTTCACCGACGCCGTCGAAGTTACCTTCCAATAGGCCCTCCATAGCCTGAGCGCTACATGCCCTCGGGCCCTTTGGGGTCCGGGGGCGTTTTCGTGGAGTGCGGCCCACCAATGCGCTAACTTCGGACGTGTGAGCCCCGCCACCCCAGACACACCGACCCTTTCCGAACGCTCCGACAGTGACACCGGGCGCCGACGTACGGCCGAGCCGTGCGTCATGACCCTCTTCGGAGTCACGGGAGACCTAGCCAAGCGCAAGATCGTCCCGGCGCTCTTCCAGCTCTTCCAGGGCGGCGGACTTCCGGAACGCTTCGCTCTGGTTGGATTCTCACGCTCCGCCAAGGACGACGAGAGCCTGCGCGAGAAACTCCACGAGGGCGTCCTCGAGCATGCGCGCATCAAACCCGTGGACGAGGATGCCTGGCAACGCTTCGCCCAGTGCATCCACGCGGTCAGCGGTGATGCAGCCGACATCGAGTCCTTCGCACGGCTAGGAGCCAGGCTCGACGAGATCGACGTCGAGCACTCCACCGAGGGCAACCAGATCTTCTACTTCGCCACACCGGCGAGCGCCTTCACCGACCTCTTGGAGAACCTCGAGGCCTCGCGCGTGCTGCGCCGTCGCCGGCGCGAGCATACGCGCCCCTGGCAGCGGGTAGTCTTCGAGAAGCCCTTCGGCCACGACCTAGAGAGTGCCCAGGAGCTCACCAACCTGGCGCGCCGCGTGCTCGAAGAGCATCAGATCTACCGCATCGATCATTACCTCGGAAAGGAGACCGTGCAGAACCTGCTGGTCTTCCGTTTCGGCAACATGATCTTCGAGCCCCTCTGGAACCGCCAGTACATCGACCACGTGCAGATCACCATGGCCGAGTCCATCGGTGTGGAGGGTCGCGGCAGCTTCTACGAGGAGACCGGCGTGGTGCGCGACATCGTGCAGAACCACCTGCTGCAAGTGCTCGCCCTGTGCACCATGGAGCCGCCCGTGGATTTCGGCCCTTACGAGATCCGCAACATGAAGAGCCAGGTGCTACGCAGCCTGCGCCCGATCAACCCGGCCGAGGTAGGCCGCTTCGCCGTGCGCGGCCAGTACGACGGCTACACGGATGAGCCCGGAGTCTCCAAGAACTCGCGCACGCCCACCTACATGGCGCTCGAGGCCTACATCGACAACTGGCGTTGGAACGGCGTGCCCTTCTACCTGCGCGCGGGCAAGGGCCTCACCAGTCGCACCACGGAAGTTGCCCTGCACTTCCGCTCGATCCCCTCCTGCCTATTCGGCGACGAGGACGCTTGCTTGGCCGTACCCAACAACGTGCTCAAGATCCGCATTCAGCCGGATGAGGGCATCGCCCTGCACGTGGCCTCGAAGATCCCCGGCGAGGATATGGGCATCGGCAGCGTGCGCATGGACTTCTCCTACGAGGAGGAGTTCGACCGCCACCCGCCTGAGGCCTATGAGCGCCTGCTCGTGGACTGCATGCGCGGCGACCCGACCCTCTTCGCACGCCGCGACGAGGTGGAGTTCTCCTGGGCCTTCCTGGACCCCCTGCTCCAAGCCTGGGAGGCTGACAAGTCCTCACCGGTGGCGACCTACACTCGCGGAAGTGATGGCCCCGTAGAAGCCCACGAACTGATCCATCGCAGCGGACGCCGCTGGGAGAAGATGCGTTGACTGATGTGCGCGTCTCGGAGGACCCCGCGGGCGCCTGCGCAACTCACCTAGCTGCGTGCCTCGGCGCTGCCCTTGCAAAGGGCGAGCGCGCTAGCTTGGCCGTCTGCGGCGGCTCAACCCCGGGCCCCACCTACCGCCAACTCGCCGGCGCCCCCCTGGACTGGGCGCGCGTAGACATCTACTTCGGCGACGAGCGCTGCGTACCCCCGGACCACGCGGATAGCACCTTCCGCCTGATTGAGGAGCAGTTCCTTGCCCACATCGAAGGCCCGCCTCCTACGGTCCTGCGCATGCGCGGCGAGGACCCCGACTACGACGCCGCCGCTCGCGACTACGCGGCCTTGCTACCCGCCAAGCTCGACGTGGCGCTACTGGGCATGGGACCCGACGGCCACACAGCCTCGCTCTTCCCCGGCGATCCGGCCCTCCTGGAACGCGGCGCCGCCGTGCTGCACATCGTCTCGCCCAAGCCGCCGCCCCACCGCCTGAGCCTCACGCCCCAGGCTCTAGCCGCCGCTCACGAGCGCGTCATGCTGGTCACCGGCGCGGGCAAGGCCGCCATGGTTGCTCGCGTGCTCGAAGGCGAATTCGAGCCCAAGAACCTTCCCGCACAGATCGCCCGCGACGGCAGCTGGTTCCTCGACCCCGCCGCAGCAGCAGGGCTGAAGAGCTGAAGAGCCAAACACGCACATGAAAGAGACTGCACAATTCGGCATGGTGGGACTCGGCGTCATGGGCGCCGCACTGGTGCGCAATCTGGCCAGCCGCGGCATCACGGTAGCTGCCTGGGATCTCTCGCCTGATGGCGGCGCTGCTCTCGCCGAGCTGTCCGAAGTCCAACGCGTCGGTACCCTGGCCGAGCTGGTTGAAGCCCTCGAGCGCCCCCGCCGCCTGCAGCTCATGGTGCCCTCCGGTGCGCCCGTAGATGCCCTGCTCGAGCAACTCACACCGCTGCTGGAGGCTGGCGACATCATCATCGACGGCGGCAACAGCAACTTTGAGCTCACCGACCAGCGCAGCAAGCGCCTGGCCAAGCTAGACATCGACTTCGTCGGTATGGGTGTCTCCGGCGGCGAACAGGGTGCACTGGAAGGACCCGCCATGATGCCCGGCGGCAGCGCCGAGGGCTGGAAGCGCCTGGCCCCCATCCTGGAGCAGATCGCCGCGCGTACGGAAGCTGGCCCCTGCGTGGCCCACGTGGGCACCGGCGGTGCCGGCCATTTCGTGAAGACCGTGCACAACGGCATCGAGTATGCCGACATGCAGCTCATCACCGAGATCTACGACCTCATGCGGCGCGGCCTCGGACAGAGCGCCGAGCAGAGCTCCGCACACTTCACGGAGTGGAACCAGGGACGCCTCGGCTCTTACCTGGTGGAGATCACGGCCAAGATCCTGACCGTGCGCGACGCGAAGACCGAAGGCCCCCTGGTGGACGAAGTTCTCGACCGCGCGGGCCAGAAAGGAACCGGCCGCTGGACCGTGCAAGCCGCGGTCGAGATGGGCGTGCCCGTGCCCACCATCGCCGCCGCCCTGGACGCGCGCGTGCTCTCCAGCCACAAGACAGCGCGCGTGCACGCGGCTACGCTCATGGCTGGACCCGGCGCCAGGCTCGAGGGTACCCCCGATCACTTCACCTTCCTGGAAGCCGCACTCTACGCCGCCAAGGTCCTGGCCTACGCCCAGGGCTTCGAGCTGATCCGCTGCGCCTCCGAGGAGCGCGGCTGGGGGGTGGACCGCTCCGAACTCGCGCGTATCTGGATGGGCGGCTGCATCATCCGCGCCGACCTCCTGAGCACCATCCGAGAGGTCTTCAGGGCCGAGCCCAACCTGGGCAACCTAGCCTTTGCCGACAGCATCTGCCACGAGTTGCAAGAGGCCCTACCCGCCCTGCGCGAGGTGGTCGCCGGCGCCGTTCACCTGGGCATTCCGGTGCCAGCCCTGAGCGCCAGCCTGGCCTACATCGACGCCCTGCGCACGGCTGACCTGCCCCAGAACATGGTCCAAGCCCAGCGCGACGCCTTCGGCTCGCACACCTACCTGCGCAAGGACGACCCGACAGAGACGCCCCAGCACACGGACTGGCTAGGCTAGGAGCGTGTCGCGCATAGCCGAGCTTGCGAGGCATGTGCCATTTTTCGCGAGGCAAGGCGCGCCAAGACCCTCGTAACCGTAGCTACCCCGGGGTTGGTGCAACGCAGCATCGCGGAAAAGGGCGCGTGGCTCGCGAAGTTGGCGCGGCTCGCGAAGTTGGCTATGTGCGGCACGCTCCTAGGAGCTTCAGGCAGGTAGCGGCCAGCTCGTCGAGCGACACGTCGTGCTTCTCGCCGCTCTGCATGTGCTTAATCTGCGCGCGCCCGGCTTGCCATTCATCCTCGCCGACGATGATCGCTAGGGAGTGACCGCGGCGGTCCGCGTACTTGAGCTGGGCGCCGAGCTTCTTAGCGTCGGGGTAGAGTTCCACACCGAGCCCCTGGGCACGCAGCTTCGCAGCTAGGGTCACGTAGTCCT
>JBLIOL010000276.1:0-7454 GCA_047639615.1 Planctomycetota bacterium | reverse complement strand
CTACATGGATCAGGGTGAGACTCCAACGCGATTGTAGCAGAGATACGAAACGGCCGGCGCCCTGGGAGAAGGGCACCGGCCGTACGTACTGCTACTGGAGCTTATTGGCGAATCGGGGATCCGCCTCCGAGCGAGCTACGACTTGACCTCGAAGTCCGCGTCGACCGGCTCTTCCTCGGCGTCGCCACTGGAGGCGGCGGCTTCAGGACCACCCTCCCCACCGGCTTTCGCCTGTTGCTCGGCCATCAGGATCTCGCCCAGCTTGGAGGCCTTCTGTTGGAAGTTCTCGAGGGCCTTCTCGATGGCGGCTTTGTCTTCGCCCTCGGCAGCGGCCTTGAGCTCATCCTTGGCCTCGTCGATAGCCGTGACGTCTTCCTCGGAGAGCTTCTCCTTGTGCTCTTCGAGCTGCTTCTCGGTCTCGTGCACCATCTGGTCGACCTGGTTCTTCAGGTCCACCACCTCGCGACGAGCCGTGTCGGCCTCCTTGTTAGCTTCCGCTTCCTGGGTCATGCGATTGATGTCTTCCTCGCTGAGCCCACCGGATGCCTCGATGCGAATGGACTGCTCCTTGCCGGTGCCCTTGTCCACGGCCCGCACGTTGAGGATGCCGTTGGCATCGATGTCGAAGGAGACCTCGATCTGCGGAGTGCCACGCGGGGCGGCCGGCACGTCGGTCAACACGAAGTTGCCAAGCATGCGGTTGTCCGCGGTGAACTCGCGCTCGCCCTGGTAGACCTTGATATCTACGGAGGGCTGGTTGTCGCTAGCCGTAGAGAAGATCTGGGACTTGCTGGTGGGGATGGTCGTGTTGCGCTCGACCAGCTTGGTCATCACGCCGCCCATGGTCTCGATGCCCACGGAGAGCGGTGTCACGTCGAGCAACACCACCTCGTTCACATCGCCCGACAGGATGCCGCCCTGGATGGCAGCGCCGAGGGCGACCACTTCATCGGGGTTGACGCCCTTGTTGGGCTCGCGCTGGAAGAACTCCTTGACCTTGTTCTGCACCATCGGAATGCGGGTCGAACCGCCCACCAGAAGCACATCGTCAATGTCGCTGGGATTCAGGCCGGCGTCTTTGAGAGCTGCGCGGCAGGGTTCCATGCTGCGTGCCACGAGGCCTTCCACGAGGCTCTCAAACTTGGCGCGGGTGATCGTGACCAACAGGTGCTTAGGCCCGGAGGCGTCCGCACTGATGAAGGGCAGGTTGATGTCCGTAGAGTTGGCGCTGGAGAGCTCGCACTTGGCTTTCTCGCAGGCTTCTTTCACGCGCTGCAGAGCCATCGGGTCCGAACGCACGTCGATGCCTTGGTCCTTGTTGAACTCGTCGGCAACGTACTGGATCAGGATGTTGTCGAAGTCATCGCCGCCCAGGTGCGTGTCACCATTGGTGGCCAGCACTTCGAAGACTCCGTCGCCGATCTCGAGCACCGAGATGTCGAAGGTACCGCCGCCCAGGTCGTAGACCGCGATGCGGCCTTCTTTCTTCTTGTCCAGGCCGTAGGCCAGGGTGGCTGCGGTGGGCTCGTTGATGATGCGCTCGACCGTCAGGCCGGCGATGGCGCCGGCGTCTTTGGTGGCCTGGCGCTGGGCATCGTTGAAGTAAGCCGGCACCGTGATCACGGCGCGGTCGACCGTCTCGCCCAGGTAGGCCTCAGCCGACTCTTTCAGGCTCGAGAGCACCATGGCGCTGATCTCGGGGGCGCTGTAGTCCTTGCCGCCCGCCTCAACCTTGACCAGGTCCTGGGGACCTCCGGTCAGCTTGTAAACCACCGTGCGCTCCTCGTCGGCCACCTCGTGGTGACGGCGACCCATGAAGCGCTTGATGGAAGCGATGGTCTGCGTCGGGTTGGTGACGGCCTGGCGCTTGGCCGGCGCGCCAACCAAACGACTGCCATCCGCGAGGAAAGCCACCACCGACGGGGTGGTGCGATTGCCTTCCAGGTTGGTGATGACGACGGGCTCGCCGCCTTCCATGACGGACACAACCGAGTTGGTCGTGCCCAGATCGATACCGATGATTTTGCTCTTGCTCTTGCTCATGCTGATTACCTCTACCCTCTTGAGTGGACTGTCCTGGCCCTAGAACAACTGCCGTGCCAGGCCAGCGTGACGCACCTAAGCCATTGCTATCAAAGCGCTTATAAATCAAACCGAGCATCGCCCAAGGGGTTGATAGCGCCAAACTGGCAGCCCCTCCTGGGAGCCCTTGGCGCACCTGCCGTCCTGGCAGAGAGCCCCCAGAGCAGTCTAGAGACCGTATTCCTTGATCTTGCGGTAGAGGGTGCGCTCGCCGATGCCGAGCACGCTGGCGGTCTTCGAGCGGTTGCCCCCCATCAGTTCGAGGTTGGCGGCGATCAGATCGCGTTCGACCTCCTCCAGACCACGCCCGGCCAGGGCATAGCCCCCGCCGCGTTCGCCCGGATGACGCCCGCTGAGCCGGATAGCCTCGGGCACGTCATCGGCCGTGAGCACCTCCCCGCGCGCCAGCACCACCATGTTCTCTACGGCGTTACGCAGCTCGCGCACATTGCCCGGCCACTCGTAACGCACCAGCAGCGCGCGCGCCTCGGACGAGATGCCCGTGACCCCGCGGCCGTGTTCTGTATTGAAAGCGCCCAGGTAGTGCTCGAGCAGAATCGGCACATCTCCCTGGCGATCGCGCAAGGGCGGCAGCTCCAGGGTCACCACCTGAAGGCGGTAGAACAGGTCCTCGCGGAAGGTGCCCGCGTCCACCATTTTGCGCAGGTCCTTGTTGGTGGCAGCTATCAACCGGATATCGACCTTCTTGGCATCATTGCCGCCCACGCGCAAGACCTCGCGGTTCTCGATCACACGCAGCAGCTTGGCCTGGGTAGAGAGGGGCATGTCGCCCACCTCATCTAGGAATAGGCTGCCACCGTCGGCATGCGCGATGCGACCCTTCTTATCCGCGAAGGCGCCGGTGAAAGCGCCCTTCACATGTCCGAAGAGCTCCGATTCGATCAAGCCCTCGCTCATGGCTGCGCTGTTGACCGCCACGAAGTTGCCCTTAGCCCGCGGGCTATTGGTGTGGATCGCTCGTGCAACGAGCTCCTTGCCCGTGCCGCTCTCCCCCAGGATCAGGACGTTCGCCGCCGTGGGCGCCACCGCACCGAGGGTTTCAAGCAAGCGCGTCATCTGCGGCGAATGCCCCAGAATGCCGTCAAAGCCGAAGCTGCGGTCCAACTGCCGACGCAGGTCCGCGTTCTGCACGCGCAGTTCTTGGTTGGCCGCGCGCAAGCGCGACTTCTCCGCCGCACGCGCCAGCTTCGCCCGCAATTCGGCCAGGTTCACGGGCTTAGCCAGATAGTCCTCAGCGCCCTGACGCATGGCATCTAGCGCGGTTTCCACCGTGGCGTGCCCCGTGATCAAGAGCACCGGCACACCCGGCGCCAACTCCTTGGCTTCCTGAAGCACATCGAGCCCCGAACGATCGTGCATGACCAGATCGGTCAGGATCGCATCGAACTCCCCCGCCGCCATGGCAGCGATGCCGTCCTTGCCGGTGTTCGCCACCTGACACTGATAGCCGTCTATCTCGAGGGCATCGCTCAAGGCCTCGGCGTGGCCTTCATCGTCATCGATGATCAGCACGCGTCCAGCCATTTGATCTTGCATAGCGCTACTCAATCGCGGCCTCCGGGGACCTCTTGCACCATGGGTAGGCGCAGGGTGAAACTGGTTCCACGGCCCGGTTCCGAAAGCACCGTAAGCGTGCCCTCGTGCTCGTCCACAATGCGCGCCACGGTAGGAAGGCCCAGGCCCGTGCCGCCTTTACGCGTGGACCAATACAGATCGAAGCAGTGCTCCTGCTGCTCCGCGTCCATGCCCACGCCGGTGTCCGTGATGGTCAGCTCCACGGTGCTTCCCTGGCGCGCCATCTGCACGATCAACTCGCCGCCGCCAGGCATGGCCTGCCGCGAGTTGACCATGAGGTTGATCAAGACCTGCTTGAACGCGCCCGGGTCCAGAAGCACCAGCGGCAGAGTGTTGGGCAAGTCTGAGTGCACGCGAATCGAGGCCTCCTCGAACTCCGGCCCCAGGAACTCCAGCACCTCCATCACCAGGCCCACCATGTCCTGCAAGGAACGGTTCACTTCGCCGCCCCGGGCGAAGCGCAGGAAGTCCTCGAGGATGCCCTCTAGCCGCGTCACCTCACGCTGCAAGGTGCGCACGCGCTTGGTGCAGCGGCGCTCCTTCGAGGTGGGCTGCGGCGCGTCCTCCGAGCGACCGCCCTGGAACTCCTCTTCGAGCAGGGTCAGATTGATCGCCATGGTCGAGAGCGGGTTCTTGATTTCGTGGGCTAGTCCTCCAGCCAAGCGCGCCAAGAGAGCGGTGCGTTCGGGGCTGGGGGCTGCCTGGGGCCCTTGCTGGGAGTTGTCCATTGCCGAAGAAACCCGCGCGGGGAGAATGCGCAGGACCGGTACCCTACCTACACTGACGCAGGCTCTCAGCTCCGACTCCGATTCCCGGCCTAGCTATTCCGTTCCAGCCCCCATGTCCGACCCCCAAGAGCGACCGGCTGCCTCCGAATCCGATCAATTGGCCGCCGCCGCCAAGGCACTGGAAAGCGGCCAGGTCGTGGCCCTGCCTACGGAAACCGTCTACGGCCTCGCCGCCCGGGCCGACCTGCCCGAGGGCTTGGCCGCCCTGATCAAGCTCAAGGGCTCACCCAGCGGCCGCGGCTTTACCTGGCACGGGGCGGATGCCTCGATCCTGGCGGACTTCCCGGAGCTGCGCCCCCTGCAGCAGCGCCTGACCGAGCGCTATTGGCCCGGTCCCCTGACCCTAGTTCTGCGCGGCGTCCCCTTCGGCCTCGAAGCCACCAGTCAGGATGGTTGGTGCGGCCTGCGCGTACCCGGCCACGACACGGCGCGTGCTCTGCTCGCCGCTGCCGGCGGCCCGGTGGTAGCCAGCAGCGCCAACCGCGCCGGCGCCAGCCCAGCCCTCACCGCCCAGGGCACACGCGCCGCCTTCCCCGAAGGCCTCGGCGCCGTACTCGACGGCGGGCCCGCCGCCCTCGGCCAAAACTCCAGCGTGCTCGCCCTAGGCAATGGCCGCTTCGAGCTTCTGCGCGAGGGCGCTCTATCCCTCGAGGAATTGCGCCGCGCCGCCGGCCTGCGCATCGGCTTCGTGTGCACCGGTAACACCTGCCGCTCGCCCATGGCCGAAGCCCTAGCCTGGGGCCTCTTGGCCGAGCGCCTCGGCGGTGAACCCGAGGACTTCGGCTTCCGCTTAGAGTCCATGGGCGTCTCAGCCGGCCCGGGTATGCCCGCCACCGAAGGCGCTCTCATGGCCGTCGCCGAACGCGGGCTCGACCTATCCGGTCACGCCTCTACGCCTGCGGCCGCGGCGCCCTTAGGCCAATTCGACGTGCTCTACTGCATGACCTCCAGCCACCGTGCCATGCTGCTCAGCGTCCTGCCGCCCGCCCTCGGCGAGCGCGTGCATCTGCTCGATCCCTCGGGTCGCGATGTGCCAGACCCCTACGGCGGCGACCTGGATATCTATCGCGCCACGCGCGACAGCATCGAGTCCTTCATCCAGGCGCGCCTAGACGAATGGGCCTAGCCTGTGGTCCCTAGTGGACCCGCTCGCAGTCGCCGCTGCCCGTCATGGACGTCTCGACCTCGGGGTTGCCCGAGTAGTCCACGTCGCCGCTGCCCACGGAACGCACCATAAGGTGCGCCGAGGCATTGACGGTCACATCGCCCGAGCCCTGGGCATCGATTTGTACGTTTTGGGCCTGACACTCAAAGGCAAACACATTGCCCGAGCCCAGTTGACGAATCATTAGGTGGTCCGCCACGCCGCTCAGGGCCAGATCGCCGGAGCCGGTGTTGCTCACCATGAACTCGCCGGCATCCAAACCGCTCACCTCAAGATTGCCTGAGCCCAAGCTGGAGACGCCGCCCAACTCAGGAGCGCTGATGAGCACCCGCAGGGGCTGCTGCAGGTTGTAGCTCCCGGATTCCAAGTGCACCTGCAAGACGCCGTCCTCCACCTCGGTCAGCACATGCTCAAGCACATTGCTATCCCCCGAGACCTGGACCCCAAAAGCTCCCCCTAGGGAGACCAAGACCTCGATGCTGCCCATGGACTCAACCCGGTCGAAGCCAGCTACGCTGCGGTTCTCATCGGCCAGGATGCCATCACCTTGAACACGCTCGCCATTGCCCATGCCGAAGGAAAAGCCCTCACCATGACCGCCGATATGGATGAAGCATCCGGAGGCGAGGAAGGGCAAGCAGACAGCGGTGGCGAGTAGAGAAAGACGCATGGAGTTCGAATCGCTGGCGAGATGGGTACGGAGAGAGTCTTGAGGCCCTACGCCCCCCCTCCAGACCCATTTCCAGGGATCCCCCACCAATCGGCGGAGGACCCCTGAAGCACTCTCAGCCCTCTGAATCAGGGGGTAAAGAGGATGGCGTGGGCGTCGGAGACGTTGAAGGACGCCCCGGCGGCGGCCGGGTCGCGGTACCAAGCCTGGAAGTTCCAGACCTGGCCGGCAGCCACCTGGCCGCTCGGCTCGAGCGGGTTCTGGCTGTCGAATGCGTAGCTGAAGATGCCCTCGGCACCGGAGTGCAGCACAGGCAAGCGGAACAGTTGGCCACCCACACAGCGCACACCGTTGCCGAAGGGCAGCTGCACCTGGTCGGGGCCGTAGAAGAAGATGCCGAACTGGTTCGTGGGCAGGCCGCTGCAGCTGAGTACCAGATCGTTAGCAGTGATGCTCGAGCTACCGGAGGAGCACATGATCGCGCCGTCACCGGCGGTGTTGGGAGACGTCTCGCAGTAGTTGCCGCCCACACACTTGTCTGCACGCTGCACATCTCGCAGGGTCACATCGCCGCTGAGGTCGCCGGCGAGGATCAGCACTCGGTCCATGTCAGCGTCCGTCGAAGCGATGACCTCGGAGCGCAGCACGAACATGTCGGCCATCAGGGTCGGACCGCCGTGCACCGTGTGCAGCCTGGAAGCCCCGCCGCCGATGCACCACTCCGTGGTGACAGTGCCGTCCGGGTGCGTGGTCTTCTTCTTGTAGAAACGGATGAAGGCGGCGGTGGAAACGGCCGTTCCATTCATGCCGCTCTGGGAGAAGACCTGCTGACCTTGAAGGTAGAGCTCGAGGGTGTAGCTGGCGGAACCAAGCTGGCTGAAGTCCGGGCTGAAGTGCCACTCTTGCTGGCTCTCCAGGATCGTCACACGGTCCACATCTCCACCGGGAGTGACACCTTCCAACTTGATGATGCCGCCGTTGTGGCCGGGTGCAGCCAGCTCTTCCAGCTCCACACTCACCTCACCTGTGCCGCCGCCGGGAGCGATGGAAACACCGTCACAGCCAGAGGAACCGAGATTTGACACCTTGAGCTTGCCACCCGGAAGGGTCTGCAGGTCGGCGTAGTCTTCCCCGCCTATCCACTGACCGTACA
>JBLIOL010000275.1:0-7570 GCA_047639615.1 Planctomycetota bacterium | reverse complement strand
GGAAGTGCACCGACAAGCAGCGCCGGTCCTGCAGGATCAAGAAACAGCGCGCGGCCGTTCCCGCCACGTCATAGTGCACCACGAAGAGGTCCACCGCAGCGCGCAGCTCATTCAAGTCCATGGAGCCCGGCTCAACAAGTTGCACCGGACGCTCGCCCTTGGTGGCACGCCCGCCCTCGTAACGCAGGCGCCCATCCTCCGGGGTCTTGGAGCCGTTGGTCGGAGGCGCGAAGTGCAGCCGGTCCGAGTAAGCGCTGTAGCCACCGGGCTCATCCCAGAGAACGACTCTGGTACCGATCGCAATGCGCTGGCCACAGGCAACGATCTCTTCGCCCCGCGTCTCCGCTTGCGGCTCGGACTGCGGCGAGGCCACCGCAACCGGCTCCAAGCGAGGCCCACGCAGGGTCTTCTCAGGAACCACACAGGCGACACACAGCACACAGAGCAGGGCAAGCAGCGAACGCAGCATGCCCACAGCCTAACGGCTCAAAACCCGTAGATAACCACGCGGCCTGAGTTGTCCTGGCTCCCGAAGCCCTGCCGGTCAAAGGTGGGATCACCGTAGAGCAATTCCTCTTTGCCCCCGGGGAAGAGCTGGCCGCGATCGAGTCCGTTGGCGTAGTGATCGCCGGAATTGGGCAGCGCTGGCAAGATCCGGGTCGGCGGTCCAAAACGGTAGTTGCCATCCCAGATGTACAGCTCCTGCTCGTTCGGAACGGGCAGATTCGTCTTCGGCATCACGATGAAGGTGAAGTCCAAGGCGCTATCTCCGATCACATCCGCAATCGCACAACGAAAGCCGAAGTAGTCCGAGTCCTTGGGAGCACTGTGGTTGTGCAGGGACACGTCGGTGAAGGACGGACCGGACTGCACATAGCCGCGCCCAGCGTCATGGATGCCGGAGTGATCCTTGCGGTTCGCCCCCACCACAACCCACGCTTCGCGCGCGTCGATGTGCATGCCGTAGCGCGGGCTCGGCAAGTCGAGAGGATCCAAATTCGGATCCATGATCACATGGGTGGGCGTGACCGAAATGGGCGCCTCGTACACGAAGACCTGCCCCGCGAAAGGCACCGCGGCAATCGTATTGCCGAGGGCGTTGACCACCAGATCATCAAGGCCATCCCCATTGGTATCACCGACCGCTAGATGATGCCCCAGATTGCCGTTGGCCACGGGGAAGGGGTTCGCGAGCACGAGGGGTGCTGCGGCTGGATCAACCGGACCAAACCAAATGTAGACGCTGCCCGCGGAGAAGCCGCCGACACTCGCTAGACGCGCGCCCACGGCCACGTCATTCAGACCATCGCCATCAAAGTCTCCAATGGCCACTGCGGAACCGAATAGTCCCGCCGTAGATACGGGTGAAGCCAGGCGCACGGGCGTGCTGCCGCTCGCACCGAACCCGATCAAGTACGCCGCGCCAACATTGGCCACGCCGCCAACCGTTTCACCCGGCGCGCCAACCAGCAACTCGTCGGCCGCATCCCCATCCAATTGGCCGCCCCATACATCGATGCCAAACTGCCCGGAGCTGCTGGGCACAGGACACGTAGCCGGCCCCGTGGGAGTGAAGATCCGTTGCACGTTGAACGGTCGCGGCAAGCCGGGGGCCTTGCCGTGATAGACATACACCACGCCTTCGCCGGGAGCACCTACCGCCACGTCTTGGTTCCCATCTCCGTCCAAGTCGAGCTGCTTCACGCTTTGCCCAAAGAGGCTGCCCGCCACGGGGCAAGGCGGCTCGAGCACGGTCACATTCGCACGGGAAGCGACTGCATCCTGTGCGGGAACGAACACGAGGCTTAAGAGGAGCGGCAGCATGGCCTGATGAGCGTAGCATCAAAGATGATCGGCGGGGTTCCCCCGCAGCCATGCTAGAACCTAAGCATGCGCCCCTCGCTCCTGCTCGCCACAACCCTGGGCCTCGGCGCCCTCAGCTCCCAAACCGCTCCTAACGGCCAACGCCCCGAGTTCTGGGAGGTGATCGAGGAGGCCGTAGATAGCCAGAAACTGCGCAAGGAGTTCGATGTGGTCATCGACCACATGGCCAATCTTGAGACCACGCGCGCCAACGTAGGGAACCGCCTCTCGCGCGTGCGCACGGCCCTGTCCGAGCCCTGGACGCCGCCGGCCCTCGCCGTGGAACTGCAAGAGTTTCTCGCGCATCCGGCCCAAGCCAAGAGAGGCGCGAAGTTCGAGGCCTTGATCCCCGGTGTAGCGGACTGGCTCGACCTTGCGGAATACCAAAGCCCTAGCGACGACGCGGAGCATGGCGGCCTGCAAGAACTGGACTCACTTTGGCAAGAGGTGCAGGATGAAGAGCTCAAGGGCATGGCTTTGCTCGAGAGCTTGAGCGCCTACCTCGAGCTAGCCCACATCCTCCTGGACGAGAGCATTGGCGAGCTCAGCGGCGATCAGCACGTGCTGCTCTTCGAAGGCCACCAGGGTTTCCTCGAGGCCTACTACCGCAACCACTTCCCCGGTACGGAGCTCACGGACGAACAAGCCCAAGCGATCGGCAGCTACAAGACCCTGCTGAGCACGCCGCGCACGAACCGGCGGCTGATGCTAGGCGTGGCCAGTGGCCTCATGCGCCTGGCTGAAGCGGAGTTCCTGAGCGGCCTTCCGCGCCGCTTAGCACGCACCAAGGGCGGCACGGATCTGGATTCCTACGGCGCCAACGTACTCGCGGCCGCGGGCAACGCCTCCCGCAATCGAGTACTGCTCACCGGCAAGCGCGTCTCAGAGCACAGCGCCAGCGCCGCCCTGATCATCGACCTCGGCGGCGACGACACCTACACCCGCGCAGCGGTGGTCGAATCGGCCGATGCACTGGTCAGCATCGTGCTCGACCTCGGCGGCAACGACACCTACCAGGGCACCGGCAATGGCCCGGCCTCGAGCCTGGCGGGCGTCGCTATTCTGGTGGACCGTAAAGGGGACGACAGCTACACCTCCGAACGCTTCGGCCTAGGCGCCAGCGCCTTTGGTTTCGCCGCACTGGTCGACATGGAAGGCGACGATGAATACAGCTCCCACGATTTTTCCCAGGGGCATGCAACCTGCGGAGTGGGCTTGCTCTACGACTTCGAAGGCAACGACACCTACAAAGCCTGGGCCGCGTCTCAAGCGGGCGGCATCGGCTACGGCCTGTGCGCCCTCGTAGACGGCGGCGGCAATGACTCCTACGTGGCCGACCTGACGTGGCCCGATGTCTACGGCAACTCCGGCGCGGACGTCTACCACGGCGCCTCCCAGGGCTATTCCACCGGCATGCGCTCGGACGTGGCCGGCGGCATCGCAGCCCTGATCGATCTAGGCTCCGGCAAGGACCGCTACCAAGCCGGCAGCTTCAGCCAGGGCGGCGGGTACTACTTCTCCTTCGGCTTGAAGTACGACGGCGGCGGCGACGACGAGAGCTATGGCTCACGCTACGCCCAGGGCTTCGGCGTGCACCAGGCGGTTGGTGTGCTCTGGGATAAGGGCGGCGACGATAAGTACATCTGCCGCTCCGTGGCCCACACGGGCATGGCCTGGGACGAGGGCGTCGGCTACCTGCTAGAAGACGGCGGCGACGACACCTACCAAACCGGCGACCTGAGCTGCGGAGGCGCGGCCCAAACCGGCATCGCCATCTGCATCGATCGCGGCGGGAAAGACAGTTATACGACTGGCGGCCAAAGTCAGGGCGGCACGGGTGGTTTCCAATACCACAACAAGCCCTCGATCGGAGTACTGCTCGACTTCGGCAAGCAGAAGGACAGCTACAACCTCGGTGGCCGCGACAACAAGACTGAGAGCACCACCACCGGCGTGCAGGTCTTCCTGGACCGCTAACCGGATCGACTCATGAGGACGCGCTAGCTATCGAGCGCGCCACCGCAGGATGAGCCTGCGCCGGCCGTGCAGCCAAAGCAGTGACGCCCGGTGGAAATCGTGCGCTGCTGCAAGCTTGCTAGGTCGAACTCCTGCAGGGTCTGGGGCGCAGCGGAGTCGAGGCCCAGCTCCAGCATCTGATTGAAGTCGCAATCGAAGAGCCGTCCGTCATAGCCCACGGAGAGCGTGTTGCGACACATCAAGGGTTCGATGGCAGCCGGGTTGAAAGCTTGCACCAAGGTGGCCATGTAGCGCTCGAGGTTGCCGCTCTGCTCCAGCCACTCCAGGTAGCGGCTGATGGGCATGTTCGTGATCGTGTAGAGCGAGTCGAAGCTGACCGCGTGCAGTCGCTTCAGCTCGCGCTTCCATTCCGATTCCAGGGAGGCCTGGCCTGCGGGTAGGAAGGCGCCCACGGGATTCGTAACGAGCACCAGCCGCAGGCCCGTACCGGCTTGGCCGTAGCCCACGGCGTTCAAGCGTTGCAAGGCTTCGATGGAGGCCTCGAAGACGCCGTCACCGCGCTGCTTGTCGGTGGAGCTTTGACGGTAGTGCGGCAAGGAGCAGACCACCTCCACCTTGTGCTCCGCCAGAAACTCGGGCAGGTCCTCGTAACGCGAGGCGAGCAGGATCGTCAGGTTGCAGCGATCGATAATGTGCACCCCTTGGCGATGGCCCTCGCGCACGATGTCGCGGAAGCGCGGGTGCATCTCAGGTGCGCCGCCGGTGATGTCGAGGGTGCGGGCTCCGCTGCGCTCGAGCACCGCCAGAGATAGCTCTACCAGCTCGTCCGACATGCTCTCGCGCCGGTCGGGCCCGGCGTCCACGTGGCAGTGGATGCAGGCCTGGTTGCAGACGCGGCCAAGGTTGAGCTGCAGAATCTCCACCGACGCTGCGCGCAGGGGCGCGTACCCGGCGGTATTTAGCTGCTCTTCAAAGTTCCCCACACCCGCGCCCAGATCGATTTCATCCAAACGCGCACGCTGGTAGCCGGCATCCGCCAGCGGAGCGCGCCGGCGCGCGAGGCTCTTAAGAAGATCAGCCATGGCGCTTTCTACATGCCGAGAGAATCGGCCACCTTGCGCATCTGCACCCCGTGCACCAGGGCTGCTCCGCCCTTGATGGCGGCGGAGACGTGCACCACCTCGGTCAGCTGCTCCACGTCGCAGCCCTTGCTGAGGGCGTCCTTGGTATAGGCATCGATGCAGTAAGGGCACTGCACCGCGTGGGCCACTCCGAGGGCGATCAGGGACTTCTCGCGAGCGCTGAGCGCTCCGTCCTGGAAGACACTGCCGTACCACTCGAAGAACTTTTTGCCCAGCTCAGGAGCGTGTTCGGAGACGCTAGCGAAGGCGTCCAGGTCTTCGGGTTCGTAGTAGGAGCTCATGGTCAGGTAGGCTGTAAGGACAGGGGTACGAAGCAGGCTGCCTTGGTCGGACCCGCAAATTGCTGGAGATTGGAGGGTAACGCAAGCGACCCTAGGTCGGTTCCTCTGGGGTGAAAACCGCACGCGTACTGGGAGCCTCCCTGCTAGGCTGGAAAGCTGAATTGGTAACGGTGGAAGGCCGTTTCGAAGCCACGCCCAAGGGCCGCACGGAAGTGCTGCTCACGGGGCTACCGGACTCGGTGCTACGGGAGAGCCGTGGACGGCTGCTGTGCGCTCTAGAGGAGAACCACCTACGGCTGGGGCCGGGCCGACTGTTCCTCAACCTGGTGCCGGCGGCCCTGCCCAAGTCAGGAGAGACCTTGGACCTGGCCCTGGTGCTGGCGGCGGCCTGCGCCGGGGGGCACCTGGACCCTGGACTCCTGGTCGGAACCCTATTCCTCGGGGAGGTAGGCATCGATGGACGTCTGCATCCCGTGCCCGGGGGCCTGGCGGCCGGCCTGGCCGCGCGCGCGGCTGGGCCGGGCCGGGTGCAGCGTCTGATCGCCCCGCAGGCCACGGCGGAAGAGGCGGCGGCCCTACCCCAGCTCGATGTGCGCGCCGCCAGCAGCGTAGCGGAGGTCATGGCCCACCTGCTTTCGGATGAGGACCAGCTGCCACGCGTCGAAGTCCCAGCACCCCTCGAGGCCTCGGGCAAGCACCCAAGCCTGGACGACGTGCGCGGCCACGGGGTCGCCAAATACGGCTTGGCTATCGCCGCCGCTGGCGGCCACGGCCTCCTCTTCATGGGGCCTCCCGGAGCGGGCAAGACCATGCTCGCCAGGCGCCTGCCACGACTCTTGGATCCGCCCTGCCTGGAGGAACGCTTGGAGGCCACGGCGATCCTGGCCGTGGCCGGACGTTGGCCCGGCGGGCTGGTGGGCGAACGCCCCTTCCGCGCGCCGCACCACACGGCCAGCTACGCAGGCCTGATCGGTGGCGGCGCCAGGCTCGCCCCTGGAGAGGTCAGCCTGGCCCACGGCGGCGTGCTCTTCCTCGACGAGTTACCGGAGTTCCGGCGCGGCGCTCTCGAGGCCCTGCGCCAACCCCTCGAGCAGGGCAGCGTGCTGCTCTCGCGCGCGGCGCGCCAAGTGGAATTCCCCGCGCGCTTCCAGTTAGTGGCCGCCATGAACCCCTGCCCCTGCGGCTACCGCGGTCACCCCTCACGTCCCTGCCGCTGCTCCCCGCGCGACGTACAGCGCTATAGGCAACGACTCTCGGGCCCGCTCTTGGACCGGGTCGACCTGCGCCTGGAGCTGAGTCCACCCGACCTGCAAGCACTCACCGGCACGGGTCCTGACGGTCGTAGCGCCAGCGCTCAAGGACCCACAGAAGAAGAGCTACGCGTGGCCGTCCGCCGTGCGCGAGCGGTGCGCGAAACCCGCGGCCAACCCCATCCCAACGCCAGCCTCTCGCCCCAAGACCTAGATCGCATCGCTCCTCTAGGAGGCGATTCGGCACGCCTCTTGGGCCGTGCCATGGAGCGCCACTCGCTCTCCGCGCGGGCCCTGCAGTCCCTGCGGCGGGTGGCCCTAACCCTAGCCGACCTGGCCCAAGCACCCAGCCGCAGTCAAGCAGACCAGATTGCCCGGGCACTCTCCCTGCGCGCTCCCATGGAGGACTGACCTACTCGTGCCGCAAAGCTTCCACCGGATCCATGGCCGCCGCGCGCCAGGCCGGATAGAGACCAAAGATCACGCCTGTGGCCACCGAGATGCTGAAGGCCAAGATGGGCGCTGCTGGGGTCACGATGGTTGGCCGCCCGGCAAAGCGCTCGATGATGGCTGGGATCGCTAATCCGACCCCCACACCTGCAACACCGCCGCAGCCCGAAAGGACCACGGTCTCCACAAGGAACTGAACCACGATGTGGTGGCGCTTGGCCCCGAGCGCGCGACGAATACCGATCTCACGCGTGCGCTCGGTAACCGTTGCGAGCATCACGTTCATGATGCCGATGCCACCCACCAAGAGACTGATGCCCGCGATGGAACCCAGCACCAGGTTGAAGATGCGCTTGGTCTCTTCCGCCGCCAGGAGTTGCTCCATGGGCACGATGACCTCGTAGTCCTTCTGGTCATGATTGCGGATGAGCATGGTGCGACAGGCGTCAGCCACCAGCGGCACGTCCTCATCCCGACCAACCTCGACCACGATTTCGTGCAGCTCCACCTGGGTGATGTCGCGGCTACCGCTGCGCATCTTCACCTGGAATGTGCCGAAAGACATGCGACCCGTGGAGAGCGGCATAAAGACCTCGCCACCTACCTC
>JBLIOL010000274.1:0-7635 GCA_047639615.1 Planctomycetota bacterium | reverse complement strand
TCGACCTCACGGCACTCCCCGCCCCCTTCGGCGGTCCCATCATGGTGATGCCCGGCGACACTTGGAACTTCACCGCTTGGTTCCGCGACGCCAACCCCATCAATACGTCCAACTTCACGGACGCTGTCGAGATCACCTTCCAGTGATCCCTAGCCGAGGCGCGCTCAGCGCGTCTCGGCAGGGGCGCTGATCTCGAGTGGGTTCAACCAGGTGGGCGAAGCGCCGACCTCTTCGATGAGCAGTGCCAGGCGCGCGCGCAAAGCCTCAGCCACGGCCGCGTGCTCTGGTTCGTCGATCAGGTTGCGGCGTTCATCAGGGTCCGTCTCTCGATCGTAGAGTGCTTCCTCGTTCACTCCACGGCGATAGCGCACCAGCTTGTAGCGCTCGCCAACCACCGCCATCTCCTGGGGACCGTCGACGATCTTGCCCCAGCCATCGATGTAGAGGAAGTCCTCGCGCCAGCCGTCCGCCTCGCCCTGCCACAGGCCGCGCAGGCTACGCCCGTGCTGCAACTTTGGGCTCGGAACGCCGGCGAGGTCCAAGAGGGTGGGCATGATGTCCACCCCCAGAGCCAGCTGCTCGATCTCTTGAGCGGGTTTGATTTCGGCCGGGTAGCGAATGAGCAGCGGGATGTGAATCGAAGGCTCGTAGGCCGTGCGCTTGCGATAGAGCGCGTGCTCGCCCCACATGAAGCCACCGTCGCTCGTCATGGCGAAGGCGGTGCTATCGAGGCATCCTTCGCCCTCCAAGGCGCTCAGCAAACGGCCAACGTTGTCATCGATCGAGAGCACCATCGAGTGATACCCCAGGGTGTTCTCCGCGTGGGTTGAGCCGTCCTCGAAGAAGCCGTTACGCCGCGTCCCGCGCACCCGCTGGACGAAGGCGGGCGAGTCCTCGCGCACATCGTTGAAGCTCGCCGGCACCACAAAATCAGCTTCCGACAAGAGGCCCACGTGCCGCGGCGGAATGTCGTAGGGCCGGTGCACATTTTTCAGGGAGATGACGCACAGAAAGGGCTTATCGCGCTCTTCCCCGATCCATTCCATGGCCAGGTCGAAGAGGTTGTCGGTCATGAAGCCCGGCGCCACCTCCGTCTTGCCATCAATGTTGAAGACCTCGTCGTCGTAGTTGCCCTGGCCATCGAAGCTCACCCAACGGTCGAAGCCGGGCTGCGGCATGAAGCCGGGATTGTAGGCGTGCCACTTGCCGAAGAAGGCCGTGTCGTAGCCCGCCTCTTGGAGCAGCTCCGGGAAGCCCTTGATCTCCCGCAAGAAATCGACCGTGTCCTCGTTGTTGCGCACACCGGTGGTGTGGGTATAGAGGCCCGTGTACAAGCTGGCCCGCGCCGGGCAGCACAGTGAGGTGGTCACATAGGCCCGGGAGAAGCGCGCTCCCTCGCTCGCTAGACGGTCGAGGTTCGGTGTTTCAAGCAGCGTACTGCCGTTGCATGACAAGGTGTCGTAGCGCTGGTCGTCGGTCAGTAGTAGCAGCAGGTTGGGGCGCGGGTCGGCCGGCGCCTGCTCAGCGCCACCGCCGCAGGACATGGGTAGCCATGCCATAGCCAGCAACCCACAAACCCCACCAGCAGCGCCGAAACGCCCACTCACTGCCCGGCTACCCCATTGCTTCAGCATGCGAGAACTGTACAGCGTCCCCGTGCCAGAGCGAGACTTCGATTTCGTAGCCGGTAGGGTCGTAGACGTACCAGGCCGTGGAATGGGGGTAATCGATAGGGTCGCCTTCCCGTAGAGGGATGGCCTCCCGCGCAATCATGGCCTCCCAGGCTTCGCGATCCGTGATGCGGAAGGCGTAGTGACCCAAGCTGTGGAAGCGCTCCGCTTCGGGGCCCGTCGGGAGCGGGTGACTACGCTCCGGGTACTCATACATGCACAGCAGGGCCTCCCCCGCGCGCAGGATCTGCCAGGGGTACTTGTCCTGGTAGATACCGGCCTCCTGGGACTCGAAGCCAAAGATGCGGCTGTACCACTCCACGCTCTCGGCGAGGTTTTTGACGGTGAAGTTGATGTGGTCGATGTGCTTAATTCGCATAGGGGGAAAGTTCTTGATTGCCGTTATTTGGATAGCGATTGCTATTCTTATTCCACACACCCCACAGATAGAACAACCTGTTTCTATTTTTATAACGGGATTTGCCCTAAGCTCTTGGCATGCGACCTCCCAAGGACGCGGGAACCCGCGACAAGCTCCTCTTCTACCTGAAGACCAAAGGCCCCCAGACAGCTTCGGGCCTAGCCAAGCGCCTGGACATCACCCCCGTAGGTGCCCGCCAGCACCTTGCGGGCCTGGGGGATGAAGGCCTGGTGGAGTTCGAGGACCAAGCTGGCAAGGTCGGCCGCCCGCGACGCATTTGGAGCGTGTCCTCCGGTGCCGCAGAGCACTTCCCCGACAGTCACTCCGAGCTAGCCCTGGGCATGCTCAAGGCAGCCCAAGACGCCTTCGGCCCCGGCGGCCTGGCCAAGCTCATCAAAGCCCGCGGCGCCAAGCAGGTTGAGGACTATCGCAAGCGCATGCCCGGGCCCTCCGCCCCGCTCAAGGAACGCGTCGCGGCGCTGACCGCCATCCGGCGTGAAGAAGGCTACCTAGCCGAGTACACCAAGAGCGGCTCCAGCGGCTTCCGCCTGATCGAAAACCACTGCCCGATCTGTGTAGCCGCCAGCTCCTGCGTCGGCCTCTGCGACATCGAGCTAGAGCTCTTCCAGCAAGTGCTCGGCGGCAAGATCACAATCGAACGCACCGAGCACATCGTGGGCGGCGATCGCCGCTGCGTCTACGAGTTGCAGTCCAAGTAGTGCTGGATGCGCACGGCGGCTTCTTCCAGTCGAGCGTCGGTAGCACCGTAGGAGAGGCGCATACGGCTGGGAACGCCGAAGGCCGTGCCGGGGATCAGGGTGACGCCCTCTTGTTCGAAGAGGCCGCGCGCCCAGGTCACGTCGTCCTCGACTCCAGGGGCTCGGAAGAAGTGGTAGAAGCCTGCTTCCGGTGTTTTGTGCAGGTCGCAGCCCATGGCCAAGAGGCGCGCGGCAGTCTCGTCGCGGCGGCGTAGGTAGGTGCGGCGCTGACCCTCGACCCAGCTGCCATCCATGCGCAGGGCAGCCATGCCAGCGTGCTGGGCCAGGATGTTCACACAGGTGGTGGAAGCGGTAGCCAGGCGTGTCATCGCTTCGATCACGGCGGCCGGCGCGCAGGCGTAGCCGAGGCGGTAGCCGGTCATGCAGAAGCGCTTGGAGAAGCTCTCCACCACCACGGTGCGGTCGGCCAGATCGGGGCAGATGTTGAGTAGACCGCGGGAGTCGCCGTCGAGGACCAGGCCGGAGTAAACCTCGTCGGCCAGCACCCATAGATCGTGCTCATCCACCACCTCGGCGATGGCGCGCAGGCGCTCGGCACCCAGGATCTGGGAGGTGGGATTGCCGGGGTTGTTCAGGATCACGAGCCGCGTGCGCTCGGTGCAGGCGGACGCGATGGCAGCGGGGTCCGGGAGCATGTCCGGGCCCGGCTGCACGATGCGCGCAACGCCGCCGGCCAGCTGCACTTGCTGCAGGAAGCTCGGCCAGAAGGGCGCCAGCACCAAGACCTCGTCGCCGGGGTTCACCAGGCAACGCATGGCATCCATCAGCGCCGGCTTACCACCGGCGGTGATGATCACGTTCTCTAGGCTGCGCGCGATTCCCGAGCGGCGGGTCTGATCCTCGGCCGCGAGCTCGCGCAGCTCTGGCAAGCCATCCGCCGGCCCGTAGCGCGCTTCGCCATCTCGCGCCGCGCGCATAGCGGCGGCGCTAACCTCCTCCGCAGGCGGCTCCACGGGCTCGCCGATGCCGAGGTTGATCGGGTCCGGATGCACATTGGCTGCGGCGGCCGCGGCCATAGTGGCCGAGGGCACGAGTGCCTGGGCCAGGGCGCTTAGGCCCGGTATTTGCTTACGCTCGATTACAACCACCTTCCTTGGGAGGAGAGAATAGGACGCAGACCCTTGAAGAGCTGCTCGAGATCCTCGGAAGTCAGCGCCTGCTGCTTATCGCACAGGGCCTCCTCCGGGTTGGGGTGCGCCTCGATGATCAAGCCGTCCGCCCCCACCGCCGCCGCGGCCAGGGCCAGGGGCACCACCAGGTGCCGCACGCCGGCCGCATGGGACGGATCGACGATCACCGGCAGGTGCGTGCGCGTCTTGAGGACGGCCACGGCGCCCAGGTCCAAGGTAGCCCGCGTTGAGGTCTCGAAGGTCCGAATACCGCGCTCGCACAGAATCACGCGCTGGTTCCCGCCGGCCGTGATGTACTCCGCCGCGGAGAGCAGCTCATCTACGGTGGCGCTCATGCCACGCTTCAGGAGCACGGGTCGATCCACGCGCCCAAGGGCTCGCAAGAGCGCGTAGTTCTGCATGTTGCGTGCGCCCACCTGGATCACATCAGCGGCCGCCACCACCGCATCCAGATCCTCGATACGCATCAACTCGGTGACCACCGGCAGCTCGACCGCACGGCCCGCAGCCTGCAAGAGATCCAAACCCTCCTGCCCCAGCCCCTGGAAGGAGTGCGGTGACGTACGCGGCTTGAAGGCTCCTCCGCGCAGCATGCTCGCGCCCGCGCGACCAACCATGGCAGCGGCTGCCTCAATCTGCGCCTGACTCTCCACGGCGCAAGGCCCAAGGATCATGGTGAAGTGGTCGCCACCCACATGCAGCGGTCCGACCTGCACGGGCAAGGTCCCAGCAACTAACAGCGCCGAAGGCACGCTCTCCACCCGTTCGATGACGGGCCCCTCGCTGGCAGGCGCACTCACCACAGCCTCCGGCCCCTTCAGGTGCCCACCGTCCTCCGTGCGCATGGGATAGGTGCCCAGCACGCGCACCATATTGCAGTGACGCCGCACGAGATCGAGCGCGGCCGCCAAAGCCTGCTCATCCCGGTGGCCTTCCAAGTCGATGAAGAAGCGATAGCGCCAGGGGGTCTGCGGATCGGGCCGGCTCTCGATACGCGTCAGGTTGATGGCGCGCGCCGCGAAGATGGCTAGCACCTCGGATAGGGCGCCCTGCTTGTGATCGAGGCTCAGCAGCAAGGAGGTCTTGGCCGGGATGCCCATGGGCACCACCTCCTCCTCGCGCGCTAGCAAGAGGAAGCGTGTCAGGTTCGGCTCGCGGTCGGCGACATTGCGCTGGATGACCACCAATCCATGGGCCGCGCAGGCCTCTTCCGAAGCGATTACAGCCACGCCAGGCGTAGGCTCGCGCTCCAAGGATGCAGCTGCGCCAGCGGTGTCGTGCCAGGGCTCGGAGATGGCACCGGGAATGCGCCGCAGATAGGCGCTGCACTGGGCTAGGGCCACCGGGTGCGAGCGCACGTGGGTGATCGGCGCCTGCTCCTGCCCGGCGCTCACGGCCAATACATGCTCCACCGCCCAGGTCTCCTCATCCACCACGTACAGGTCTGAATCGGCCAATAGCTGGCCGATTTCGCCGATGGTGCCAGCGATGCTATTCTCTGTGGGGAGCAACGCATAATCCACGCGACCCTCGCGCAGGGCCTCGACCGCGCCGGCGAAGGTGCGATGACCCATGCGCTGCGAACCTCCCTCGGCACGCGTATCGAAGAGCTGACCAGCAGCCAGGTAGCTGTAGGAATGAGGCTCGCCCTGATAGGCCACTGTGGGCAGGCGCTGGGCCTTGTCATCCGATTTGCCGAAGTGCGCTTCCTGCGTGCGGCGCGAGTGGCTCAGCACCTCGCGCAGCACTCGGGCAGCGAAGGGGCCGGACAGGCCCGCATCCTCGGCACGCTCCTTCCAGCGCGCCTGCAATAGGCGCTCACGCTCGGGATCCAACAGGATGCTGCCCGTACGGTCGCCCTTGAGCTTGCCCACGCCCTGCACCACGCGCATGCGCTCGGCTAGGACTTGGACGAGTTCGTTGTCGAGGCGATCGATCTCGCTGCGGGCATGATCCATGCCGCTTGCTGTTTGGTTGGTAGTCATCGGTAATGTCGGTATCGGAGCCTGCTCCGCCGAAACGCATGCCGATGAAAAAAGCCCATCAGCGCGTATGGCGGATGGGCTTTTGTGTTCTGTGAAAGCCGTTCTCAGCCAGAGTTACCTCTGACCCATCCATTGACGGCACCCGTAAATCGGGCGCTGCTAATGGCGCTAAAGAGGATCAGGTTGTTGGCACGCATGAGTGGCTTTGCACCTTCAGAGTGGACCACTCACGCAATTGCGGCAACCGCTTTTCAGCGATTGCCGCAATTGGATCCTATTGAGACCTGCGTAAGAGCGGGTCTACATGCCGAGCTTGGCGCGGCTCTCGGTCAGGAAGTCCTTGAAGTCAGGCGCGAAGCGCAGGCCCTCTAGGATTCCGCCGACCTCGCCCGTTTCAGGGTCCATGACCACATAGATGGGGAGTGCGACCGATCCGGTCATCTCCTCACGCAGGGCCTTTACCGTCTCAGCGTAACTGCCAAAGTCTGCGTGCAAACGGGCTTCGATGAAGTGGCTGGTTAGCTCCGCGGCGACCGCCGGGGAGGGAAAGACTTTGCCTTCCATGACGCGGCAGTTGCTTCAGTTGAAGCCCGTGAAGTTCACGAGCAACGCCTTCTGCTTGTCCTTGGCCTGAGAGACCGCGTCCTCGTAGTCATCCTTGACGATGGGGTGCGACTTGCTTCCCGACTCCCCAGCAGCCCGTTCGGGTGCCGTCGAGTAGGGCGGCGCGAAGGCCAGCATCAGCGGGTCCATTTTGTATCCGCCGATCAGGAACAGGCTGTACATGCCAAACACGAAGGTCGCGGTTGCGCCGACCAATCGGCCCGGGCTGATCGCGCCGTCTTCCTCGCCCTTCAGGTTGATCCAACCGAAGAGGAAGGCCGCGGCTACCAAGAAGATCGAACCCCAAGCGAGCAGGAAGACCTCCTTGCTGATGAATTCCCAACCCCAAGCCAGGTCGGCAGTGGAGAGGAACTTGAGGCTAGCGGCCAACTCAACAAAGCCCAGGAAGACCTTGAGCGTGTTCATCCACGCGCCGGCATTGGGCATGGACTTCAAGCGACTTGGGAAGAGCGACAGCAGCACAAAGGGCGTGGCCATGGTCAGTCCGAAGACTCCCATGCCGAGGGCCGTATGCATGGCGCCTTGCTGCGCACCCGACGCCAGCAGGCTGCCAACGAAGGGCGCCGTGCAGGTAAAGGAGGTGATCACCAGCGTCAAGCCCATCAAGAACACGCCCACCAAGCCGCCCGTGCTCGAGGCCTTGCCGGCCATGTTCATCATGAAGGCCGGCGGCTGCAGGTTGATCCAACCGAACAACGTGAAGGCGAAGAAGATAAACATCACCGCCACGAATAGGTTGAACACCGGGTGGTTGGCGAAGCCCTGAATGGCCGGTCCGACAACCACGCCGATGAACACAAAGATGCCTACGATGCCACCGCCATAGGCCAGGGAGAGCGGCAGAACGCTGCCCTCGCGCTGATCAGCCTGCTTCGTGAAGAAGCTGATGGTGATCGGGATCATCGGATAGGTGCAAGGCATCAACAGGGTGATGAAGCCCCACATGATCGCCTCCAGCAGGAAGTAGACCAGGGAGGGTTCCTTGTCCTTGTCCTTGTCCTTGCCCTCGTCGCTCTCTTCAGCTCC
>JBLIOL010000273.1:0-7694 GCA_047639615.1 Planctomycetota bacterium | reverse complement strand
GCATTCCTGGCCTCGCGCGCCGAATCCGATGGCTTGGCTCTCTTCGCAAATCGCGAAAAAAAGGTGCGCAACGCCGCCGCCGCTAGCAGGCCGCTTAAAAAACAGCGGCCCAGCGATTGGTTTCCACGGATCGTCTGGCAAGGCGACAGGTCCCCCCCATAGTCGTGGCCATTTGGGGGTTCTGGCAACGCAGCCAGGCGCTTCGTGGGAGCCGAGCGACAAGTCGCTGTCTTTTAAGCGGGCTGCTAGCGCCCTGGCCTACGCCCAGCGCGCCGAGGAACTGGATGAATCCAGCGTCGAGGCACGTGCCCAATTCGCCTGGGCTCTAGGCTCCAGCACGCACCTGCAGCCCATGACCACGAGCAGCGATCACGCCCGGCAGACGATCGAGGTGGCCGAGCAAGTGCTCGAGCGCGACCCGGCCGAGCCCACGGGCCCGAGCCACCCTCGCTGTGTTCAACCTGCGCCTGGAGAGCCTGCCCTGGATCGCGCGCGTCATGGCGCGCAGCCGTCCGGACTCAAGCCTCGAGCAGGCCATCGCCTTGGCGAGGCGTGCGGTGGATGCTCGCCCCAGCAAGGAGAACCGCATCACCCTGGCCAAGTGCTTGCGCGCCGACGGTCAGGAGGCAGCGGCCGAGACCGTGCTCGAAGCCGCACGTACAGCGAGCAGCACCTACCCGAGGGACACGGCCAGCATGCCGGCCCTCGAGCAGTAGTTCACGCGGCCTAGGCCTTGGCCAGGTAGTAGGACTTCATGTCCTCAAGGCTGCGCATCTGCACGCCACTGGCCTGGCCAGCCTGACCGAAGGAGATCATGCGCGCCGCGACCACTTCCTTCATGGCCACGCGAGCGGGCTTAAGGTAGTCGCGCGGGTCGAACTTGCCGGGCTGCTCTTGCAGCAGGCGACGAATAGCACCGGTGATCGCCAGACGATTGTCCGTGTCCACGTTGATCTTGCGCACGCCGTGCTTGATGCCTTCCTGAATGTCCTCGACGGGAACGCCGTAGGTTTCGGGCATCTCGCCACCGAACTCGTTGATGATGTTGATCAGCTCCTCGGGGACGCTGGAGCTGCCGTGCATGACCATGTGGCAGTTGGGCATGCGCTGGTGGATCTCGCGGATCACATCCATGCGCAGAACCTGGCCAGTGGGCTTCTTCTTGAACTTGTAAGCACCGTGGCTAGTGCCGATGGCTACGGCCAAGGCATCACAACCGGTCGCATCCACGAAGTCGCCCGCTTCCTGGGGGTCGGTCAGGTGCTCCTGGGCTTCCTCCTCGGAGAGGCCTGCGCCCTGACCGTCCTCGATGCCGCCCAGGCAACCAAGTTCAGCTTCGACGGTGACGCCGTTAGCGTGGGCGAAGTCCACCACCTCTTTAGTCACGCGCACGTTGTAGTCCCAGGAGGCCGGTGTCTTGCCGTCCTCTTCGAGGCTGCCATCCATCATTACGGAGGTGAAGCCCATTTCCACGGCGCTCCGGCACGCGGCTGGCGAGTTGCCGTGATCCAGGTGCATGGCCATGGGAACCGAGGGGTTCAGCTCAGCCGCAGCCAGCATCAGGTGCCGCAGGTAGTTGTCCTCGGAGTAGGCGCGCGCACCGCGCGATGCCTGCACGATGACCGGCGACTCGGTCTCCCTGGCCGCCATCATGATGGACTGGATCTGCTCCATGTTGTTGACGTTAAAAGCGCCCACGCCGTAGCCGTTCTCGGCAGCGTGGTCCAGCATGACGCGCATCGGAATGATGGCCATTGAGTGTCTCTCTTGGGGGTCGTGTAGTTCTGATTCGGGCGCCGAAGCGTAGGGCGAACCGCGGTCGCTCACAGATTAACGTCCCAGCCCGCCCGACGCCCGCGAAGACCGGCATTTGACAGCTCCAATGCTCTGGCGCCCGTCCTGCCTCTGGGATCCGCGCTCGACCCGCTGCGGAATGAGCATCCTCGGCTGCTATGCTCGCCAGTCCATGAAGCCTCTTCGCCCCACTCGCAGGGAGCAAGCACGGTCCGGGAGTGGGCTCCTCCTCCTGACGATCCTGCTGGGTTGCGGCCCCCAGCCCCCCCGCCCTGGACAGCTTGCGTTGTTCGATTTCGAGCAAGACGGTTGGACTGCGAAGTCCAAACGTACGGATAAGAACGTCCATGCCGGCCTGTGGTGCGGCCTGCTGGACGTGGGAACGCAGAGCGGGAATACCCTCAGCCCCCTGGTGGAGTGCGAGCCAGGCGACCGGCTCATGATCGAGTGGCAAGCACGCTTCAAGCTCAACGGTAGCGAACGGATTTCGCTCCTGATCCATGGCTACGGCGAGACGAGCCTAAAGCACACGGCGATCCCCATGCTCCCCACCAAGCTGGGAACCCGGGCGCTCCACGGCTGGAAAGAAAGCCCGTCGGGCTGGCAGCCCGGAACGGTCACGATCGACCTGGACCAAGTACACCCGGATGCCCAGTGGATTCGCCTCGAGTGGCGCGTTGTCGTGCCGACCGACATGCGGCGCAAACAGCCTGCGGCTCGGTTCTATTTCGACGATGTCAGCATCACTCGCCTAGGCCCGGGCTGATGGAACACAGCACTCCCAGTAACCCGGCGCCCGAGCACGAGCTCAAATTCGTGCTACCCGCCCCCCGCTCGGCCCTGGTGCACGCCTTCCTAGGCAGTCGCCTGATGCCCGATCCCGGGCATCCCGGAGGCTGGGTCGTGAGCGTGTATTACGACACGCCGGACTGGCGCTTCCTGGAGGAGAAGCTCGCCAGCGACTTCCTCAAGTCCAAGCTGCGCCTGCGCTGGTACGAGAACGACGAAGGCCAGCCCCTGGGCACGACGGCCTTTCTCGAGGTCAAGAGCAAGGTCGGCAGCAGCCGCAACAAGCTGCGCCTGCCCGTCCCCCTGACGCCAGCGGAGCTGCGCCAACTCGCCCTCAGCGATGTCCGCTTCACGCAGCTCAGCGAACTCGCGCGACAGGCGGGAGCGGTCCTACCCAGCCCGCTCGAACCGGTCTTCACCGTGCGCTACCGCCGACGCCGCTTCGTCGACCCACGCAGCGGCCTACGCGTTTCCCTGGATGACCAAATCCACGCCCCCAAGGCGAATCCCCTGCGCATCCCCGGCGTTCGTCACACCCAGATCCCGTTCGCGGTCGTAGAGATCAAAGGACCGAGCGCAAGACTGCCCGCCAGTCTGCGCCCACTCAGAGACCTCGGCTGCCGCCTCCAAGCCTTCTCCAAGTACACCGCCTGTCACGCCGAATTGACCGGCCTCCAACCCTGCCCATAATGTTCGCTCTTACGACCCTGGCCACCAACGACTGGCTCGAAACCATGATGGGGCCCGGCGCGAAGCGCATGGCAGACTTCGGGTTCCTCTCCTTCCTGATGCTGATGGCGGTTTCTGCGGCAGCTGGGATCTTCGTCTCCCTGCTCTACCGCATCTTCTTCCGCTCGCGCGCCACCGGCAGCGAAATCCATCGTGCATTCCCGCTGATCGCGATCTCGATCACGGCCATCTTCATCGCGATTCAGTTCTCCTTGCCGCTTTCCCTAGGCCTGCTCGGTGCGCTCTCGATCGTGCGCTTCCGGACGCCCGTCAAGGAGCCAGAGGAGATCGGATTCCTGATGCTCGTGGTCGCATGCTCACTGTGCTGCGCAACCTTCAACTTGCTCTTCCTAGGTGTCGTGCTCTTGGTGGCGGTCAGCGTACTGCTACTACTGCACTGGCGCAGCGGCCTCATCGGCCGCCCGCGTTCCGACGGCATGCTCGTGCTTCGCCTCCCCGGAGCGGCCTTTGCTAGCTGCGGTTCCGAACTCCTCGAGATGGTCGCCTCGCGCGTCACCGGCGGGCAACTGGATGCGGTTGCCGAGAGCGCCGAAGAGACCGTCGTCTCCTACAGCTTCTCGAGCATGCCCCGCGAACGCGTCCCCGAGCTCCAAGCTCAACTTCGCACCCTCTGCGCGGACCTACGCTCCGACCTCTACTTCTCGCGCGGAGCCTGAGCATGGGGCGCAACGCCGCCTTCCTCGGTGCCCTGCTAGGCGCCGGCTTGTTCTGCGCAGGAGGAGCATGGCTCGACCAATCTCCTCAGCAACAGCACCTGCGGGAGCGCTTACAAACCAGACAAGTCCCATCCCCACTGCTTGACTCCGGCATGCTCGGAAGCATCCTGCAGCGTTCCGACTTGGTGGGCCAAGTGCCTAACGATGGCCAGCTCTATACGCCTACCGCTGAGGAGGACGAGAGCAAACGTGAGGCCTTGGAACAGCTCGTTTTCCGGCGTAAGTCGAGAGTCGGCGAACTCCTCTACGATGTGCGTTCCGGGGAAGAATCGACCTTTCCCGACAGCTCCCTACCTAGCAGTGAACGCAACGCCGGCGACTGGTCAGTGGTCTCCGTGGCCGTGGACCCTGAGCGCCTTGCGAGCCAGCTAGAGGACTACCTAGGCAGCACAGAGGACCGCGCAGAGGTGTCCTTCTACCGCGCTGGAGAACTTGAGCATCGACTCCGAGTCGGCCTGCGCCTGCACGGCGGCTACAGCCGCTTGCCGGGCCGAGACCACAGCTACCGACTACACCTGCGTTCGCGCTACGGAGAGGAATCCCTACCCAGCGGCCTCGTCTTCGACGGCGACCTGGACCCGGTGCGCACCCTGATACTGCGGCGAGTGGTGAACCTGCGCTTCTCGAGCTCCCTCGGCTATGAGATCTTCACAGCCCTAGGAGTCGATTCCACCAGAACGGAACCGGCCCTGCTCTACCTCAACGGCGAGCGCCTGGGCGTTGTCGCCCTAACCGAACACCTCAGCACGAAGCAGCTACCCTCGCGCATCGGCCACGGGGAATTCCTCGTCTTCCGCCGCCGAGGGTCCAGCAACAAACAAGGCGAGATCGCCCGCGACAAGCTGCTCATGTGGGTGCTCGACCACGAACATGACATGAGCGCGGAGCTGGCTAGCCAGTACGTGAACCTGGACCAGTTCTCGCGCTACATGCTCGGCATGGCCTTCTGTCACGCTGAGGATTGGGAGCAAGGAGCAGCCATCTTGGACCTGAGCGACCCAGAGTCCACCTGGCGCTGGATACCCTGGGACCTGGATCGTTCCTTCCGAATTGAAGCCGGCGAGACCGCCTTCGATACCATCCTCAGCAGCATCACGGAGAAGCGCGAGTCTATCCCGGCCGTGCTCTTCCGTGCCTTGGTCGCCCGTGACGCGAGCTACCGCGCGTCCTTTGCCAAGCTAGCCACGGAGTGCATCAACCACCGCCTCACGACTGAGTTCCTACGTGGTCGCGCGGCCTACTACGCCAGCCTGCCAAGGCAGCTCGGCGAAGCTAGCAAGTTCGACCACTACTCACTGTTCTTCGGAGAGCAACGCCAGGCGCTCATGACGCAGCTGACCGAGCGCTTCCAGCAGGGCGCTGTCCTGCAATGTCGCATCGAGGCCGGTGCTGGCATCGAACTCTTACGGATCGACGGATACGAGCACAGCCTGCCCTACGATGGACTGTATCTCGCCGGTCAAACACTGCAGGTGGAACGCATTTCCAGCACCCACGCAAAAGCCATCGGGTGGAGCATTGACGGCGCGATCCATCCGGCCGGCCCACTTCAACTCGTCCTAACCCAGGACACGGTGCTGACCCCGGTTTCACACTAGATCCCTCCCAGGTACGGCATGCCCCAGCTTCCCTCCCGCAGAGCCTTCGTTCGCACCGGCGCCGCCGCTGGCACCGCACTCACTCTCGGAGACATCTCCCTGCTCGCCGCGCTCCCCGCCGCGCAGCCCCAAGCCACCTGGAATGCCGACCCCGTGGTCTTCGAAGCGAGCATCGAACCCCTGGTGCAATTGCTCGAGAAGACTCCGCGGGCCGAGCTCTTGCCCGCCTTCGCCAAGCGCGTTCAAGCGGGCACCAGCTACACGGAGATCCTCTCCGCCCTGCACCTGGCCGGCATCCGCAACGTCCCGCCACGGCCGGATGTGGGCTTTAAGTTCCACGCGGTCCTGGTGGTCAACTCCATGCACCTCGCCACCCTTGCGGCGCCCGAGGAAGACCGCTGGCTGCCGATTTTCTGGGCCCTCGATTTCTTCAAGACCCAGCAGCTCTACGACGAGCGCGAGAGCGATTGGTCCATGCCCGCTGTAGAACTGTCCGCCGTGCCAAGCACTGAAAAGGCGCTCGCCGCCTTCCACAGCAGCATGCAGGCCTGGGATAGCGAAGGCGCAGACGCCGCCACAGCAGGCGTCGTTCGAGCGAGCAGTAAGCAGGAGCTCTTCGACCTCTTCGCCTACTACGCCATGCGCGATTTCCGCGACATCGGGCACAAGGCCATCCACATGGCCAACAGCTGGCGCACCCTCGAGTACATCGGCTGGCAACACGCAGAGCCCATGCTGCGCTCGCTCACCTACGCCTTCCTAAACCATGAGGGCTCACCCAACCCCTCCACCAGCGAGCAGGAAGCCGACGCTCCCTGGCGTCATAACCAAGAGTTGGTGGACACGATTACGCATGCTTGGCACACGGGCGAAGCCGACCCGAAGGTCAGCACCTCACTACTCGAAACCCTGCGGACAGAGTCATGGTCCGCTGCCTCGAAGCATGTGGCCAGGCTCCTAGAGCAAGGCGCAGCGCCCGAGTCGATCATGGACGCGCTCTTCGCCGGCGGCGCCGAGCTGCTCATCCGGCAGCCGAGCATCATCTCCGTTCACGCGGTGACCTCCACCAACGCCCTGATGTACGCCCTGCGCCACACTTCAAGCGACCGAACGCGGCGCCTCCTACTGCTCCAGAACGCGTCCTTCCTGGTGATGTTCCGCGAGTTCATGGTCGGCAGGGGCGAGCTCAGCGATGACACCTTCGATGACCTGCAGGCCGCCGACTTCGATGAGGGCGAGCCCCCGCTGCTGGTGGACATTCTCGAGCAGCTAGCCGAGGACCCTGGCGGCGCCGCCAGCGCCGCCCTGGCCTTCGTGCAAGACTCCCCTGAGCGCGCCGAGGAATTCATCCGCGGCGTGCGCGCGCACATCGCACGCAAGTGCCGCAACGGTCACGATTACAAGTTCAGCTCGGCCGTCTTCGAGGACTACCTGCAAGTCTCCCCCGCCTGGCGCAGCCGTTACCTGGCAAGCAGTGTCTACTACCTGCCAGGCGCCGATGCCTCGGACAGCCGCACACTCAAGCGCACGCGAGCTGCCCTCGAGAGTTAGCGCGTTGTGTACCAGCTAGCCAAGAGCTGGTACCAATTCCCCACGCCGCCCGCCTCACTGGAAGCTCCGTCCGCGCACCAGGCGTACTTGCCGTAGGTGCGCACGCTACCCTCGATGCGCTCTGGTGTGTACCAAGTGAAGTTCTCCCAGTGCTTGCTGCCATCGGGGAACACGATGGAGAGACCCGAAGACCCCGGAATGAAGTCGCACTTGTCGTAGCTCGACATGCCGAAGGAGGCCACGACCGAGTCCTCGACCGAGTCCACGACCATGTCCTCGACCGTGTACTCCAGCTGCTCCGCTGCCTCCAGCACCGGCTCCGTGGCGCACTCCATCAAGGGCACGCGACGGGCAAGATCGTAGAGATCGAAGTACGGGCGAGTACGCCAGGCACCAGCCGGCTGAGTGCCCATGTAATTGAGCAAGCCGGGCTCGCCACCGAAGCCGCGGATGCCCTCAAGCTGTTCCTGCGCCTCAGCCTCCTGCAGCGCTTCGG